>OMST01000008.1 GCA_900313815.1 uncultured Eubacteriales bacterium
CTTACTAGTGTTGGTATTAAAAATATTAATACTGCAGCTACTATATTAGGTACTGCTTTTTTCTTTAATGTTGAAAGTGCATCTTGATCATTCTTAGTTGAAGCACTTACTGCTTTAAATATAAGCGAAAATAGTAGTATTATTGGTACTACTACCATTATTACTTTGATTATAGTTACTACTATATTCATTATTTCTAACACATTTGGGCTTTCACATATTCCTAATATCATATTCTACCTCATATTTATTGTATCATAAAAAAGAAAACTTTTATATAAGTTTTCTATTATTCATAATCAAACAAAGTTTTTTGATTATTTATCTTAAATTCTTTATAAGTTTTTTCAGTAACTATTCTTCCTCTAGATGTTCTTTTAACATATCCTTCTTGTAATAAGAATGGTTCTATAACATCTTCTATAGTACCAACTTCTTCACCTATTGATGAAGCAATAGATTCTATACCTACTGGTCCTCCATTAAATTTTTCAACGATACTCATTAAATATTCAACATCTGTGCTATCTAAACCAGAATCATTAATTTTAAGGCGTTTTAAAGCTTTTTTTACAAGCGATAGTGTTATCTTACCATCACCTTCAACCAAAGCAAAATCTCCTACTCTTTTAAGCAATCTATTAGCAATTCTTGGAGTTTTTCTACTTCTTATTGCTATTTCATATGCAGCATCATCATCAATTTGCATATTTAATACTCTAGCAGTTCTTTTTACTATTTCTTTTAATTCATCATTAGTATAAAAATCTAATTTAGAAACTATACCAAATCTATCACGTAAAGGAGCTGATAAATCTCCAGCTCTTGTTGTTGCTCCAACTAAAGTCCATGGAGGTAAATCTATCTTTATATTTCTACTTTGTCCTTCACTTCCAATAATAATATCTAATTTAAAATCTTCCATAGCACTATATAGTATTTCTTCTATATATCTAGGTATTCTATGTATTTCATCTATAAATAATACATCATTAGGCTCTAAAGTAGATAATATTGCAGCTAAATCTCCACTTTTTTCAATAGTAGGTCCACTAGCTGTTTTAATATTGCTTCCAAGTTCATTAGCTATTATATGTGCTAAAGTAGTTTTACCTAATCCAGGAGGACCATATAATAATACATGATCTAGGTTAGTGCCTCTTAATTTAGCAGCTTTTACAAATACTTTTATATTTTCTTTAACATCAGTTTGACCTATATATTCATCAAATGAATCAGGTCTAATAGTCTTTTCAAAAGTATCTGCTTCTAATTCATGATTACTTACTATCCTTTCATCCATTATTTATCTCCTTAATATAATCATATACTTTATTCCAATTATCAGCTCTATTAAATCTCTTTTCATCATGATTATATGCATTTGTAAATAATAATACTTTTATACCAGCTGAAGATACATCTTCGCAATGACTTTCTTTATCGTCTATAAACAAATCTACTTTTTCACTAATACATTCATCTACTTTGCTTCCAGTATCAACATATATCTTATCATAATGAACTCCATTTCTTTCCAACCAATTCTTTGTTAGATTATATGGATCTTTAATATATTTACCTTTTCTAAATGAAATAATAATTATTTTTTTACCTTCATCATGTAATTTATTGATAACGTCTTTAGCCCCTTCTTTTATTTCTGCATTATCCATAATATATTCTAATTTATCGCTAAAGAATTGGCCTTTCATTTCTTGTGGCCATCCCATCATTTTAGTAAATTCATAAGCATCAATATCTTTAATACCAGTTCCACCCAAAACCTCTTTATCATATTTATCTGCTTCAACTATAATACGTTCATTTGTAGAACATATTGTATCATCCATATCAATTCCAATTACCATAACTACTCCTTATTTTAATAATAATTTTAATGCTTCTTTAATTTGCTCTTCAATATTTAAAGATTTATCTACTTTAGAAACAACAGATTTAATATCATTTGTTTTGTATCCTAATGATTCAAGTGCTAAAACAAGTTCATCTGATTCTACATGTACTTCATTAGATAAAACTAATTTACCTTTTAAATCTAAAATAATTTGTCTTGCTACTTTTTCTCCTATCTTAGGAAATTTCTTTAAATATAAAATATTTTCCCTATCTATAGCATCTATAATTCCGCTAATGGAACCTGTTGCTAACATAGGTAAAGCCATTTTAGGGCCTAATCCTTTTACTTCTATTAATCTTAAAAATAAATCTCTTTCTTCTTCTGTTTTAAATCCATACAATACATTTTCATCTTCTCTAACGTGATTATATACATATGCAGTTTGTATTTCACCTTCAATAAATTTATATGGATTTGGAGTAAATATTTTATATCCTACTCCGTTACATTCAATAACGACATAATTTGCTACTGTTTTAGTTACTATTCCTTTAAAATAATCAAACATATTATCTCACCATAATAATTATAACATATAAAAAGTAATTTAGGAAATTACTTATTTATTAAATCTTTATATTTTTTATTTATTCTAAAGAATGTATTTTCTACATGTTTTTTATCTTTATCTAATAATATAGATATTTCACTATTAGATAATCCTTTTAATTTTAATTCAAATACAGCTAGTTCACCTTTACTTAATACTTTTTTTAAGTTATCAATTAATTCATCATTACTTTCTTTATCAATTAATATTTTATTTGGTTCACTACTTTCATCTTTAAATACTTCATACATACTATTATTGCTATCATTTATTAGTTTATCTAATGAATAAGAATTATTTAATATTCTATTCTTTTTTTCAAATGTTTTTTTAATAGCATTTATTATATTTTTTCTAATGCATGCATTTGCATAAGTATAAAATAATATATTTTTGTCTTTATCAAAAGAATGTATAGCATGTAATAAACCAACTAATCCTTCTTGATATAAATCAGCGATTTCAACACCAATAATATTATATTTTTTGGTATACTCTTTTAATATGTTAAAAATACAATTTTTATATTTATCAATTATTTTATTTACTGCATCTTCATTATTTTCTGCACATAAATATAATAATTCATTATCATTTAATTCTTTATAATCCATAACCCACCTATTTATATTTAACTATTTCATATATTATAATTCCAGCAGCAACACTTGCATTTAATGAATTAATTTTACCTCTCATTGGAATAGATACTATTTCATCACATGATTCATGTACTAAATGTTTCATACCATGTCCTTCATTACCAATTACAAGACAAGTTTTACCACTATAATCTATATCTCTATAGTTTTTTCCTTTCATATCAGCACCATATATCCAATAACCGATGTCTTTTAATTTTTTAATAGTATTATTTAAATTAGTTACTTCACATATTTTAACACCATTAATGGCTCCAACTGAGGTTTTATATACAGTACTATTAACAGAAACACTTCTATTCTTAGGTATAATAATATAATCTACTTTAGCAGACTCACATGTTCTTATAATTGCTCCAAAATTATGTGGATCTTCAATAGAATCTAACATAACTATAAAATTAGATTTATCATCATTTTCTATATCTTTAATATCTAAATATTTATATTCTTCAATATCTAATGCAATTCCTTGATTAGAGGTATTGTTGCACATTTTATCTAATTTATTTTTATCTATATGAAATTTCTTAAGATTTAATTTATTTATTTTTTCTAATAGTTCATCATCTTTAAAATTATTTTCAAGAAATACTTTATATACTTTAACACCATTATTTAATATTTCATTTACTACATTTTTTCCATATACTAACATAATATACCTCCATCATTAATCATATTTTATCAATAATTTATTTATTGTCAAATATTTATTAAAAGAGAATAAATAATTATTCTCTTAAAATCTTATTTCTTCTACTTCAACTCTATTATATAAGTCATCTAATTTAGGTTTTTGAGCTTGTATTATTTCTACAATTATACCTGCTATAACCATAGCTACACTAACTATTCTAGCTATTTTAAAATTACCTAACATTAAACTATCTGCTCTAAATATTTCTATTACAAATCTAGCAACTCCATACCATATTAGATAGAAACCAAAGATTTGACTTTCTTTTAAATATTTTCCTCTTCTTAAAAATAATGTTACTATAAAACCTAATAAACACCATAATGATTCAAAATAGAACATAGGTAATCTATAAGCACCATCTATATACATATTATCAATTACAAATTGAGGAATTATTTTTAAATTAATAAGAGTATTATATTCAACTATGCTTCCATATGCTTCGCTATTAAAGAAATTACCCCATCTACCTATTGCTTGAGCAAGTAATAAAGGTACTACTACTATATCAAGTATCTTTCCTACTCTCATACCATATTTTTTACAATAAACAAATAAAGTTATAAGGCCAAAAGCTAATCCACCATGAATAGCAAGTCCACCTTTCCATATTTGAACTGTTTCCATTAAATGATTTGAATAATAATCTAAATTAAATAATACATAATATAATCTAGCTCCTATAATCCCGAATATAATTGTCCAAAACATTAAATTAAATACAAATTCATTTTTAATTTGAAATTTTCTACATTCACTTTTTATCATAAAATAAGATATTATTACAGCAATAGCTATTAATATACTATACCATCTAATTTCAAAATTCCCTATTGAAAATGCTACTGGATTCATATTATTTACCCACTTTCTTAGTAATTAAATTATCTAAAAACATTTTAAATATACTTATAAATATTGATATAAAAAATATTGATAAAAAACCATGTAATACAAAATGATAACCCATTATTACATCACACAATTTTAATATTACCATATTTACTATAGGATATGCTATACCTAGAGTTAAAATAGTAAGTGGTAATGTCCAATATATTAATAATGGTTTAATAGTATAATTTAATAAACTTAGTATTAAGGCAGCTATTAAAGCAGAAATATAATTATCAATATATATTCCTTTAAATAAATAGTTAGCCATTAATAGAACTAATGTATAAACTAATATACCTACTACAAATTTTAATAAATCACTCTTATTATCATATTTTTCATTTTCAATTTTATAAAGTTTCACTTTACTCAAGAATATCACCTCATTTGATTTTCCATTGATTTTACTTTTAACATTTCTTTTAATAAATTAACATCCATAACTCTTAATTCTTCAATACCATCCTTTTTAGTTTTAACATAATTATTAATGGTAATTTCACCCATTTTTTTAGAAATGTTTTGTTTAGCTAAACTAATAATTTCTTCCATTAGTGTTTCTATATTAGCAATACCTTTTTTATATAAATTCATTGATATAGCTTCATTACCAATTTTTCCATTAGAATAATGTTTCTTAAATGTAGAATAACCGCCCTCTATATTATAAATACTTAAATAGTTTAATAATGCTTCTGATAACATTTCTACTTTAGGATCCTTTAATGATTTAATTAAATTATAGTAATTCTTTCTAACTATTTCTTTATATTCTTCTGCTCTTAATTTATTAGTACTTATTACATTAGATCTTTTACCTTTAATACCTTCCATAGTACTTTCTATATCAAATTCAATACCAGAAATTTCTCTAAATGTTTGTCTTAAATAATTAATATATTCAGGTAAAGTTATTGTCGTTGGTTCTTTCATATCATCAATATTATTTGAAAGTAATACCCAATCATCTAATTCATCTTTTTTAGACATAACCATATCCTCTTTAGATTCTATTAAACGTAGTTTATTAATTCCAGAAACACCTAAAACTTTACTAACCATTTTTTCACGTTCAATGCATAATGCATAAATAATGCTTCTTAATTCAGATGCTTTTAAATCATTATATTCTAATTTAAAACATTCATTTTTCAATTCCATTATTTTTTGACATATAGCTAAATAACTTCTAGAATCATAATCAAGGTCACTAGTAGTTGGTGCTTGTTTAGTAACTGATAAATGTTGCTTAAATATATTATATATATCCATTAAAACATCATATTCAGCTTTGATTTCTAATAAATAGTCATATATTTTTTTAGATTTATTTTTATTATATTCTTTTAACAAATTATTATATTTAGTTGATATTTCATTTATTCTAACTTGTAATTCTCTATATATTTGATTAATATCTTCTAATTTATTTAGAGGAAGTACTTTATTATAGTATTCAGTAAACAAACGTGTATTCATACTTTGTTTATTGATGTTATATAATTTTACAAGATTATCATATAATGCTTTTTTAAAACTATATATTTTATCCATTATATACCTCCACTACTATAGATTATTATACTATTTTATTAATATTAAAACAAGAAAAAATAGTAATAACTACTATTTTGTGATATGAACATCCATTTGTGGATAAGGTATTTCAATTTTATTTTTATTAAATGCTTTTTTAACTTCTTCCATAAACGTAAAGTATGTTTCCCAGTAATCAGGTGATTTAACCCAAAATCTTACAACAAAATCTAATGATGATGTATTATGAGTTTTTAATCTAATTAATATAGGTTCTTCTTTTAAAGATAATTCTAAGTTATTAATAACATCTTTAATGACTTTTTTAACCTTATCAATATCAGAATTATAAGATACAGATATTATTGTATTAATCATTCTTGTTTTCATAGTACTATAATTAATAATTGAAGAATTTGAAAGCCCTCCGTTAGGAATTTGAATTACTTTATTATCAATAGTTACTATTGTTGTATAGAATAATGATATAGATTTTACTGTTCCTTCATAACCGGATGCTTCTACAAAGTCTCCAATTACAAATGGTCTAAATATTAATAACATTACACCACCTGCTAAATTAGAAAGTCCGCCTTGTAAAGCTAAGCCTATCGCAACAGCAGCAGATCCTAATAAAGTAATTATAGATGTCATAGGTATTCCAAGTATACTAAGTATTGTAATAAATAATAGTACTTTTAATCCTATAGAAGAAAAACTAATTAAAAAGCTTTTGACATTAATATCTAATTTTTTAAATCTGTTTTCTTTCTTTAAGCATCTAACCAAAGCATTAATTATTTTGGTACCTATTATTAATATTATTATACTAACAAGTAACTTGCTCCCTAAATCAACACCAATATTAACTAATTTATCAATATATTTATCCATAATAAACTCCTTTTATAAATATTTTTTTAAGAACATTCCAGTATATGAATCTTTACATTTAACGACTTCTTCCGGTGTACCTTTAGCAATTATTTTTCCTCCAAAGTCTCCACCTTCAGGCCCAAGATCAATAATATGATCAGCTTGTTTAATTATATCTAAATTATGTTCTATAACTATGACTGTATCTCCATTATCAACTATTTTATTTAAAATTACAAGTAGTTTTTTAATATCATCTTGATGTAATCCAGTAGAAGGTTCGTCTAATATAAATACGCTTTTTCCAGTAGGCTTCTTTTGCAATTCTTTAGCTAATTTTACTCTTGAAGCTTCTCCTCCAGATAATGTAACAGCACTTTGACCCAATTTAACATATCCAAGTCCAACTTCTTGCATTACTTTTAAAGTTTTATATACTTTAGGAACATTTTCAAATATCTCTATTGCTTCATCTACTCTTAAGTCTAACACTTCAGAAATATTTAAACCTTTAAATTTAATTTTTAAGGTTTCTTTATTATATCTAGTAGCATTACATACATCACATGGAACATAAACATCAGGCAAGAAATGCATCTCTATTCTTTTAACTCCATCTCCAGAACATGCTTCACAACGTCCACCTTTAACATTAAAACTAAATCTACTTTTATCATATCCTCTTATTTTAGCTTCTTTAGTTTGAGCAAATACATCTCTTATTGAATCAAATACACCAGTATAAGTAGCTGGATTACTTCTTGGGGTTCTTCCAATAGGATCTTGTGTAATATTTACTATTTTATCTACATATTCTATTCCTTTAATAGCTTTATATTTACCAGGTTTATCTTTAGATTTATTTATTTTAGATGATAATATTTTACCTAATATTTCATTTACTAATGTAGATTTACCACTACCAGATACTCCAGTTACACATATAAATTTACCTAAAGGAAATTCTACATTAATGTTTTTAAGATTGTTTTCTTTACAACCAGTAATTTTAATTTCTTTTCCATTACCTTTTCTTCTCTTTTTAGGAACCTCTATTTTTTCTTTTCCACTTAAATATCTTCCGGTAATAGAATTTTCACATTTCATTACTTCTTCTGGAGTACCACATGCCACTAAATAACCACCATCTCTTCCAGCCTTAGGACCTATATCTACCAAATAATCTGCTTCAAGCATAGTATCAGTATCATGTTCTACTACTATTAAAGTATTTCCTAAATCTCTCATTTCCTTTAATGATTTAATTA
This sequence comes from uncultured Eubacteriales bacterium, assembly GCA_900313815.1. Lineage (GTDB taxonomy): Bacteria > Bacillota_I > Bacilli_A > RF39 > UBA660 > CAG-1000. The sequence continues at coordinate 8,414 of OMST01000008.1, forward strand.
ATTTTTCATTATCTCTTTGATGTAAGCCAATAGATGGTTCATCTAATACATACAATATCCCAGAAAGTCTACTACCTATTTGAGTAGCTAATCTAATTCTTTGAGCTTCTCCACCACTTAGTGTAGCAGCTTCTCTTGATAATGTTAAATATTCTAAACCTACATTTTTTAAAAAACTTAATCTTTCTTTTATTTCTTTAATTATTAAAAATGATATTTCTTTTTGTTCATTATTAAGTTTTAAATCATCAAAGAAATCAATTAAATCTCTGATACTTAGTTGAGTAACTTCATATATGTTTTTACCATTTATTCTTACACTTAATGCTTCATCTCTAAGTCTTGTTTGATGACAATGCGAACATGGAAGTTCAGTCATATATTTTTCTATCCATTCTCTAATCGCACCACTTGTAGTTTCCATATATCTTCTTTCTAGATTTGTAATAATTCCTTCAAAATAATCATAGCTTTTTAAAGTACTACCACTTCTAGTAGTTAATGTTAAATCTAATTTCTCAGGAGATTTATATAATATAATATCTAATTCTTCACGAGTTAAATCTTTTACAGGTTTATATAAGTCTATATTATAATGTTTAGCTACTAAAGCTAATTTTTTAAATGCTATATTTAATGTCTCACCACTTTGAAAAGATGCAACTGCTCCCTCCATAATAGATAAATTTTTATCGGGTATTAATATATCTTCATCAATATGCAGATTAACACCAAGTCCTTTACACTCTGGACAAGCACCGTATGGACTATTAAAAGAAAATAGTCTTGGTTCAAGTTCAGGAATACTAAAATTACATAAAGGACAAGAATAATTCTCACTCATTACAATTTCTTTATCACCAATAACATTTATTATAACTTTTGATGATGCATTTCGACATGATAACTCAATTGCTTCAAATATTCTAGAACGGCTATCTTCTTTAATAACTATTCTATCAACAATAATATCTATATTATGTTTTTTATTTTTATCTAAAATAATATCTTCACTTAAGTCTTTTACTTCTCCATCTACTCTTACTCTTACAAATCCATCTTTTCTAAGATCATCTAATAAATCTTTATGAGTTCCCTTTTCACCGTGGATAACAGGCGCTAAAATTTCTATTTTAGTGCCAGTTGGATACTCTAATACTTTATTAGTCATTTCCTCTATGCTTTGTTCTTTAACGGGTATATTATGTTTTGGACAATAAGGAGTACCAATTCTAGCAAATAATAATCTTAAATAATCATATATTTCAGTAACTGTTCCTACTGTACTTCTAGGGTTTTTATTAGTAGACTTTTGATCAATACTTATACTAGGACTTAATCCTTCGATAGAATCAACTTCAGGTTTATTCATATTACCAAGAAATTGTCTAGCATAAGCACTTAAACTTTCTACATATCTTCTTTGACCTTCAGCATATATAGTATCAAATGCTAAAGAAGATTTACCACTACCAGATACTCCAGTCATTACAATAAGTTTATTTTTAGGTAGCTCTAAATCTATATTTTTCAAATTGTTTTCGTGTGCATTTTTAATTATAATTTTATCCATAATATCACCCTCAAATTTTCCAATATTATACCACAACTATTTATATAAATCACTATTATTTTTTAAACGAAAATGTGTTTGTATTAAAAATCAAAAAAAAGAATTAGCAAGCAGGATTATATTCAGATGTAGGTAAATCACAACAACCACATGCTTTTCCTTTATTATTAGATATACATTTAGTATTACCTCCTTGATTAGAAATAATACAACTATTAACATATTCAGTATTACTATTACCAGGTGTCATATATGCTTTATATATTTTAACTAAATAACTACTAGGAAATTCATCACCGGTTACTGGATTAATTAATTTTTCTGAAAGATAATTTTCATTTTGAATTTCACCTAATCTAACATATATATCTCCACTAGTAGTAAAAGATGATAACCATGAATCGTTTAAATCTACAAAAACTAATGCAGCTTGTTGTACTTCCATATATTTATTAACTAAATCCTCTTCATCGGCTTCATCATTACCAGATGTAAACATAGTTACAGAAGCAACACCTACTACAGCCATTATGGCAATTACAACTAATAGTTCTAATAAAGTAAAACCATTCTTCATACTATCACCTAGTATAATTATACAATAAGAAAATATATTTTTAAAGATTATTTTTAATATATTTAATAAAATTATTATAACCAGTAATATACCCTAAATCATATATTTTAGCCTTTAAATCATGATTTATATTATATTTAAACAATTTGTACCTTCCACTCTCTAGTGCATCTAATATTCCTTTAAAATATGCTGTTTTATATATATTTATTAACTCTTCCATATTACCTCCTAATTATATAATTAGAAAGATGTATCTATTACACTACAAAAAAAGAATACTTTTTAAAGTATTCTAATTAGGCATTAAACTTGTTGGTATTTCTATAACTGGGCGAACTCCAATTACGTAATCATACCAATAGTTACCAGCATTATTAATAATACCACTATACACATTTCCAACATAATCACTTCTACCAGCATTACCAAGCCAATAAGACCAATTGCCTTTTACTGTGCTTGATAGTGAACTTGCTTCTTCATATGTTAACAATCTCCCTGTTATATTGTTTGATGCTCCTAAACTCTTTAATCTATTTACATATCCTTCTACATAATATGCTATAGTATAGCCATTATCATAAGCACCTCTCCATGTACTAGAGGAATTAGTATATATTCCATAACTTGGCGCTATACTCGACATACTACTATTATATACATATGGATATGGTGATGTATATGCTCCTGTTTTACCTGCTGCATTTGCTGAGTTTGCATATTCACTCTTTAAACCTGCTGTTCCTGAGCAGATATCTCCATTTGAAGTACCATTCCACACACAATTAGCATTATCCCAGTATCCCTTCCCTGAAAATGCTACAACTGCTGTTCTATCAGTAGAAGAGCCATATTCACCTTTTGCTCTTTCACTTTGTAAACCATATCCTGGATCACTTGAACTTAATGTCGTAAAAGTCCAAGTTCCATCTATTCTTTCAAATACATCTCCTACTAATAAATTATATTTTGCTAGTAAAACTGTATTAGTTGAATTACTACTAACAACATAGAAGTGTTCACTTCCCATTGATACTTCATCTCCTGCAGTAATTTGTCCTGCATTTTGCCTATTTACATATTGTATTGTTAATGCATTTGCCGGCATACAGCTAGGAGTGTATCCACTTTCAGCATCTTCTATATCCCCACTCTTCGTTTCTTCAACACTGCCATTACTTTCATATTTATAACTTCCATTTGTTGCTTTAAAATCTATTACTTCTCCATCGGCATTTACTGTAATACAATAGTCAAAGTCAGATTTGTTTGATACTCGTAAAGGATTAGAATTATTATCATATGTTGTTGGCTCTCCATCTAATACATACTGATATCTTGCAGCTTTTATGATTGTATTAAGTTCATTATTAAATGTACTTTTTCTTGATTTGTTAAATGTTTTTAATACTGCAGGTACCGCCATTATTATAAGAATAGCTAATATAGCTATTACTGCTAATAACTCTATTAATGTAAATCCATTTCTTTTCATATTATCACCTATATTTATTATATCATTTCTATGGCATAAAAAAAGGAAATTATTAATTTCCTTTACATTGATCAGCTTCAGCAGATCTATCTTTGTTCCAGAATGGACCAAATTCAATTGCTTGATAACAATTTCTATTATATTGATATACTTTATATCCTGCTCCTAAACACCATTTAACATTACCGTCATTATGTTTAATAGTGCCCTTTTTAATACAGAATGTTGGATCAGTATTTTTACTTACATGGTAATAATCAAATAATACTACTCCCATCCAAACAAATAATACTATCCATAGAATAACATTCATTATTCTTTGAAATAATGATTTTTCATTCTTATCCTTTTTTTCTAATTTCTTTTTAGATATTTTTTCATCTAGAAAGTCTTCGGTTTCTTTTTCCATTTTATACCTCCTCTTAATACTATGTTATTATCCATTAAATTTTGAATTAAATCTTCAGGTATTTTTTGTCTAGTTACAACTCTGCTTATATATGAATATAAGAGTCTTAATCTAACTTTATCAACATCAGTCATATTTACAAACTTTAATCTTAATTGATATCCATTATCTAAATCTAATTGTAATTCTACAACAGATGATCTAAATAGGATACACAAGGAAGAAACTCTATTATATGGTATTGTATAGATTTTTTTATAAGGCCTAATAGATAATCTATTATCAAATAATACCATTTTTTCAGTAGTAAACATTCCATGATCTCTAAAAGTTTTATATGTAGCTAGAATTCTTTCATCTTCATATGCATAATCAGTTATATAATAAGCCAATTCATCATTTTTAATATATCTTGAAAAATTGAAAAATTTTGTTAACTCTTTATACTTTATATATGCCATATGTAACCACCAATTTAATTATACACATAATTTTAAAAAAAGTAAATAACTATAAGCTATCTACTTTTTTTCAATTATTTTTCTTCTTGAACTACTTCAGTAGATACTTCTTCTTTAGTAGCAGGAATTTCTTCCTCTTTATTAACTACAGGTTTTTCTTCTTCATCTTCAGAAATGATTGCTTCTATAGAAACTAAATCGCCAACTGGTAAAATTTCTTGAGGAAGTTCTTCTACTGTTTCATTAGTTACTTCTTCATTATTTTCAGTTTCTTCTATAATTTCTGTTTCAGAAGTAGTAGTTTCATTAACTACTTCTTCTGATTCAGTTGTTTTTTCTTTAGTTTCTTCAGTATTTTCTACTGGAGTTGTATTTTCATCTATAACATCTTCATTATTTACTACTTCATCAGTAGTATCTGTTTCAGTTGCATCTTCTTGTTCTATTTCAGGTAATACTTGTCCTTCAACTAAACCTTCATATGAAGGCCCATATAGAGCTCCAAATTTTCTAGTTGCTGCTCTATTCATTGTACCTCTACCTGAGTTTCCATAGAATGATACATAAATTGTATCAGCAGGATCAAACTTAGTAGCATCTATATCATACTTGCCATCTTCATCTTGAATTAAATATCTAGCAGTCATAGCAGCACTAATGCTTGTATATTCAATTGTTCTTTCACTTGCTGTATTCCTGTTAACAATGATAGTTAACTTATGATCAGCATCAACTCTTAAATCTGTTCCTATTTCAGCAACACCTTCATGAGTTTGTTTTGGATTAGGGTCTGGTGCAGCTTCAATACTAATTCTTTTGAATTCTGCTTCTAATCCTTCAGCACCAGTAGTAATTACTCTACTAGAATCTCCAGCAATTGAATTTAAGATAGCTTGAGCTCCTGATGCTCCATTACCTAATGCAACGGCATAAACAATTGTTTCTTTACCATCAGCATGTAATGCAGCAATAGCAGCATTTCTTCTATCAACGTCATCTAAATCATCTGGTGCACCATCTGTTAAGAATACAACTACATTTTTATTATCTGGATTAGTTGATGCTAAACCTGTTCCTTCAGTATATAGAACTTTATTAACTTCTTCAAGAGCAACATAGTATGGAGTACCACTTGGTTCTTCTATAGTAATTCCATTAACACTGTTAATTAATGATTGTCTATTAGCATAACTTGTTAGTGTTGTACCAACTTGTTCAGCAAATGGTGTATTTACATCACAATATCTACCATATAATAAACTATAATGGCAACTACTTCCCTTAGATCCATATTTCAATACTACAACATTTGTATGAGTAGCATCAATATCACTGTTAGGGAATACATTCTTAATGAATGATTCTGTTGCTTCTTGAGCATATTTTAATAATGTTTTTCTATTTACTTTACCTAACATACTACCAGATGCATCAAGAGCTATAACAACGTTAGTTCCAACATATTGTTCTGTAATCTTATTGAAACTTAATGTCTTTTCAACTGTTATTGCATTTGTACTTTCTGTTGTAAATGAACCATCATTTACTTGAGATTCAACTTTACTATTAATAGTATCACCAGCATTAGCTTTAACACGTACTACTAATGTGATAACCATTTCTTCATTAGGTTGCATATTATCAATTACAATTCCATTAGTACTTAATATATCTAATGCATTGTAATCAGTTGATGTTTCACCATTTACTTTTACACTAGTTGAATCAATACTAATTAATGGATCTCCAGTAGTTGGATTTAATGCCTTAGCTAATTCTGAATCTTTTACAACTACCTTTCCACTTCCATCTCCAACATTCTTTGCAGTTACTGTAATAGTAATTACATCATTATATTCTGCTGGATCTCTTGGAGAATCTACATCAACGTTGATACTTAATTCAACGCTTGTAGTCTTATAGTAGATATTTAATACATTAGCACTAACATCTTCACCAATTGTAATAGATGTTGGGTTAGTTTTTTCCATATCTACTTTCATATTTTCAGGTATAGTATAATCACTATAACTAATTACAGTTCCAAAATCAGCTTTTTGATCAGTAATTGAATTATTTAATTCATCATCATAATAGAAGTTAACAGTATATGATAATGATTTCTTACTATACTCTACTTCTGTAGTTACATTTGCTGTAATAGTACCACTTACTGTTTCTGGACTAGCATTATATCCAGTAATAGTTGGACTAGTTACATTATATGCACTACCTTTAACTAGTACTTCTGTATGAGCTGGAGCAGCTTCTGTTCCATCAGCATATTTATAAGTAATAGTTAGTGTATATTTATTAGTATAATTTGCAGTTAATGTATCACTCTTAGTTACAAAGTAATCATTTGTAGGATTTACAATAGCATTACTTGTATCTTTCCATGAAACAAATTCACCAATTTCAGTTTCAGTAGTATAATTTCCGCCTGTTGGAATTACTACGTGAAGTCCAGCTTCATTCCAAATTGCATTATATGTTGCAGGTCCAGTTACTGTTACAGTACCAGCTTGAACTTTTGTACAAGTTTCAGGATCTGTACTATTTAAGCAATATCCTTGGAATTCTGCACTAGCAGGAATACTTCCTACTTGAGGATTTACTGCTGAATTCTCAGAGAATGTTAAAGTATAACTTCTTGATAATTCATTTAATGTAATTGTGTCTCCATATGGATGATCTTCAATAATAGTTGTACATGATGTATTATCTGTATCTTCACATTGAGGATCAATTGTTATTGTATAAGTATCTCTCTTATAGAATAATTTTAATACTACATTTGAACCTGCTGTTAAAACTTCTGATTTATGAGTTCCTTCAACAGTTTCATCAACTGTGAATCCTTCATATTCTTTTGGAGTAGCTGTTACTGTTTGATCTGTAACTCCATCAGTTTTATTTTCAGTTTCAGTTGGTTCAGTTGGATAACTTCCATCTAAATTTTGTTGATAGTGTTCTACTGTATATGGCATTGTTGTTGAAGCAGTATATGTAACTGTTTCTGTTACATCTTCAAGACCCATTGTTCCACTTACAGTTGTTTTGCTTGCACTATATCCAGCTACTGCTGGTGTAGTATAACTATATGATTGTTCATATCTATATGAATCAGGTCCTACAGTTACAGCTGGATGTTCATTATTTGCATATATATAAGTTACTGTTACTGTGTGAGTATCTCTCTTATAATATACTTTTAATATTAAATTACCGTCTGCTGTTACTGTATCGCTTAAGTGATTTAATTGATTTTCTGCATCATAAGTGAATCCTTCATATTCTTTTGGAGTAGCTGTTACTGTTTGATCAGTTACACCATCAGTTTTATTTTCAGTTTCACTTGCTGTATCTGGATAACTTCCATCTACATTTTGTTTATAATGTTCAATCTTATATGAAATATCTGAAGAAGCAGTATATGTAACTGTTTCTGTTACATCTTCTGTTCCCATTGTTCCACTTACAGTTGTTTTGTTTACACTATATCCAGCTACTTCTGGTGTAGTATAACTATATGATTCTTCATATCTATATGAATCTGGTCCTACTACTGTATCTGGATGTTCATTATTTGCATAATGATATGTTACTGTTACAGTATGAACATCTCTCTTATAGTATACTTTTAATACTATATTACTTGTTCCATCTATTGTATCAGTTAAGTGATTTAATTGATTTTCTGTATCTTGTGTGAATCCTGTATATTCTTTTGGAGTAGCTGTTACTGTTTGATCTGTAACTCCATCAGTTTTATTTTCAGTTTCACTTGCTGTATCTGGATATGTTCCATCTACATTTTGTTTATAATGTTCTACTGTATATGGCATATCAGTATTAGCAACATAAGTAACACTTAATGTTAACGCTTCAGCTGGCATTGTACCAGTTACAGTAGCATCTTGTGCATGATATCCAGCTTTATTGGCTTCTGGACTAGTTACATTATAAGTAGTTCCATTTGCTACTTCATCTGTATAAGTTGTAGCTGCTTCGCTACCATCTTCATAAACATAGTTAATAGTTAATGTATATTTTCTAGCAGTTCCATTATCATATTTAGCAACTAATTCTTTATCACCTGTTAAAGTAATCTTAGAATTTGCTTCTACTTGTTTACTTCCATCTAACCAATATAAGAAAGTAAAGTCAGTAGTTGTTGTTTGATAATTGTGTCCTTCTGCTACATCAACTGTTAATGCTGTTTCATTCCATTGTGCATAGTAAGTTACATTGTCTTTAACTTCTACTACTGTTCCTGCAGTTATTACATCACTACAAGTTCTAGCATTAATGCAATATCCTTGGAATTCTGCACTAGCTTCTTGAGGTTGATTTGGTTTTTCAACTTCTTCTGCTTCTTTATAACTTAAAGTGTATTTTCTCTCAAGTCCTTCTAATGTGATTTCATCTCCATATTCATGTTTTTCTTCTTTAATGTCATCACACTTTTCGCCTGTACAATTTGGATCGATTGTTACTGTATAATTACTTACAGCATAATATACCTTTAATACTAGGCTTCCATCTGAAGCAATAGCACCTGATAAAACATTTTGTGTATTTGTTTCATCATATGTGTATCCTTCAATAGTAATTATTTCTGCACTTGCATTTGAGTTAACTGTTCCAGTTAAATTTTTTGTTGTATATAATGTAGCAACATCATCTTTAACTGTATAGTATTCTACTTTATATGCTGCTGCATTAGCATTATATATAGCATCTACTCTTACATCTGCAGAAACGTTTGTATACTTTCCACTCCATCTTACAAAAGTATACCCTTCATGTGTTGGTGCAGTTGGTGCACTTGCATCTTCACCACCACGTACCGTTTGAGTATCAATTACTCTTCTTGCGATGGTATCATAGAATCTAACTGTATAATAATTAACAGCACATCCAGAATAAACAGTTAAATTTGTAGTGATATTAGTAAAATCATCGATTCTAACATCATTTTCTGTATACCATCCTGAAAATTTACAATTATCATGAACAGGTGATTCAGGTACTTCAGCATTTTTACCAACTTCAATAGTTTGTGTACTGATTACTTGCTTAGTGTACCCATCTATAAACTTTACTTCTCTTGTATTAACTCTTCTAACACCACCAGGTTGGGATGCGAAAGTCATCATGAAAAACAAAAGTATTATAAATGCGATAAATATAAATAATCTTTTTTTGTTAAACATATTTCTACAACTCCCTTCATACGAAAAATTGCCCACCTCGCAATTTACAACTCGTATTATATTATAATTTATTAAAAAAAGCAAGAATAATTCATCTTTTCTTACTTTTATTTTCCTATCTTAATTTTTTAAATTCTGATAGTGGCCAAACTTTAAATATTAGCTTTCCATCTATCTGTTTTTTATCTATCAAACCTATCTCAGGATCCCTACTATCTTGTGAACCAGGTCTATTATCACCGAGAACTAGGTATTTACCTTCTGGTATTTTGTTATCTGGGCATTTTTCTTTGTCACATATGTCTACAAACATAAAATTATTTGTTTCTTTTCCATCAACAAATGTTTCATCATATGCTTCTCCATTAATATATAAATAACCATTTAGATAATCAATAGTTTCACCAGGTAATCCTATAACTCGTTTAACATATCTTTTTTTCTCAGCATCTTTAAATGTTATAATATCATTTCTTTTAGGTGAAGATATTAAATATGCGAATTTTAATGACACAGCCATATTTCCATCAGAAAGAGTTGGACTCATTGAATTACCTGCAACAGGAACAACTGCCACTACAAATGTAAAAATAAATGCAATAACGGCAAATATTACTATATATGCAAATGTATCTTTTATGAATTCGGTTACTTCTCTAAAATCTGGCATATGATTGCTCCTTTACTACTCAAAAAGTATAACATAAAAAATAGTCTTTTACAAGACTATCGCTATTAAGTTATTGCTTCCTTTGTTAACCATTTTAGTTATTGTTTGAGACAATTTATATTTAGCAGAATCAGGTAATAGAGATAATTTACCTTGTATACCTTCTTGTACTATTTCATTTAAACTTCTGCCAAATATTTCACTTTCCCATATTTTTTCAGGATTATCTTTGTCTTTCATTATGTATTCTATTAATTCCTTACTTTGTAATTCACTTCCTATAATAGGCTCAAAACTACTTTCAACATCCACTTTAATCATATGTATACTAGATGCTTTAGCTTTTAATTTAATTCCAAATCTATTACCTGCTTTAATAATTTCAGGTTTATCTAACTTCATATCTGTTATTCTTGGTAATACAATACCATATCCAGTTTGATAAACTTGTTTTAAAGCCCCTTTTATATTCTCATATTCTCCTCTACCTTCACTAACATTTAAGAATATTTTTAATAAATCGCCTTTTGAATTAACTGATTCACCTACTACTTCTTTTAATAAATCATTAAATAATTTATCTTCGGCATCTAATGTAACTGTTACTTCTGAATTATCAGTATCTAATGAAGAAATATATGCTTTAGATATTACATTAGAGTCTTCTAAATTTAAATTAATATTTTCTACATCTCTTAATTTATCCACATTAACAATAGAAGATTTCATTTTATTAAAGAATTCAACTTTAATTGGATGATCATTATTAAGTACCCCTACCCAATCTGGTATCTGAAATTCTATATGATCAATTGGAAATTCATATAATGCTTCTTTTAATATATTAGTCATATCTATATCTGTCATATCTTCTACACTTATAGGTAATACAGGTACATTATATTTTTCTTTAAGACCATTTGCTATTTTCAATGTATCCTCTTGTTTAGGATGAACACTATTTAATATAACAATAAATGGTTTATTAATATTCTTAAGTTCATTAATAACTTTATCTTCTGCGGATATATAATTATTTCTAGATAAATCTCCTATACTCCCATCAGTAGTAACTACTATTCCAATAGTGGCATGATCTTTAATAACTTTTTCAGTTCCAATCTCTGCTGCTTCTACAAAAGGTAATTCTTCTGTAAACCATGGCGTTTTAACCATTCTAGGATTTCCAAGTTCATCTTGATAACCCAACGCTTCAGGTGTAATAAAACCAACACAATCTACTAATTTAATATTTGTTTTTAAACCATTAATATTTATATTTGCTCCACTACTAGGCACAAATTTAGGTTCAATAGTCATAATAGTTTTTCCAGCAGCAGATTGAGGTATCTCATCAATACATCTTTTCTTTTCATTTTCGTCTTCAATATATGGTAAAACTAATGTCTCAATACATTTTTTAATAAATGTACTTTTACCAGTTCTAACTGCACCTACTACGCCTAAATATATTTCTCCACCAGATTTTTTATCCAAGCTCTTAATTATTTCATTTTTATCCATAAAAACCCTCTTTCTAGCATTTAGTAATATTTATGTAATAAGATTATTTTTATGACAAAAAAGAAACATTAAATAATGTTTCTAGAATTTATCTACGAAGAATTGGAAAATCTTCTCCATAATTTGCTTTGAATTTTTCTTCGCTCATTACAGTGAATGTTTCTCTCATATCATGTTGATACATAGGGATTTCAACTTTTCCATCTTCAATCAAATATTTATTATAAATATACTTTAAAGGAGTTAAAAATCCGTATTTTAAATCTATAAGTTGATGAAATAATTCCATGGTTTCCATATCAATTGGTATATCATGTTCTAATAAAAAATTCATTCTGCTATATAAATTGCTTATATTAGAATTAATATCATCAATATCAAAAAACACAACTATTTTTTCTCCATTTTCTTTTTCTAATTCTACAAAATTATTATCACAATCAAACATGTTTACCTCCTACTATTTTTCTTTATTTTCAAATTTTTTTCTTCTTGCAAGTGTACTTCTATTATATTTTCCAAATATATTATCTCTATCATATATTATTCTGCTATATGTATATGATAAGCAATTTGATTCATCAATATCTAGATCCTCCACTTTAATTGGATGTATTACTACATCTAAACCATGATGATATTGATATAATCCTTTTTTAGATACTTGTTCTAAAAAGTCATCCCATTCTTCATAAACTAATGTTATATGATAAACATATTTAATTGGGCAAACATAGGCTGCTATTAAAGATTTACCATACTTTGCTTTTTTATAATTATCAACAACTTTATCTAATTCTTCGTCAATTGTCATTATAACATCTCCCCTTGTGAGTTAGTATTATATAACTAATAATTATTTTTTGCAATTAAAAAGTTTTAGTATGTCTAAAACTTAATAATTATTTTTTTAATCTTAGTTTTCTAGTTTTTCCATATATAAATATATTTGTTGTTTTAGTAATTGTTTGTTCTTCCGGAAAAACAGCTTCTACTTTTTGTTTACCATCAACAGCTGATAAAAGCATTCCTAAACTAAGTACCGCTGATAACACTTTTTTACTCTTGATTGTCATAATTACCTCACTTCATAAATATTATATATTATTAACAAATATTTTTCAATTGTTCTTTATTAGATCTAAATCTCCATTTAATATAATTGGATTAAATCCTTTTACTTCATCATATAACATACTATCAGGATATCCATATAACATAAATATTTTTTTATTTTGCATAAATGCTTCATACATTTCTAGGAATGTAGATGCTCCTACATAGTTTTTATATTCTACTCCATTTTTAGTTTTAGAATAATTTAATACAAGTACAGCATCTACTTTAGATATTTTATCTTTGCTTTCATAATACATCTTTTTAAAAAATTCTACATATTCTTCATGAGTCATATCATCATAATTTTCTTCTACTTCATTACCATCATAACCATTAGGTAACAATAATGAGTAACCTTCTTGTTCTAATTTTTCTTTAATTGGTTTTACTTTATCATAAAACATTGTTGAACATATAATCATTATTTTCATAATATCACCTATCTTTGTATACTTGTATCTTCTATATCACTTTTCATTTCATATTGACCATATGCCATAGTAGGATTTAAAGCATAAGTAATTATTTCATTTTTAATAGTCATTAACATATTGATGAATGACATAGCACAATTACGTTTATATTCTTCAAATGGATCTTTTGAAGCATAAGCAGCAAATCTAGCATCATCTTTTGCATAATTTAATGTTGTAAGCTCAATAAACCAATTACTATCGATTGATTTTAATAACTTAGGTAATACTGCTTCGTTATAATTTTTATCTTTTGAAACATCTACTAATCTATTATTTAATTCTTCAGTAATGTTTCTAATTACTACAGCTTTATTACCAGTAGAATATAATTTGTCCATATTAACTAAATGTCCTATTTTATTAACAACTTCATCTCTACTATAATTATTTACTAAATCAGTAATATATGTAGTTATAGTAGAACTTATTACTTTTGTTAAATCCTCTGCATCTAATAACATATTTCTATATTCATATACCGCATCTTTTTGAGCAGATAGTATTGAATAATATTTTTCGCTTTGAATTCTTTGAGCTTTATCAGATGCCTCTCTTCCTTTTTGACAAGTTACAACTAGTTTTTTAAGCATCGGACTATCAATTTTTTTATCTCCATATATTTTATGTTGCGCTTGAGATAATTTATCCCCTACTCTTGCAGTGACCAGTTCATCTTCTAATGAAACATAGAATTTTGTTTCACCTGGATCTCCTTGTCTTGCTGCTCTACCTCTTAATTGATTATCTATTCTTTCATTTTTATTTCTAGTACATGATATTACATAAAGACCGCCAAGTTTTGCTACTCCCTCTCCAAGCTTAATATCAGTTCCACGTCCTGCCATATTAGTTGCTATAGTAACTGCACCAAATTCACCAGCATGAGCTATTATACCAGCTTCATTTGCATCTTGTTTTGCATTTAATACCATATGTCTAATACCAGCACTTGCAAGCATTTTAGATAATGCTTCGCTTTCTTCTATACTAGTTACTCCCAGTAAAACAGGTTGACCTTTTTGATGCTTTTTGACAATATCAGCTACTATAGCCTTGTATTTTGCTTTTTTGGTAGCATATAATTCATCTTCATGATCTATTCTAATATTCGGTCTACGACTATCTACCACATATGTAGGAAGTCCATTATATATTTCAGAAAATTCTTCAGGATTACTTGTTCCTGTCATTCCTGAAATACCAGATTTATACATTCTAATAAAATCCGGATAAGTACATAATCCTGTAGTAACTGTTTCTTCTTGAATATCAACTCTATATCCGAGTTTATTTTGAACAGCTATACTATCTTGATAAGCTTCTATTGCTTCATGATATCCATTTTGAATTCGTCTTCCTTTTAATACTCTTCCTGTAGATTCATCTACTAATGCTACTTCTTTAAATCCTTTTCTTTTAGGATCATCTTGTAATATATATTGTTTTCCATTTTCATAATAATACTTTGCTAAAATACATTTTTCAATAATATCACATCTAAGAGCCATAACTGCTTCATCTACTTTAGGATCTCCAGTCTTAATAAAAGAATTATTTATTAATTGATATAATCTTTCAGAAAAGAATACATTACCAGTATTTCTAAATACAACTGCCAAATCTTTTCCATAAACCATATCACTATTATCTTCTTTTTCTTCTACTCTACAATTAATTTTTGATACAAAATCAGTAGCCCATCTATATAAATCTTTTATATTTTTTGAAGATGCAAATTCATTATATACATTTGTACTAGAAGTGATTAATGGTGTGGTTGCATCATCAAGTAAAATACTATCGACTTCATCTATTATTGCATAGTTGAATCCTTTACTTTGAACTCTTTCTTCTCTAGATTTTACTTTATTATCATCTAAATAATCAAAAACAATAGAAGAAGCAGTTGAATAAATAATATCACATTTATATTGTTTTCTTTTTTCATCTCTAGACATTACACCTTTAGGCTTTATAATTCCACAAGTAAGTCCTAATAAATTAAATACTGGTTCATTATCAATTTTATCTCTTTCTGCTAGATAATCATTAGCAGTTAATACATGAACTCCTTTTCCATCTAAAGCATTTAAATAGGCACATAAAATTTGGACAAGTGTTTTACCTTCTCCAGTTTTCATTTCTGCGATTATTCCATCTTGCATACTAACAGCAGCTTCTAATTGACATTTATAAGGAAACTTCCTAATTTCATTAGTTTTACCATGTTTTCTATAAATAGCTTCACGAACAAGAGCAAATGCTTCAACCATTATGTCTTTCTTAGATGCACCACTTTTTAATTTGTCTTTTAATCTTAAAGTTTCACGAGCAAAATCAGCATCATTATACTTTCTATATTTTGGCGCAAGAGCATCAATTTGATCTACTATTTTTTTAATTCTAGCCTTATTAGAATCTGTATAACTTTTAAACAAACCGTCAGTAATACTCATAGACACCACCTATCTTATATAAATATAACATTTTTAATATATTTTTTCAATTAATTACTTAATAAAATCATATTATATATTATTAATTGATACTCATTATTTCTTCTTTCAACTTTTCCTTGTATTTTATATACATTATTTTTCTTTATTTCAACAAGTTTAGCATATGTATCAGGAAATATTATTCCTTCAATGCTATCATATTCATCACTTAATCTTATAAATGACATTTTCTTTAAATTCTTTGTTTTAATATTATTAATACTCTCTACATATAACACTGTTGTTATAACTTTATTAAAATATTTTTTATATTCATTTAAATTAATAGAATTATTTCTGTCAAATTTAGTAACTGGATGAAATGATAAATAAAATCCATAATTAGCTATCTCTTTATCTATTATTTCTATATCAGTAAAATCATCAACATGTTCAAATACAGGTTTATCTTCAAGTACTGTATTTAAATCTTTACATAAAGTAACATAATTAATTATTTCATCTATATTTAATATTAATTCTTTTTTATTAACATTAAATATATCAAACGCTCCACACTCTATTAAAGATATTATTATTCTCTTATTAATATTTTTAGAATAGCATCTAATCATAAAGTCATAAAATGATTGAAATTCACCTTTTTCTCTTTCTTTAACTATTTCATCTGAAACAGTAAAAGCTATAGATTTAATAATACTAAAAGGTAATACTAATTCATTATCTTTAATAATAAATTCATGAGAAGAAAAATTTATATCTATTTTATGAAACTTAATACCAAGTATTTTAGACTCATCTAAATATTCTTTTAGTGTTTCACTACTTTTATTCATATTAAGTAAATTTCTCATAAAATAGATTGTATAATTAATCTTTAAATATGCCATCTGAAATGCTAATACTGAATATACTACTGAATGGGATTTATTAAATCCATATGAAGAGAATTTAATTATTAAATTATATAATTCTTCACCTATTTCTTTAGTATATCCTTTATCTATAACACCACCAATAAACCTATCTTTATTCTTAAGAATGACATCTTCTTTTTTCTTAGACATTGCTCTTCTTATAATATCTGCTTCAGAATAACTATATCCACCTATTTCTCTTAATATTTCAAGTACTTGTTCTTGATATATTATTATTCCATATGTACTTTTTAAAATAGGTTCTAATTCTTTAACTAAATATGTTATTTTTTCTTTACCCTTTTTACGTTTAATGTATGTTGGTATCATTTCACGAGGACCTGGTCTATATAAAGCAATCGCATCTATTAATGTATTAAAAGAATCACATTCCAAATCTTTTAAGAATGCTCTCATACCGCTACTTTCAAATTGAAATATTCCTGTAGTATATGCATTCTTAAATAAATTTAATGTTTTCTTGTCATTTAAATTAATAGAATTAATATCTAAATCTATACCATGTGCTTTAATATCATTTAATATATTTGATATTGTATTAAGATTTTTAATAGATAAGAAATCCATCTTTAATAATCCTAATGATTCAATATATTCCATAGAATATCCAGTTAATATAACATCATTACTTTTATATAAAGGCATAAAATTATAAAGCTCTATATCACTTATAACAACACCTGCAGCATGTATGCTAGTATTCTTTTTAAGACCACATAATTTGTTACATATCTTAATTAAATTATCTATTTCTATACTGTTTTTAACTACTTTATTATATTCTTTATTTGATTTAAGAGCATCAAATGTTTTCTCATCACTTATAGTCTTACATATATTATCTATTAATATAGGATTAATATTTAATACTTTACCAACATCATGTATAACTTGTTTAGGTAAAAGTGTATTAAAAGATACTATTCTACTAGTATTTAAATGACCATATTTATTACATACATATTCTATAACATCATCACGTCTTAAAGAATCAAAATCTATATCTATATCTGGCATAGTAATTCTATCTGGATTTAAAAATCTTTCAAATATTAAATTATATTTTAATGGATCTATATTAATAATACCAAGAGCATAGTTAACGAGGGAAGCTGCTCCACTACCTCTTCCAGGCCCGACTAAAATATTATGCTTTTTAGCAAATAAAACAAAATCATAAACTATTAAGAAATAATCTACATAATTCATCTTTTCTATTACAGATAATTCATATATAATTCTGTTTTTATATTCTAGAGGTACATTTCCATTAAGTCTTTTATCAAGGCCTTTTTTAACTAATGCTTTTAAATAATTTAAAGAATTATCTTTATATTTAGGTATATGTGTCTTTATACTAGGTAATTCTATATTTATATCATTACAAAACTTAGAAGTAGTTTCACTATCATAATCATTTATATTTAGATTGAAATAACTATCTCTAACATCTATTTTATCTTCTATAGTTTTAGATAATTCAATATATTTTAAATATCTAAAATAATCTTTATCAGTAGAATCAAAATATCTTATCAATGGTAAATATATTATATTATTAGTAACAACAAGTGCTTCTGTTTTTTCCCTATTATTACTATACATTACATATACTTCATCAAATATTAATTTAAAGTTATCATAATCAGTAGAAGAACATACACACTTAATATTAGGATACTTTATATCTTTAAATGTTAATGTTTCTAAATTACGCTTAGTAACTATTTTAAATAATGAAACAAGTCCATCATAGTTTTTAGCATATAATATAAATGAAGTGTTTTCTATATTTAGTTCAACACCAATTATAGGTTTAATATTATTAGAGATACACTTATTAATAAATTCCATTGTTCCAAACATAGTTGAATCACTAATGCCTAGACAATTAATATCATTTTTTAATGCAAATGAAATCAAATCATCTATTTTAATTAGACTATTCATTAAATCATATTCTGTTTTAACATTTAATGGAATATATTTCATACTATCTCCTTTATTACATTTTAACATTTTTTTAATAAAATAAAAATATCACTTTTTAATAAGTGATATTTAATTAGTATGTGGTTTTATAATAACAATTCCAGAACCTCCTGATCCTCCAGCTCCACAAATACCACTTGGGCAAAATCCGCCTGCTCCGCCTCCGCCGCCAGAACCTGTTGATGCTGTTCCATGCCCATTATTGCCAACAGAATTTGCATATCCAGTAAGTCCTCTGCTTACAGCGCCTGCACCACCTCCGCCTGCGCCTCCTACACTCGCAGTAGCAGAACCATTTGACCATGAATGAGAGCCTCCGCCACCACCAGCGCCAAATATTCCAAATCCGGATATAGTAGTGCCTCGAATCCCATTTTCTCCCCAATAATGATTTCCATTATATGTGGATGTTGCTGTGCCACCGTTTCCACCTCTAGCACCATTAGTTAGTGTCCCACTTACTGTTCCGCTCTTAGTTGATCCGCCTGCTCCACTATTAGTACCATCGCTAAATTTGCCACCAGAACCTCCACTTACGGAAGCTATAGTAGTTGTCCCTAGTTTAATTATAGTGTTTCCACCATCAACTCCATATTCGGCAGCAGCAGAGCTACCTCCGTTTCCGCCTCTTCCAATATAAATAGTATATGTTCCTTGAGCAGTGTAATTACTTATAAAGAGTATGGCTCCTCCACCGCCGCCTCCGCCACCATTGTAAGAACCTCCAATGGCAGAATTGATCATGCCTGACGAAGCACCACCTCCGCCACCTCCGACCATATAAATATCGACGTTAGTGGCACTGGTAAATGTAATTGTTCCACTGCTAGTTATTCTCTTTGATGCGTTATTATAATTTCCATAATTAGTTAAACTTGATGTGCATTGAGAAGATGAGGATGAGCCTGTTGAACTGCTCGTACCATCAGGGCATTGAGTTCTTCCCGAATTAGAAGCCGTACTTACCAC
Organism: uncultured Eubacteriales bacterium; assembly: GCA_900313815.1. GTDB lineage: Bacteria > Bacillota_I > Bacilli_A > RF39 > UBA660 > CAG-1000. The sequence continues at coordinate 28,298 of OMST01000008.1, forward strand.
ATCATGAGCGTATCTTTTACCCGCCGGGCAATAGAACCCATTTGGACAAGTTTGGCAAGTATTGCCACTTTGTGGTAAATATGTGCCAGCAGTACAATTAACATAACACTCCGTGACTGCTTTTGCATTTGAATCACTATTCATGGAAGTTGGGCAATTGCTAAGTCCATGATTTTGCGTATCACTGTAATATGCCTTACCACCAGTACAATACTTTCCCGCTGGACAAACACTACATAATGTTGTTCCAGCTGCTAAATAGTTCCCAGCAGTACAATTAATATAGCACGCAGTTTTATCAGATGAATTAGCCGAGCTTGTCATGCCTGCTGGACAATTTTCTTTTCCGCTATCAGTGCTAGCATTAAAAGCATATGTTCCACCTGGACAATACGAACCTGCTAGGCAAGGTGCACATTCTCTAGTTCCTGCTGCTAAATATTTTTTAGCTTCGCATGTGTATTCATCTACACCATTTGCAGTTACATATATAGTATCACTTGCTGATAAATTACTTATAGTTTCAATATCACTAGAAACTATTGTATCAATTGTTCCTGTTTTTCTGCATTGATAAGTACCATTTTCTGCTAGAAGTTTAACAACCTTACCATTACCATCCATCTCTACATAATAATGAAGGTCTGAACTTCCAGATAAATTTAATTTACTGGTTGAGCCTTCAACATTAGACCACGATTTAGGAACTCCACCGTCAAGTAAATATTGTTGTCTTGCTGTTCTTATTATTGTATTTAATTCATTATTAAAACTATCCATCCTTGCTTGTTCAAACATTCTTAGTACTGCTGGTAATGCCATAATAACTAGAATAGCTAATATTGCTATTACAGCTAGTAACTCTACTAATGTAAATCCTTTTCTATTCATCTATTATCACCTATATTAATTATAACACTATAAGATTTATATTCAATAAAAAAGTAGTGATATACACTACTAATCATATTTATTATCTATTTCTTCAAAATTAACTCTATCCATTTCATCAATAACTTCAAGTTGATTTTGAATTATTTGTCTTAATCTTCTTTTTAGGACATTGGTATTTCTTTTTAATTGGTCTGCATGATTTTGTGCTCTTTCAGCTTTTAATAATGCATCATTTATAATTCTACTAGCATTACGTCTAGCTTCATTAATTAATTGTTCTGCTTCTGTACGTGCATTCTTTTTAATTTGATCTCCCGCACTTTCAGCAGTATATATTGCTCTATTCATCGTGTCTTCTATTTTTTGATAATAAGCAATTTGTTCAGTTAATTTTTTATTTTCTTCAGCAGTCTTTTGACTTCGTCTTAGTAACAATTCATAATTCTTAATTACATCATCTAAGAATTTTTGAACTTGATACTTATCATAACCGCGGAAGACAGTATCGAACTTGTTCATGCTCCACCTCTTAAATATTTTTTAAAATTACCATTCTCCTAAATCATCTTTTTTAGATGTTTTTTTACTTTCATCTTCAGTTATATTACCCTCTATTTCAAATCCTTTTGGGGCACATAAAACTATACCTGGGCCAAGTTTTTGCATAGTACCATCTATAGCATATATAATACCATTTAAGAAGTCCATGATTCTTTTAGATACATCAGATGTTACTCTTTTAAAATTAACAACAACTTGATTTTTATTCTTTAAATAATCTGCTATTTGTTGAGCTTCAGAAAAAGCTCTTGGTTCAACTAAAATAGTTTTATTTTTATATTCTTTACCAGTAGATTTACTAGTATCTTTTACTTCATAGCTTTCAGTATCTTCTTCACCCTCTGGTGGTTGAAAAATCTTTGATAATTTAATTCCCATGATATTCCTCCTTAGTGTATTTCATACAATATCATTCTATCACACATAAGAATAACTATCAATAATTATTTATATAAATTCTTAAAAAAAATCCTTACGGATTTTTAAATGTATATGCTGAATTAACTACAACTTCATATCTACTATAATTAATATCATTATAATTAGAATCATCAGGTATGTATGATTTTTCAACTGTTGATCCATTTGGAGGTAATGCATCTACATAAACTGGACTATATCCAATTATTTTATCATCACTATCATAATATATAACTCCAATATCAATTTCTTCAATCGTATCATTAGTATTGTTTTGTATTGTTAATAATAAATCTTCAGACATAGTTGGTGTTACAGAAATCTTATCTTCATAAAGATTAATATAAGCTAATTCTGATAATTTAACAGTTATATCATATTTTGAATATTTAGGGCCATCACTTGATAGATGTACTACACCATATGCTTTTTTAGAAGCATATATACCAGAAATAAAAGTTTCCTTAGTATCTATTAATCCTCCATTTTCATCATAGAAAACTAATTTAACATTAGCATATACAGGGACATTATTTTTGTTTTCAACTTCAACTAATATATCACCATCAGCTAAAACATAATCTTTTGCTTCATAGTGTTTACTTAATTCTTGACTTTCTTTCTCTATATCTTTTTCTATTTCATCTATTAAATCATCAATCTTCTTATCGCTTGATAATTTAGGAATAAAATATGCAGCAAATCCCACTAAAGCAGCAACTATTACTACAATTATAATTAATAAAACTTTATTATCCTTTTTAGGCTCAGTAGTAGGTTGCCCAAAATTATTAGTATTCATTTGAGGCTCTGCTTGTGGTATAGATTTTGTCTCAACAGGCTCGATTTGAACTATAGGTTCATTAACTTGCTGTACAGGAGGTACATTTTGAAATGTTGGCTCAGGTGTTGGCACTTGATTACCGAAAGTATTTTGATTATTATCTGGTATTTGATTACCAAAATTATTGTTTTCGTTATTCATATTTAAACTCCTTTATTCTAAAAATATATTAGCATATAATTAATTATTTTAAAAGTCTATTTTTTCACTAATATAATTTATTAATTCATCGACTTTGATAGTTTCTTGCTTCATAGTATCTCTATCTCTGATAGTTACTGTATTATTATTTAATGTTTCATCATCTATAGTAACACAGAAAGGAGTACCCACTACATCTGCTCTTCTATAGCGTTTTCCTATATTAGCAGTTTCATCATAACTAGTCATAAAATGTTTTGATAACATATTATATATTTCAATAGCTTTTTCATTATGTATTTTCTTTATTAAAGGAAGTACACATACTTTATATGGGGCTAAATAAGGGTGTAATCTTAATACTTCACGAATAGTACCATCTTCTAATGTTTCTTTATCATATGAATTAAATAATAATGCTAACACTGTTCTATCTAATCCATAAGTAGATTCTATAATATATGGAATATATTTTTCATTAGTATCAGGATCTAGATAACTCATATTCTCACCACTATATTCTTGATGACGTGTTAAATCATAATTAGTTCTATTATGAGTTCCATTTATTTCACCCCATCCAAATGGAAATAAATATTCTATATCACATGCTGCTTTAGCATAATGAGCTAATTTTTCATGATCATGATATCTTAATTTATCTTCAGGAAGCCCTAAATCCATATAGAATTTTTTACCATATTCTTTAAAATAATCATATAGTTTAGAATCTTCTCCTTCTTTACAGAAAGTTTGATATTCCATTTGTTCAAACTCAATTGTTCTAAATGTAAAATTACCAGGTGTTATTTCATTTCTAAATGCTTTACCTATTTGACCAATGCTAAATGGTAATTTACTTCTCATAGCTCTTTGTACATTTAAGAAATTAACATATTCTCCTTGAGCATTTTCTGGTCTTAAATATACAGTGTTTTTAGAATCATTAGTAACTCCTCTATATGTTTGAAACATAAGATTAAATTCTCTAATATCTGTAAAATTACATTTCCCACATTTAGGACAAGGTACTTTATTATCTTTAATATACTTAACCATTTCTTCTTTAGACATTCCATCCCCAATAGAAGAATTAGTATAATCATTTATTAAATTATCTGCTCTATGTCTAGTCTTACATTCTTTACAATCAACTAAAGGATCTGAAAAACTTGAAACGTGTCCACTAGCTTCCCATACTCTTGGATGCATTAAAATATCAGCATCTACTTCATAAGCATTAGGACGCTCTTGAATAAATCTTTTTCTCCAAGCATCTTTTACATTATTTTTAAGTCTACTTCCTAAAGGGCCATAATCCCATGTATTAGCAAGTCCTCCATATATTTCACTTCCTTGAAATATAAATCCATATTGTTTACAAAAATTAGTCATTTCTTCCATAGTTATTTTATTTTCCATATTTACTCTCCATTCCCAATTATTTTCTTTTAAATTATTATTAAGGAATAATATTTCATTTATATATTTTTTAACAACATTTTCATATATACTCCTTAAAAAATAAAAACTTCTAAAATTTATAAGGGTCCAACAAGGACGGTTCCACCTTATTTATTCTAGAAGAATCACTTTATTATTATAGCCTAGTGCTTTCCACACACATTATCGCTTCACAAAGATATATTATCATATTTATAATAAAATTTCAATAAGAAAAAGCCTATTGAGGCTTTTTTACTAAAGAAGATTTTCTATCATGTGAATATAATTTATCTCTTAACATATCTCTTGTTTCAATATATGGTCTTATTTCATCATCATAGCCCATAATTGAATAGATTCTCTTCTTTTGTTCTTCAGTTAATTCTTGATTTGGTAATGTTGATATTAGTTTATTAATCATTTTTTCATACTTCTTTTCAATCAACTTAATTTCTTTTTCATTAACTGCATATAATTTTTTAATATCATCTAATAAAATATCTTCTGTTTTAATTCCAATACTTTTTTCAACAGCTCTTAAGTAATCAGTATCATCAGTGATTCCTTGAATGCTAATGCCTTTTTCTAATTCTTCTTTAGTTAATTTAATATTAACTGTTGAATATAATCCCCTATTAGCATCAAATATATATACTTGATGAGATTTATCTGATGAATACATATTACCACTATCCCAAGCACCATCTCCTGAAGGAGAACCACTTCTAATAACTGTTACACCATTTGAAGATGTTTTCTTTCTTGAAAAATTATTTTCAGTAGCATTATGTAAATGACCAGCTAAAACAGTTACATGGTCAACATTTTTAGCTTCTTCTTTAAACAATGTGTCTTTTAGTAATGCTAATCTATCATCATTTAATGCTTTTCCTTCTGGTGTCTTACCATGAGCAAATATTATTAAGTTATTATTCCAAGAAAGTCCTGTTGTCCACCTACTATCTTTTACCCTACATTCAATTTCAACTTTAGGATCATTCCTATATAAATAATATAATTGCATAAATAAAGTATAATCAGTTAAATAATCATGATTACCTGGATTAAATTTAAGAATTAATTTTTCACAATTATGTTTCATTCTTTCTACTGCCCATACATGAGCTACAATACCATTAGCAATCATTTGTTGGAATCTAGTATCATTATGCTGTTCTGTTCCAGCAGTAGTAGTATTTTGTTCAGTATCAGTATTGAAAAAGTCATTTCCAATAGTCATACATATTTCTTTAGCATTATAAGTTTTTTGAACTCTTTCAGCTTCAAGCATAATTCTTACATATCTATATAACGCTTTTTTATAATCATATGAATCAGTTGAATCAAACTTACTAGCAAGTTTTCCTAAATGTAATTCTACATCAGGAATAACAATTATCTTTTCAGGATCATATTTTTGTTTAGATGTTTTTTGGGGAGTTTTATCTGAAAATTTATTTTTTAATAATTGAGTATAAACATTATCATGAGCTAAAAATTCTTTAAATTCATTTTCATATATATCAAAGAATGTTTGATCACTTAATGTATTACTTAAATTTCTTTTTACAAATTTAATTGTTAATTTTTGTTGTACTGTTTGAGTAACAGTTGTTTCTTTAACAGGCATTCTGGTTTTTTTAATTTCATAATCAGAATACCCCATATCTTCTAAATCATTTCTTGTAAGTATTCTTTCTTCTTTAGTTGGTACAGTCCAATAACCAGGAATGAATTCTTTTATTTCCCAAATTCTTGGATCTTTATGAAAATAGTCATATAAGAATTCATCTTTTGATACTACTTCCATAATTTTTCTTCTAGCTTCTTCTAATGAATCAGTTGGAAGAACATGATATATATTTTTCAAAGTCTCTTCTGTGATAGTAAAGAATGTTCTTTCTGGTTTAATACCATCATACACCTCAGCACTAAATTTCATATTTAGTACCTCATCACTATATTTTTTACCCATAATATTACCTCCAAAAAATAAGCATAACTGAAAATCAAAATATTCCGTTATGCCCTTTCTTATCTTATCTCTAAAATAATCATAATATAAATTGTTTAAAAAATCAATAAAAAAAACATTTATTTTTTATTAGAAATAATAGATGAAATTGGTTCAAAAGTTTTTCTATGTTCCTCTAAAACTCCATATTTGTATATAGCTTCAATATGCTTCTTTGTTCCATATCCTTTATTATGCTTAAAATCATATTCTGGATACTTTTTATCCCATTCTATTAACATTCTATCTCTTGTAACTTTAGCTATAATAGATGCTGCTGCTATAGACTGACTTTTAGCATCTCCTTTTATTATAGATGTACTTGGTATATCTATATCTAATTTAACCGCATCTATTAACACATGTTCTGGTTTAACACTTAGATTATTTATTGCTTCTTTCATTGCTTTTTTAGTTGCTTGTAATATATTTATTTCATCTATTACTTCATTAGATGACATACCTATTCCAACAGCAATAGCATTTTCCATGATCACGTCATATAATAATTCTCTTTTCTTTTCGGTTAATTTTTTAGAATCATTAATTCTTTCATCATAATAATCCTTAGGAAGAATAACTGCTGCTGTAACAACTGGTCCAATTAAAGGACCTCTCCCTACTTCATCTACACCAGCAACATATTCTATTCCTTTTAAATATAATTCATTTTCAAAATCCTTCATAAAAAAAGTATAACATAAAAGTTATACTTTTTCATTATTCTTGTTCTTTTTATTTACAAATGTTATTGTAACAAATGCAGTTAAAGCAACTAATAATGCAGCTCCTATAGTTAAATATAATATTTGATTATTCTTTTTTTCTTGAGAAGGTAAAACTACTGGTTTATCATCTTTCTCATCATCATATATAAAGTATTCTCCTTTTTCTTCCCAATCTACTGAATCAAATACTTTTTTTGAATTAGGGTCATCAAAATCTGTATATATCCATCCCTTAACTCCATCTTTTTCATAATATATGCATAGTTCTTGATAATCGTTCCATGCGTATGAAACAAATTTAGTTCCGGGTTCAAGTGTAGTTATAACTTTTGATCCTAGTTTTGCTTCTTCATGTACTTCAACTGCATCGACAACAGTTACCTCTATTGTGGCATCTGTCTTATATAAAACATCATGTTCACCTACTAACCCAGAAGATCCTTTATATTTTATATAATAAGATCTACTCCATGGATCAACATTATATGCCTCATTAAGTATTGTATTTACAGGAATAGAACTTTTAGCTCCAGTAATAGGATCAGTAATCTCAACACTTCGAACCACTATAAACTCTTCTTCAATTCTTTCCATGGCTAAAGAAGCACCTAAGATATTAATATATCCTTTAACACCTTCATATTCGACATATCTAAATGGATCCCATTCAGATTCAGAATTCTCTCCGTCTTCTAAAATTGCTCTTACTGTTATTTTAGTGCCAGCCTTAATTACTTTTCCAGTATTTTTAGATGCAACTTGAGGCGCAACTTTAATAGGCATATCTTTTATTGCAATTGCTTCAAAAGGTTTTCCCAACATACTCTCTGTAATCTTATATTCTTTATCGACAGATGCTACATCAGAATATAGAATGAATCCACTTTCACCATTATATTCAACTTGTACATAATTGCCTCTATCATCAGCGCCATCAATACCATCATCTTCTATATTAAGCATTGTTCCATATGGAATAACATTATTTGTTTTAACTGGATTATAATTCATATCATCATCATACAAAGTACTATAAATATAGGCTCCATTAGGATTAATAATAGTTACATTATATGGTCTAACAAGTGGACCACTCATATCTGCCAAAACCAAACATGGTATAAATAATAAGCAAGCAAATAGCATAAATAAAGTTTTTTTCATAATTCATCTCCTAAAAATAATTAATTATCACACCTATCAAATATGACGATAGATTTAATATCAATGATAGTATATAAGGATTAACTTTTTTATATTTTAAATATTTTTTATATAAATATCCCTCTACTATCAACACCATCAATTCTAGCACAAACAGACATATGTTTCTAGGTGTCACCCCATATTTTACATTGAAATATACAGGAATAGTACTCACTATTGGATTGGTTATAAAGTTAACAAGTAGTATATTTAATAAATCTTTTTTTCTATATCCTATGACAAATGCAACTAAACATTCAATTATAATGGTTAATACTAAACATCTAATCGCAACATAAGGTAAATCACTTATCTTCATTTTCTCTTATCACCTTAAATCCAATATAAAAAGTATAAAGTATCATAAGTAAAATTAAAATCATTAAAATTATAAATGCTACTACTTCATCTATTAAAAACATTTTATCAAATATTACTTTCATTCTTTTCCTCCTTTTTAATTAGTTTAGCAAGAACATATGAACAAAGTATTGATAATAAAATAATCATAATAATATTTATTTTAATATTTGTTATATTTATAAAGAATATAGGTGCTGTTCCTAAAAATAAGCCTATCGTAGTAAATCCAAATGCCAAACCAGGTTTATCTTTATACACACTTGCAAGTAAGGCTAAAGTAATAGACATGGTCATTGAAAAAAACATTACTCCTATTAGAGATATAATCATTATTTTATTTCCAAAACATAAGAATGGAATAGCAAGTAATGTACTTAATATACCAACTTTTCTAATACCATATGCATCAGAAAGTATTCCACCCAAACATTTACCAACACCCATTATGCAAAATAATAATATAGTTTGTAATAATGTTTTATTCCAGCTTGTAGGTATACCATAACCCATGTATCCTCGAACAATTACAACCAAAACTGATAATAATACAATTAAGTAAGGAGACATTTTGCTATTTGCATAATCAAATTTATTTATATTATTGCTTTTATAAGTACTAGCTAATAATATAAACGGAATCATAGTTATAATTAAAGGAATCATAAATATTGGTAGTAATGATGTTGAGGCCAATACTTTACCAGTTATAACCCCAAAAGAACCACCACCAACGAATATAGCAGAATGAGATAATTTTCCTTCACTATTTCTTAAAGTACATTCTGCCCCACTTATATGAATAAAAGCATTTCCAAAACAAAGTATTAATAACGATAATAATATATTTTCAGGGAATAGTAAAAATAATATATATGAGATTATAAGCAATATTGTTCCAATAATACCTGTGTTTAAATTAGGATATTTATCATTTATATACCCTATTAATCCTTGAGGAACAAATGCAAAAGCATCATATACAAATGGAATAAACCATACTATATATGATCCATTTGTCACTTTGGATAAATAATAAAAACATACAATTTCAGTAATAAAATGTACATAAAAGTATAAATAACCACATTGAATATTTTTAAGCTTGAAAGTATTTAATAGTTTATACATATTATCACCAATATAAGTATAAATTATATATTAAATAATAACAATATTTTTTCAAAAAAATAAAACTAACTTTAGTTAGTTTTATTGTATTTATTTATTTGTTCATTTACAAAATTAGGATCATTAAAATAATTTATACCCATAGTTTCTTTAACTTCATTAAGTGTTTCATTTGCTATTTTATTTGCTTTTACAGTTCCACTCTTTAATATTTCTATTAATGATGGAATATCTTTTTCAAATTCACGTCTTCTTTCTCTTATTGGTCTTAACACATCTTGCATTACATCATTAAGAAATTTTTTAATTCTTCCGTCTCCTATTCCGCCTTTTTGATAAGATTTAGTAAGTTCTTCTAAATTATTAAATTCTGGATAATATTTTTTAAAATGTTCATCATTAACAAATGCTTTTAAGTATGTAAACATTACATTTCCTTCAATAATTCCAGGATCTTCTATATTTCTTGGAAAAGAACTCATAGAATTTATTTTCTTTTTAATTGTTTCTTCATCATCTGATAAATATATACAATTATTTAGTGATTTGCTCATTTTACTATTGCCATCTGTTCCAGGCAATCTGCAACAAACTTCATTGTCAGGTAATACAGCTTTACATTCTACTAAAACATCTTTATTATATGTTCTATTAAAAGAACGTACTATTTCTCTTGTTTGTTCAAGCATTGGTTCTTGATCATCACCAACTGGTATAATATTTGCTTTAAAAGCCGTTATATCAGCTGCTTGACTGATTGGATAGCAAGCAAATCCTACCGGTACTCCTACTTCTTCTTTATCATATTCTTTTTGAGCTATTTCACTTTTTACTGTAGGATTTCTAAGTACTCTTGGTAAAGTAACTAAATTCATATAATATTCAGTTAATTCGCTTAAAGCAGGTATTTGTGATTGAATACAAAATGTTATTTTTTTAGGGTCTAATCCTACTGCTAAATAATCAAGCATTACTTCTAGAACATTGTCACGAACTTTAACAACATTTCTAGAGTTATCGGTTAATGCTTGAGCATCTGCTATCATAACAATATATTCATCAAAATTTCCTTTGTTTTGTAAATTAATTCGTTGCATCAATGATCCAACATAGTGACCTATATGTAGTTTCCCAGTTGGTCTATCTGCAGTTAAAATAATATTTTTCATTTTCTCTCCTCTTTCCTTTTAATATTTTTTCAAAAAAAATCTTATCCTATAAAAATAGGATAAGATTATAAACTTATTTAGCCACCTAAATTCATATACTATCATATATGTCCTATAATAACGGAAGGCACCCGTTTTCCCATACTTAATTCAAGGAAACTCTCGTTAGTCCATTCATTATCATAAGTTATGAAATGTTTCACCCAATCATTTCTCTCTACAATAGCTTATTTGATAATTACTACTCTAACTCATAGATTTAGTTGTCTTCAAATAACGTGATAATTATATCATATTTTTAATATTTTTGCAAATTGTTATTATATAATTTTAAAATTGGTCCCTTTTCCCTTAGCTTTTTATCACGTAATTTAATAAACCTATCATCAGATAATACTCCAGATACAATAAATGGCATATCTGTATTAATTGGCATCTTTTTATATTCAAAAGTAGCGTATATATCATGTTCACCACCAATAAGCACTTCTAATTCAGATTCATTTTTGGTCAATACTATTAATTTATGCATTATATCTTCTTCAAAATAATCAAGAATCATTCCAGGTTCTACATCTGATAATTTAGAATAATCACAATTACATTGTACTCTTGGTAAACTAAAATAATATTCTCCTAATTCTTTTACTTCTTCTTTAGTTTTTACATTTCTCCCATATTTTAATTCACAAGTGTATGTACAATATTTAAAATATCCATCATTTTGTAAAAATATTATTTTATCAACATCAGCATAGTATTTTAAACCATCAAAATGACATTCAACAGTATTATTTACAGGGTATCTATATATTGGAATTAATATGAATTTTTTACCTATTATTCCAACTACGTTATATAATTGATCATTATACATTATTACATCGCACCAACTAATATGTATGTTCATACCTTCGAAATAATCCACTACTTCTTGTGGATAATTTGAAAATTCAAAGTTAGCTTGTATTTTCTTAATTATTTCATTATCATCACCTTTATGTATATGATGAAAAAAACCTTTAATATTCTCTTTAGGTAATTTATAAATAGTATCTAATTTAACTAATGTTGGATTATAACCAGAATACTCTATTATTGCTCTACTATTAACATATCTTTCTTTATTTTGAAAGATGTTTGAAGTACATGGAAAACCATAGAAGGAATTTTCGTCTTCCATACATACTAAATATGGCCTAATCCTATGATTTTCTGGTATTCTATTCATTTCCTCAGGACTAAGTGGCATATAAGCCCAATATAATTTAAATATTTCTGAAATCTCGCATTCCATGTACCATTCCCCTTTAAGTGATTTTGTATTATAACACTAATTATCGATTTTATCAATTTATCCAAATTGATTTAGAAAAAAAATTGTGTTACCATTATATTAATAGGAGGTAATTATGGAAGCAGTAGAAGCATTTCCTAATGGAGTTATAGTTGTACCAGAAAAACAAAGTATCATTCAAAAATTTAAAAAATATTATAAAGAAAAAATAATTGATACTGGAAAATCAGAGAATTTTGAAAAAACAGTTGATAAAGTTGCTACAGGAGTTAAAACTGCTGTTAAAGTTGCTGGAACAATAGCAACAGTAATATTAGTAATATGTCCTGCTGATGGACCTTTCGGTGAAGTATGTACTGTTTTAGCAACCCCTGCACTATGTGCTCTTGTTGACAAAGTAGCTGATATGGCTAAAAAAACAACAATATCTGCCAAAAGAGATATGGAAAAAACTATGGGATACGAAGGCATGGGACAAACTGATATTGAAGGATATAATGATTTAAAAGATGTTGTAGAAGATGCCATAGGAATTAAAAAAGCATCAAATGATTTTAATTCCGCAACTCATCCTGATAATACTCAAGAAGAAGAAAAATCTCATACAATGTAAAGGAGTAAAAATGGATAATTTTGTAATAGTTAAAAGAGAAAATGGTGAACAAATAAAAATTGAAATAGTATTAAGTTTCAAAATAGAAGAATATAATAAACAATATATTGCCTATACAATAAATAATGACAATATTCAAGATGATGTACCTTTACTTATTTCTGAAATAGATCCTGTAACTCAAAAGATAAAAAATATTCCAGAAAATGAAAAAAGTATTGTACTTGAAACATATAATCAAGTTAAAAATTCTATATTAAATGAAAATGAGAATTAAAAATAATTCTCATTTTTTATTTCTTTATATAATTCAACAGAAATTCTAGTTAATGTATCAGCATCAACCCTATCAACTTTTATAACCTTAGCACATTTAGATTTACAGTTATCATCCATCATTGTAGGCATGTGTCTAACGTGATAAGATCTAAATGGTTTAGTATAATGAATTCCTCCACCATAAGCAAAATGATTCTTTTTCCAATTATAGGTCACTAATTTATCATCTTCAGATACAACTCTACCATATTTAGTAAAGAATATATTATATATTTTATTACCACTAAAACCTCCATCTTCCTTTAATTCATCTACAATCGCATAAAAGAATCCATTTACACAATATATATCCCATGTTATAGTTTTTCCTTTACCTACATTTGCAATATAATGGCTATATATAAATATTGGGTATTTTGCATTCTTATCATTAATACTACTTGGTTCACGCTCATATTCATAATCTTTCTCATATGCAACAACATTATCATCTGTAGAATATGTTGTATATGTTTTCAAATTACGCTTGACTAATTGTTCTTCAAAGAATTGTAATGTTGGTAATGTATCATAATCAACCTTAACGATAGTTGATTTATTTGTTAAAGTATTTATTAATATAACAATGAATATGGCAAGAGAAGCCAGTATTAAACTACCATATCCTATAGTTGATTTATTATATTTTACAAATTTTTCTATTTTATTAACCGGAGGCCAATTCCTGATAGACATATAAATTAATATAATAGATGGTACACAAAATACAATAATAGAGATTATCATCAGAGTATAATATCCTGTATAATTAAATCCTGCCAATGTCTGATAGTCAAAACTTGATTCAAATGTGCTCATTATTAAAACAACTAGCCAAATAGAACCAACTAAAGCTAGTATAGCCATCACTAAACTAGATATAGTTTTTTTGTTTGTAGGAATTTCATAATGATCAGCCATTAACTTAGCAGCTCCATACGAAATAAGAGTTATAACAAATGCAAACAAATTTAGTGTTGCAAAAATAGCATACCCTACGCCATTCCAACCAGAAGCTAATTCTGCACCTATTATGTCAATAACAAACATTATCGCAAAGAATATCGTTAATTTTTTTAAAATCTTTTTTGCTTTTTTGGCAAACCTTAATCCTTTTGAATCATTAATAGAGTATTCTTCAATACTTTTTTTCTTTTTATTTCGGTTTATTACTGCTTTTGTACCTAAAAATATTATAAGAGATATTATTGAAAAACTCATACTATATGCAGCTATCATAGAAAATGTCATACTATTTTTATAATTATCCATCTGCCTAACAGCAAAAAATCCAAATATGAAATATCCTGCTAAAAAAACAAATATTAATATTTTAGATATTTTATTTGCTTTTATAATGTATTTTAATTTACCAGATTTTTTAATTGTTTTATTGTTTTCTTCTTCCATAATTACCTCTATATTATCTAATATAATAGTACATTAATTATGTTTTATTGTCAATTGTGCTTATTTATTAAATAGGTAATTATTTCACTATTTGTTACCTTAATCTTTAAATGATAATTCGCAATTATATATATAATTTTATCAATTATTATTTGATATATTAAGCATTATCCCAATGCTAATCATTGATACTAATAATGAAGAACCTCCATATGAAATGAATGGAAGTGTTACACCAGTAATTGGTACTAAACCTACAACTACACATAGATTTAAAAGTGTTTGAAATATTAATAAAAATGTAAAGCCAAATATTAGATATTTTCCAAACAAATCAGTTGTATTAATTGCTTTTTTAATTAAATTATAATATAGAAATATATAACCAATAATTAATAATACCGCTCCTATAAAGCCAAATTCCTCTGTTATAATTGAAAAAATAAAATCTGTTTGTGGTTCTGGTAAATAAAAGTGCTTCTGTCTTGAATTTAAAAATCCAAATCCAAGTAATCCTCCAGGACCGATAGCATACAAACTTTGTATCATTTGAAAACCACTACCTAGAGGATCTGACCATGGATTTAAAAAAGATGTAATTCTTGATAGTCTATATGGTGCAATTAAAACTAGTATTACTATTCCTATCAAACCTAGTATTCCAATCTTTATAAAAATAGAAATATTGCACCCACTTATAAATATAATCCCTATTAAAGAGCAAACAATAACCATACCACTACCAAAATCAGGTTCTAACATTATTAGAGCAAAAAATATTATTATTACGAGTAATATTGGTAATATAAATTTTATAGTATTTCTCTTATATTTATCATTCCTAGATAAATATTTGGATGTAAAAATAATCAGGGATATTTTCGCAAGTTCACTAGGTTGAAATCCCAGTCCAAATAAACCAAACCAACTTCTACTTCCATTTCTTATACTACCTATTCCTGGTATTAAAACTAAAATAAGTAATAAAAAACAAATACCTAAAAAAAGATTTGAATAATTTTTATACACTTTATAATTAATTTTAGAAAAAAAGATCATAAGAATTATTCCAAGTATAAAAAATACACCTTGAGATATTGCATATTTATATATATTTCCATACTTGAAATCTGCCCATATATAAGAACTAGAATATATCATAATAATACCTACTAAAGATAATACAATTGTAATAATAAATATTCTTTTATCAACATTTATTTTCATTATTTCCACCTAATATAATTTTATTTATTTAGATAAAAATAATGAGTTAATATATTAGAAATATAAAAGTATATAAAAAAGCAAATACATATGTATTTGCTTAATATTACATCCAAACTCCATAATAGATAGCAATCATTCCTAACATAAATCCAACTATTAAGAACAATTTAACTATATCGGTTTCTTCCCATCCTAGTTTTTCAAAATGATGATGTATTGGTGCCATTAAGAAAACTTTTCTACCAAATTTTTTAATAGCAGTTAATTGTATAATTGATGAAAGTGCTTCTACTACAAATACACCACCAATAACTGCTAAAGAAAGTTCATGTTTTGAAAGTATTGCTATGGCAGCAAGAGCAGCACCTAAAGCTAAAGATCCAGTATCACCCATAAACACTTTAGCAGGGTGAGTGTTATAAACTAAGAAACCTAATAATGAACCTACTAATATAAAGCAGAATATAGCCATTTCTTCGTTTCCAGATACCCATGTTGTTCCCCAACATATAATACCAAACGATAAGAAAGCAATCATTGAAAGTCCACCAGCAAGTCCATCTAATCCATCTGTTAAGTTAACAGCATTAGAAGATCCAACTAGTAAGAATAAAATAAATATGCCATAAAACCATTTTAAATCAACATTAATTCCTAATGAAGTGATTCTTAAAAAAGTATCTCCTCCACCTTGAATATATATATAGAAAAAAATTAGCGCTATTAAAACTTGTACTAATAACTTTTGTGCTATAGATAATCCTTCATTATTCTTTGCTTTTATTTTTAAATAATCATCTACAAATCCTAAAGCTCCATAAGAAATAAATACAAATAGTATTATTAATAAACTATGTGTTATTTCTAGACTTCCTCTTAAATATAGCAACAGCATTGTAAGTAGTGTTGGAATAATAAATATTAATCCTCCAATAGTAGGTGTTCCTTGCTTACTAGCGTGTCTAAAAGCAGTAAATATACTTATTGTTTGACCACACTTTAATTTTCTTAATAGTGGTATTAAAAAATATCCTAATATTACTGCTACAAAAAAGCTTAACATTAATCCTAATATACTTTTAGCAAGTATTAACATATTAAAATCACTTCCTCTATATCAATTATACTTTATTTACATAATAATGCACAAATATTTTACTATTTTAATGTAAAGTTTAAATAGTAAGAAAAAACATCTCCAATAATTTATTTTTATCTAAACTATTTATTTTAACATCTATATCCATATCACTAAGTTTATATAATATATCTATTATTTCATCATTTTTGAAATTATTAGAGTATTCGCTCATCCTTTTAACTACATATAAGTTCACTCCTAATTTTCTTGATATTTCTTCTACACTCATTTTATTAATTAAATTTTTAACTTGAAATAATGTCCTAAATTGTTTAGATAGAAAGTCCATTATTACTATACTATCTACTCCACTAGATAATATTATTTTATAACTATCAAACATTGATCCTGTATTTCTTTCCATAACTGCATCTGATAACCTAAACATTTCTTTTTCATTATTAATACTAACTACTTTATCTATTACTTCTTCTGTTAATTCATTTTTACCATTTAAATATAATAATAATTTATTTACTTCATTTAAAGTTATATCTACGTTATTATCAGTTAAATTCAATATTTTTTGTACTTGTTTATATGTTGCATTTATCTTATTATCTTTAAATATTTTAGTAACATATTCATGTAATGCTTTATAATCCATTGTTTTTATTTCTTCTACAACGCACTTTTCTTTTAACACTTTAATTATATGCTTTCTATTATCTAAAATGTCATCTTTACATTTTAATACTAAAGCATTATCATTCATATTATCAATATATTTTAATAATTGTTTTTCTTCTTTTTCTTTTAAATTTTTAAAAGTCCAATTATTTACTATAATTGCTTTCTTTTCATTAAATAAATCTATATAATTTAATTCATTTAATATATCTTCTATATCTATATCATCATAATCTAGTTTAATAATATTTTTAATATCTAATTTTTTAATTAAAGAATTAATTTTATCTTTTATAATATTAATTTCATTACCACAAAAAACATATATCATTATTTTTTATCCTTTACAATGATACTTCTACAACTAGAATCTAATACAAAATCTAATACATTATTTATTGGTTTATTATTAACATAAATAATTTTATTAGTATAAGCTATTTTTAATGCCTTTAATAATTCATATAAAGAAGTATATAATTTAACTTTAACAATAGTAGGTTCTCCTTTATGATTAATAGTTATTATTGTATTATCATACATATAATCTAGACACATTGCTTTATGTATTGCTAAAATATCTTCTACTCCATAAAATACACATTTATTATCTTTAAATCTTTTATTAGAATGAACTAAACATATATTTAAAAAAGCATTAATATATTTTTCATATGCATTTATAGAATATAAATCATTTTTATCAACACATATATAACAATTCTTCATATTAAAAACATTCATAAACTCATCAATAGCCTCTAATATTTCCTCATATGATTCATGATTAATTACCATATCTCTTAAATCATATTTTTTATTATATAAAGAATTTACTACTAATGTTGTTTTACTATTAATACTCTTATTTAATCCATATTTAGTTAGAGATTCTATAATATCTGTTTTCTTTAGTTTACTAACATTTTTTAAAGGGTTTAATTGTTCTTTTTTATCTATAAAATCATTTTCTATAACAAGAGAATTATATTTGCCACCACTATATTCCATTTCTTTTAATCCAACTATTCTTCCACTAACTGGACTATATATATATTTCCCATCACTAGTAGTACCAAGTGACATATTATGATAAACATTCTTACTTTTTTTAATTCTAAGTAATTCCATATTATCAAATGGAACATATATATAATTAGGAGATAAATAAGTAATATATTCTTGTATTTTTTTAGCCATTATTTAACACTTCCTATAAATAATTATATATTAAAAATATACTTTTTAAAAGTATAAATTATGCCATTCCAAAATAAAAACTTGATTACTCAAGTTTTATTGAAATCTTTGCATTTGTTTCATCATTTGATTTACTTGCTTTTGACTAGGATTTCTACCCATACCTCTCATTAAGGTTTTAATCATTTCCTCATTAATTGGTGGATTATCTTTTAATTGCTTTTTAACTAGTTTTCTTGATATTAATAGCCCTGCTACTACACCAACTATTAAACCAATAACTAAATATAATACATCCATCCATACATTTCCAGTACATTTAACTGTTTCTAATAATAACATAATATTCATCTCCTATAAATAATTTTATCATATACATTAATATTAATGCAAGGCATCTAATAGAAAATAATCATGATGTTCAAAATCACATACAAATATATTTTTTTTATTAGATATATCATTTAAAAATGATGGATTGTTTTTATTAGAATTAATCTTTATATAAGTGTTATTTATTATCATTTTAGAATATTCATCTAAATAATAATTATTTATACTATGGGTATAGTTATAACATATATAGTTTTCATCACATAAGTTTTTCTTTTTAATATCATTAGATATTTTATCTCTATATAATGGATTTACTATAGTATTAAATATTTCATAGCATAATATTACGTCTTTATTATGATATATACTTTCTAATATTGAATATAAACTATCATAATTATTTTTATATCTTTTTAATATATCTTTTTTAATTTCAAATAAATAAAATGTTCTCATAAGAACATTTTATTATAATTGATTTAAATATTTTGTCGAATTAATTAAACTTTGGCTGTAATTCTACTTCTAATGACATATTAGGAGTTAACTCAGTATCTTTATTAATTGTATAACTCTTAACATAACCATATCCAGTAAAATTTACATCAATATTTAATAATTTACAATATGTTTGAACTTCACTTCTAGACCATGAAGTAATATCTAGCATTTTATATTTATCTGAAGCAGTTAGAAGGAATATTTTATTATTAAGATTCATTTCAACATTCTGAGAAGGATATTGTTTTATTACTTTATTTCCTTCACCAATAACAATCGGTTTCATACCAACTGATTTTAGTGATTCTGATACAGTTTTAACATCTTTATTTAAATAACTCTTTGTTGTATATGTAGATAACTCTGTTTCATTAGTTTCATTATTAATATTAAGATAAGTACCTACATCTTTAACTAGTGACTTAATTGCCTCTTTAACAAGGTTTGCATTAGATATTTTAGAAGCTGCTATATAGACAATTACTTGAGGATCTTGTCCTGGAAAAACGCCTGCAAAACTTCTTACACGATTATATGAACCAGATAAATAACCACCACTTGAAGATGCAATTTCAGCTGTACCTGTTTTACCTACTAAGTCCATTCCTTTTACATAGTATCCAGTACCTGTAGCCATTTTAGCTCCACCTTCAACTACTCCTCTCATTAATCCTAACATTTTATTAACAGTTTGTTCATTACTTATTTGTCTAACTTCAGTACGTTTATTTTCAAATATTAATTCACCTGTCTCACTATTAACCACTTTAGAAACTATATATGGTTTTAACATAATTCCTTTATTGGCGAGTGTTGTTAAAGCTTGAACCATTTGAATGCCACTTACAGTTACACCTTGGCCAAAGGAAGCACTTGCAATTTCAGTATTATATTTAAAATTTACTACACCTGATGTTTCATTAGGAAGATTAATGCCTGTTTTAGAACCAAATCCTAAATTAGTATAATAATCCATTAATTTAGCTCTACCTAGTTTTAATGCAAGATTTGAAGCAGCTACATTAGAAGAACCCATAAATCCCTCATCATAAGTAATAGTTCCCCATCCATAATTATTCCAATCTCTTATTTTAGCGTCATCTACTTGAATAAAACCACTTTTATATGTTTCACTACCATTATATATTCCATTATCCATAGCAGCCATAAAACTAAATATTTTTAATGTTGAACCTGGTTCATATGCATAAGATACAAACGGATCATAGTATGATTTAATATTTAATTCATTGTTATTAAAACTTGGACTTGAAGATACTCCTAAAATCTCGCCTGTTTTTGCATTTGCTACTACACCTATAGCCCACTCAGGATTACCTTCATCTATTATATTCATTGCCTGTTCAGTAAACATTTGAATGTTATCATCTATAGTTAAATATACATCATTTCCAGATACACTAGTTTTTTCAGCACTAGGAGTACTAGTTATTTGATAACCATATGGATCTGATTGATACTCTATATATCCATTTTCACCTGTTAATTCATCATTGTAATATAGTTCTACTCCCATTTCACCTACAAATTCATCATTTATTTTTTTAGCATATCCAAGTGTATATGATAAAAAGTCTCCATTTGGATAATATCTTTTAGTACTTGCTATAAAATCAATTCCAGGTAGATCTAATGCATCTATTTGATCTTTTGTAAGTTCAGTAATTCCTCTACCCCCTGGGCCTAATTCAACTTGATATGGAACTGTTTTAACACATGTAGTTTTATCTTCATTACATGTCTCTATTTTAGTATTTAAAAGTGATAAAATTCTTTCTTTAGTCATATTAATAATAGGACTTAATGCTTCGGCAGTTTTTTCTTTATCTACTACATGATATGGCTTGTTTGGATCTTTAGTCCTAGATGGCTCTAAATAGGCTATTACTGTATAACTGTTCACATCTTTTGCTAGTATTTCACCACTTTTAGAGTATATGCTACCTCTTTTAGCATATAATGTTCTTTTTCTAGTATCTCTTGATTTTGCAAATGCTGTTAAAGTTTGATTATTTACTTTTACATTTCCAAGACCTATCCAAGTTAGTTTTATAATAATGCAAACAAAAATAAAAACAACAATAATTATGAATATTGGACTAATCTTAATTACTCTTGTTTTCTTCATTTTGAACCACACCTATCTTATTTGGAAATTATTCTAATGTTATTATTATTATACTCCAAACCAAAAGTATCTGCAACCTCTAGAGCATTATCAAGTGATGCTAGTTCATTAATTTTCATTTGCATACTTAAATTCATTTTTTCTTGTGTATCTATTTTACTTTTTAATCTTTGAAGTTCTGAATTACCAGATTGAATCTTAGCATTTAATACAAAGCTACATAGTAAAAATAAACCGAAAAATATAACTATTCCAAGCTTTAAAAATCCTTCACCTTTTATTTTTACGTATCTTTTTTTCATGCTATCTTATCCTTTCTATAACTCTTAATTTTGAACTCCTACTTCTATTATTTTCATCTAATTCATTTTCACTAGGTGTTATTTTTATTATTTTTTTAGCTCTTGCTTTTAATTCTTCAGGAACTATTGGAAGTCTTCTTGCATTTTCATCATCACTACATAGTTCTTTAAATACTTTAGCTACTATTTTGTCTTCCAATGAATGAAATGTTATCACTGATAGTCTTCCACCAACTTTTAGTAATTCAAATGCATCTCTTATAGCGTCTTCTAGAATATCTAATTCATGATTAACTTCTATTCTAATTGCTTGAAATACTTTTCTAGCTGGATGTGACTTATTCCTATAACTTATTGGAACATTATTTTTTATTAATTCTGCTAATTCTAATGTTGTATTTATTGGTCTATTATCAACTATAGCTTTGGCAATACTTTTAGCATATTTTTCTTCTCCATATCGATAAAAAATATCAACTAATTTCTCATAACTATATTCATTTACAACATTTTTTGCACTTAATGGATTTGACTTATCCATTCTCATATCAAGTGGTGCATCTTTGTGGAAACTAAATCCTCTTTCAGCTTCATCTAATTGAGGACTAGATACACCTAAATCAAACATAATACCATCTACTTTTTCGTCGATATAGTTTTTCATATCTTTGAAATTGCTTTTAATGATTTTAAAGTTTGATCCTATTTTAGATAATGCTTCATTTGAATATCTAATCGCATCATCATCTTGATCAAAGGCGAAAAGGAACCCCTTTTTATTTAATTTCCTAAGAACTTCGCCGCTATGCCCTGCGTATCCCACAGTAGCATCTATGTAAATTCCACCCTCTGACACATTTAAGTTATTTATTACCTCGTCTAGTAAAACACTTTTATGCTTCATAAACACCACTATCAAATATATTTTCTGTTATTTCTTCTAGAGATTCTTCATTGATATTCATATAATTATCAAATTCTTCTTTACTCCAGATTTCTAATCGTTCATTTACGCCGATAATAATACATTCCTTATTAATACCGGCGTAATGAACTAACGGTGAGGTAATATTAATTCGACCTTGTTTATCGAATTCTATTAAAGAAGCTCCACCAATGAAGGTTCTTTCAAAGACTCTTACATTCTTTTTGGTAAATTGTAGATTACTAACCTTTTGCATTATTTTATTCCATTCAGGTTCTGAATAAATAAATAAGCATTTGTCTAGTCCTTTAGTGATTACTATTCTATCTCCTAATTCATTTCTAAATTTAGAAGGAATTATTAATCGACTCTTTTCATCTATATTGTGATGAAATTCACCCATTAACATAAAGTAATCACCCCACTTTCTACCACTTTGTTTCACTTCCTACCACTATATTACTATTTTTATAGGTATTTGTAAAGATGTTTTTTAAAATTTAATGTAAAATTTTTGTCAAATAAAAAAACCGATAAATTTTATCGGCTTTTTAACTAGTTTTTACTCGTTGATATCGAACTGACTACTATATAATTCATAATAATAACCCTTATTATTTAATAACTCTTTATGAGTCCCACTTTCAACAATTTGTCCATTCTTAATAACAATTATTTTATCACTTTCAACTATAGTAGAAAGTCTATGCGCTATTACTATTGAGGTTCTACCTTTAATTAGATTATTCATAGATTGATTTATTAAATATTCAAGTCTAGTATCAACATTACTCGTTGCTTCATCTAATATTAATATCTTAGGATCTGCGATTAGTGCTCTTGCTATAGTCATTAGCTGCTTTTCTCCAGCAGACATGTTATTTGTTTCTTCATTTATAACATAATTTAAGCCTTTTGGAAGTCCTTCTATCATATGCAGTATCTTTGCTTTATTTAATATTTTTTTAAGCTCTACATCGCTCATTTTCCTATCAAATAATATATTTTCACGAATAGTGCCTTCAAATAGCCAAGTATCCTGTAAAACCATACTTATAAGTTTTCTGTATTCTTTTTTATCTATGTCTCTTATATCAAACCCATCTATTAATATTTGCCCTTTATAATGTGAATGGAAATTCATAAGCAAATTAACTATTGTTGTTTTACCAGCTCCAGTCTTTCCTACTAAAGCTACTCTTTCCCCTTTTTTAATCTTAAGACTGAAGTTTTTAAGAACATTCTTATCAGGTGTATATCCAAATGTAACATTTCTAAATTCTATTGATTCATTAAATGTTACTTTTTTAATTTTACCTTTATCCTCTTCTTCCATATCTAGTATTTCATACACCCTATCTACAGAAGCAATAGCCATTTGTAAATTAGAAACTACTTGAGCAATAACATTCATAGGTCTATTGAAATCTTTCATATATTGTATAAATGACTGTATAGCACCTAATCTCATTCTTCCTTTTATAACAGAAATACTTCCTATACAAACAATAATTATATAATTAATATTACCTATTGCTTTATTAAAAGGTACTGCTAAAGAACTATAAAAACTACTCTTAAATCCATAATCACATAATTCTTTACTGACATCATCAAATTTAGAATTAAAATATTTTTCTTTATTAAATGATTTAACTACATCGTTATTGGTAACACTCTCTTCAACAAATGAATTTACATTACCAATTGCTTTTTGATTTAATTCAAAATATTTTTGAGTTTTCTTAACTATTACAGATAGTAATACATATGTTAATGGTATAACTGTTATAGTAAGTAATGCTAGTTTAACATCAAGTATAAACATCATTATAATTACACTTATTAATAATGCAGCATTATATATTAATTCCGGTATTATTTCAGTTAAATTATCAGTAAGTCTTTCAACATCATTAGTAACTTTACTAATAATGTCTCCTTTTTTCATTTTGTCTAAATGACGTAATTTAATAACATTTATTTTATCTATTAATTGTTTTCTAAGAGAAAATCCAATTTCTTGTCCTAATTTAGAAGATAAATAACTTTTAAAGTATGTACATATAGCATTAATAGTATAACAACCAAATACCAACAATAATATTTTAGTCAAATATTCATAATCAAATCCGGTTTTATTTGTTACTGAATTATATAAACTATCGGTAGCAAATCCTAAAAAATAAGGTGCTAATGAATTAAATAATGCAGCAAGTAAACAGAACACTATTATTAATGCATATACTTTTTTATGTCCACCAATTATCTTAAGTGTTTTAGTAAATATTTCTTTAACGGAAGGTTTATTTTCTTTCATTATAACACCTCCCTTTGTTGTGATTTGATAAACTCTTTGAATACAGGGCTATTCTTTTCAAGATACTCATAATTACCTATAGATTCAATTTTTCCTTCTTCAAGAACAATAATTTTGTCTGATTCACGAATAGTACCTACTCTTTGAGTTACTAAAAGTATCATTTTATCTGCATAATCTTTTTTAAGATAATCTCTTATTTTTTTATCAGTTATATAATCTACTGCTGAGAAAGAATCATCAAATAATAAGCACTCTCCACCACTAAGAAGTGCTCTAGCAATAGATATTCTTTGTTTTTGACCACCGCTTAAATTAGTAGCTGATTGTTCTACTTTATATTCATATCCTTCTTTAGTTTTATCTATAAATTCTTTAACATCTGCTTCTCTTAATACAGTATCTAGTACATTATTTGATACTTTAGAATCAAATATTAAATTCTCTCGTACTGATCCTTTAAATAATAATGTTTTTTGAGGAGTATATGCAAATATATTACGTAATGAAGTAATATCATATTCTTGTATATTTATTCCATTAATAAGTATTTCTCCTTCAGTAACATCTAAATGGCGAAGTAATAAATTAATAATGGTTGTTTTACCACTTCCACTAGAACCTATTATTCCTATATTTTGACCATGTTCTATTCTAAAATTAATATTTTTCAACATATAGTCTTCAGCACCATCATATTTGAAATATACATTTTTAAATTCAATACTTTCAAGTTTAGTTAATTTAATAGAACCAGTATTTTCAATAGATACTTCTGCATCTAAAACTTCATTTATTCTTCTGAATGATACTAATACTCTTGGTATATTTAGTATAATCACAAGTAGCATTAAGAAACTAATTAATACAGTAGCCATATATTGTATGAAAGCCATCATAGAGCCTATTTCTAATGTACCAAGTTCTAGATATTTAGTTGATACCCAAACTATTACTATAGTTGCTATATTTATAGTAAGAATCATAACTGGTTGTATTAAATATAATATTTTATTTAAAAATATATTTAATTCCATATTATCTTTATTAACTTTAGCAAATCTTTTATTGAAATAATCTTGTTTATTAAATGCTTTTATTACTCTTAAACCAGATAATATTTCGCGAGTACTTGCATTTAATTTATCAAGTAGTTTTTGTATTAGTTCAAATTTAGAAAATACTAATGAGAATATTAATATCAAAAAAAACATTAATACTAAAACAGCTATAACTACAATATGAGCAAGATTTGGTGCAGCCTTATAACCCATAATAGCAGCTCCCAATCCCATTATCGGAGCAAATAGTATAAGTCTTAATCCAAATGAGAACGTTGATGTAATATTACTAACATTATTAGTACTTCTTGTAATTAATGTAGATGCTCCAAAAGAATCTATTTCTTTTTTACTAAAAGTGTTTATTTTACTATAAAGAGCATGTCTAATCTTATAACCATATTGATTAGAAAACTTAGATGTAGAGAATACTACTAGTACATTTGATCCTAAACATATTATGCTAACTCCTAACATAAGTATTGCTTTATATACTATATAAGTAGTATCATCATTTTTAATACCGATATCAACTATATCACTCATTATATCGGGTAAATACAATTCACAAAATACTTGAACTATAGAAAATAATAGCATTATTACTATAAATTTCTTAAGTCCATTCATCAACTTAATTATTTTCATAAATCACCCTCACATTATCATGTTTATTATTTCATTCATAACATATATTTTATTTTCAGGTATAAACAGCATATTATCTTCAAGCTTTAAATATCCATTTTTAATAGCCTCATCAATCTTAAATACATGAAATATATCTTTACCAAATTTATTATTAAATTCTAATATATTAATTCCATCTAATTTTCTAAGGCCCAATATTAATTCGTTCTCCATTTCTTCTTGATTAGATACTAGTAATTCATTAAATCTAAATTCACCATTCAAATATTTATTAAAATTTCTAGTATTTTCATATCTCATATCATTTATATATCCATGACTACCAAGACCAAATCCGTAATATTCTAAATTATTCCAATAGGTTAAATTATGTAAACTTTCATACCCCAATTTAGCAAAATTAGAGACTTCATAATGATGATATCCTTTTTTATTTAACTTTCTACATATATGTTTATACATCTTATAATCTAATTCTTCATTAATAGGCTTTACCTTATTATAATAAAGCATAGTATGATCTTCTATTATTAATGAATATGTAGATATATGTTCAACATTCAATTTAAGTATATTCCTTAAATCCTTCATTAATACAACCATATTTTCAGTAGGAAGAGCATATATTAAATCAACATTAATATTTTTAAATCCATTATTTCTACATAATTTAATTTTATTAAATACTTCTTTTTTATTATGAGTTCTATTCATAAATTCAAGATTCTTCTTATTAAAACTCTCTACTCCAATACTAAGTCTATTAACGCCCTTCTCTTTTAATAGTTTTAATAATTCATCATTAATATCATTAATATTACATTCAAATGTAATTTCACATCCATTAGTTCTTTTAATTTTAGATACTATTTTAAATAATTTATCTATATTATCTAAACTTAAGGAAGATGGAGTACCACCACCTATATATATAGTTTTAACTGTATCATTTTCATAATACTCATCTATTTCTTTTTCTAAAGCATCTAAATAAATATTTGCCCATGTATCTTTGTATAAGAATTTACAAAAATCACAATAAGAACAAATACTTTTACAAAATGGAATATGAATATATACACTTCTCATATCATTACCTCTATAATATTATAACATAAGATACAAATTAAAAATAGTTCAAAAATTGAACTATTTTAATTTATGACTAACACAATTCTTTTTGTTTTGATTAAGTTCTACTGATTTATCTGAAACTATTTTCATTCTCTTGTAAGCATCAACCATTTTAACTTGATCATTTACCTTTTTAGCTTCTAAATAATCTATTTTAGCTTTCTTATACTCAGTTGAATAAAAATCCATAATAGCTCTATAATCAGTATTTGAATTATTAAGATTATCACAATAATCACTTAATATTTCATATTTATCTTTAAATTGCTTAACTGGTTGTTTAGTAACTATAGGCTCTTTTTTAATTTCCTTTTTAACTTCCTGCTTAGGTTCTTCTTTCTTTACTTCTTTTTGAACTTTTTCTTTTTCAGCTTGTGGAAATAATTTTGATAATTTCTCTGCTTTTTTTTCCTTTTTTTGATCCTTTTCAATTACTTTAGATCTCCATATAGCTGCAAGCTCATAACTTCTATCAAATAATAATTTAATTGGATGATATATATTGTATATAGGAATTAACATTTTAATAATTGCTTTAGCATTGTGTAAAGCCTTTTCCTTATCACTCTTTTCATCCATATATTTAACAAAATCTGGATCATATTTTTGTAAATAATTTTTTGCTCTAACTGACTTAATTACATTTATCGTACTAGCGCCAAGTCCCCATAACCATAAATAAAATAACATCATCATTATCCCCCCTTAAAACTGTATACATTATATCACATTTGATACAGAATGTCAATTTTCAAAGTATTTTAATGGGTGTTTTTCATCACAATTAAGTCCATTTATTAAAGAATTATTGCCAATAATTTTATCAAGAGAATCAATATTTCTTTTACTCTCTAGTACTAAATTTACTGCATTTATTATCTTGTATACACTCTCTAAGCTGTTATTATATAAGTCTATTAAAGATGTATTATATTTTTCTTTTGTACATGGATGATACCATTTCTTATGATTTAAATTTAAATCTACGTCTTCAATATTATAGAAAGATGCACTTGATATTCTTTTTTTATAAAATATATCTATAAATCTATATATACCTTTTTTAATACCATATTTATCATATCTAAATAACATATATATTCTCTTTACTTTATTTATACATTTATAATATAATTTACCACCATTATCTATATTATATGTTTCTTTTAAAACATGATCTAATAGTTTTATAACATCATCATTATATTGAATATCTAAATCACTTGTTATTTTATACTCATTAGGATTTACCCCATTATTTGAAATAATATATTTACTTAATCCCATTTCATATACTCTATGCATTCCATTATGTAATCCACCTTTATAGAATATATAAGGATGAATAGTACTATCAAGTATATAATGGGTTAAAAAACCATATAAGCTTCCAACTACATATTTATTGTTTTCCAAATTATTATTCTTAATATATTTTATATAATTCTCAAAAAACAATAATGTTTTCTTTCTATGCATAATATACCCAATATATTTAGTTTTATTACTAAAATAAAATACATCTGGTCCTAATGAAAAATACTTAATTGATTTAGAACAATTAAATTTATTCATTACTTTTTTACTAAAAAATATATGTGTCGTTATTTCTGCCATATTAAACTCCTACTTAATTATAACATATAAAAACACCCAATAATGGGTGATTTTTTATTATGATTAAATTAATCACAATTACGCCATGTCTCTTCAGAGTAGCTTGGATTTGGATTTACACCATCAACAGGATTAGTAACATACCATTTTTTTGAAGAATCCTTTTCAACAAATGATAAATTCTTTTTGTAATCTAGTGTTTCATCAGAATTTGTAATTGATATTGTATTATCATCCTTTATTACACCATTTATTGTATAAACATTAGATGTAGTAAAGAAACAAACATCTGATCCATATCTCACTGTACCTGTTAATATTATACTATCACCATTCACTTCATATGTTCCTACTAAAGGTTCATAAGCCACAATATTAGTATTATAAACAAATGTATTGTCATCTCTTAGTATTAGTTGATAAATTTCAATTCCATTAGGATTTAATTCAGGATCATTACCTGGATTAAAATCCACTTCATATTCACCAACATATGTTGGATTATTCACTGTTGATTGACCTTCTTCATTTGTTGTTTGTGATTCAGGAACTGAATTATTATTACCTCTGTTAAAATACCATATACAAATTGATATTAAACACACACCAACTACCAATAAAATTATCATTGTCATAGGTGTCTTTTTACTTTCTGTTTCCATATATACCATCCTTCCTATACTCTTCAATTATAATGGTTTCTATTTTAATAAACAAGTATATAGAAAAATTTCACTGTAAATTAAAAAAGAACTTATATAGTTCTTTACTTTTAAAGTGGTGTCCTCGGCACGATTCGAACGTGTGACCGACGGCTTAGAAGCTACTAGATTATATTGCTTCTATACACCATTTGTAAATTTACAAAGTCGCTTATTCCTTTTATTTACAAGCAATTCTTAATTACATATTGTTCTATAGATATTTATAATCAAAAATCAGTGCCTTAAAA
>OMST01000001.1 GCA_900313815.1 uncultured Eubacteriales bacterium
CCTATGGAAATGGAAGCTAATATTCAAGCATTAATTAATATTTCCGCAAAAAGATTATGTTTATGTGCCGATCCAACTACAATAGCATATTGAAAGAGTGTAATTACAGAAATTAAAAAATATGATGAAGATATTTACTGAGCTTGTGTTCCACAGTGTATTAGATGCGGCGGATGTCCAGAATATAAAACTTGTGGTTTTTATACAAATTTTGCAAAGTCTCTTACTATTGATGAACAAATAGATATGATAAAGAGATATAATAAATATAATGACTTTAGAAATAAATAAGGGGGAAAAATGATAAAAGAAATTTTAACTTATGAAAAAAATAAAGATATATTAACACAAAAAAGTGAAGAAGTCAAAGAAATTAATAATGATATTAGAGAATTGGTTCAAGATTTAAAAGATACTTTAAAAGCACATCCTACGGGGGTTGGTATTTCTGCAATTCAAATCGGAGTACCTAAACAAGTCTGTATAATAAAATATAATCGTCAAATGTATACCTTAATTAATCCACAAATTACAAGAAAGAGCGGTACAACATTATTTACAGAAGGTTGCTTAAGTGCCCCAGGAAAAAGAAAGAAAGTCTCTAGAGCTAATAAGGTATGGTGTAATTTTTTAGATGAAAATGGTAATCAAAAAACCTTAGCTGATGGAGGATTGTGTTCTATTATTATTCAACATGAACTTGATCATTTTAATGGATGGTGCGAAGTGTTTACAGAATATGATAATGAAGAAAATGAATAAAAAGATATAAAGAAAAGTGATTGCAAAATCACTTTTTTTGTTATTAAAATTTTTGACAAATCTAGAATTTTATGATATAATTGAGATATATAAAGGAGAAAATACAAATATGGAAAAAAAGATTAGTATTATAATACCTTATTACAACACTCATAAAGAAACTGAAAAACTATTAAAGACTTTAAATATGCAGAGAACCGGAACAAATACAGAGGTTATTTTAATAGATGATAATAGTGATGGACAAGATTTTTCAAATTTAGTAGATATATATATTAAAAATAACAAAAATTATGGTGTATGTCATAGTAGAAATGTAGGATTGAACGCCGCAACGGGTGATTATATTGCTTTTATAGATTGTGATGATATGATATTAGAAAATTATATGTGAACAATTATTGAAGAAGCTAAAAAAGAAAATGATTTGACTTGAATTAGTTGAAAATCTTCTTTAGGAAATGCTATTGTTAATAGCACCAAACAACCAAATATTGCTCCATGAGGGTGCATTTTTTCAAAAAGAATATTTAATAAAATTAGATTTGATGAAAGATATAATGTTGGAGAAGAACCAGATTTTTGAAAAAAAGTGTTTTATATCAAAGATTTAAAAATAAATTATAGTACAAATATTATCTATTTTTACAATTTAAGAAATAATAGTTTAACTAGAGAATATGATAAGGGTAATGTTAAAAAAGAAAGATTAGATGGATATTTAGCTACCATTTTTATTCCTGTTTATAACCAAGAGAAATTAGTAATTAGAGCGTTAGATAGCTTGCCAACAAGAGATGATTTAGAAATTGTTATCTTAAACGATGGCAGTACAGATAATACCTATAAAAATTTAATAAAATATAAAAGTGAACATCCTGAATTAAAATGTAAAATATTATCATATAAAGATAATAAAGGTCTTGGAGCTATAAAAAATATTATTTACACAAAGGCAAAAGGACAGTATATTGGTGAGTTAGATAGTGATGATTACGTTTATACTGATGAATATAATAAAGTTTTAGCTCAATTAGATGGAGATGCTGATATTATTTATATGAATCTAATTGATAATAATAATAATCTGTTTAAATTAACTAATGAAAGTAAAATAATGCTATGTTCTGGAATATGTAAATTTATAAAAAAAGACTTAATAGGTGACACTAGATGTCCAGAAACAAAAAAGCCTGGAGAAGATTGACCTTTTAATAAAGAAATACAAGCAAAACCTCATATAGATAAATTTACAAACATTACCGCTTACCATTACAATTTTCCTCGTGAAGGAAGTTTATTTGATCAACAGTTAAAGGGTAAAAAATAATGAAGTATGTAATAATTGCGGCAGGCAAAGGAACTAGATGAAATAATTATCTTGGAGTTCCTAAACATTTAATTAAAATTAATGGAGAAACTTTATTAGAAAGAACTACTAGGCTATTGAAAGAAAATGGAATAAAAGATTATATTATTACAAGTAAAGATCCAAGATATGCGAAATATGGAAAAATAATTCCACAAAGTAAATATGATTGTGAAATAGATAGATTTGAAGAAGTTTCTTCCAAAGATGGTATTTGTTATTTATATGGTGATGTTTATTTTACAGAACAGGCTATACAAACAATTATTCATATTCCCGCAGATGATATATTATTTTTTGGACATGAATGAGAAATATTTGCAATAAAAATTATAAATACTGAATTATTTTTTAAACATAAACAAAAAGTTAAACAATTATTTTTATCAAAACAAATAGATAGAAGTATTGGTTGAGAAATATATCGTAGTTTACACAATATCCCTTTTAATGAACATAAAATTACAGATAGATATATAAAAATTTTAGATGGTACAGATGATATAGATTATCCTTGTGATTATGAAGATTTTAAAAAAAGATTGGAGGGAAATAATAATGGAAACTATTAAAACAACTAATTTATATTATTTTCATTCAATTTTAGAAATTGGTGGAATAGAAACGTTTTTTTATTATTTAGCTAAAAAATATAAAAATTGAGATTTAACTATTGTCTATTCAATAGGAAACGAAAACCAATTAAGAAGATTAAAACAATATGTAAAATGTATTAAATATAATAAACAACATTTTGAATGTAAAAGAGCTTTTTTTAATTTCAATACAAATATTATTGATAATGTGATTGCTTCTGATGGATATTATTTAGTATTACATGGTGATTATAAAGCTATGTTAGAAAAAGGACAATTAATTAAAGAAAACTTACCAGGCCACCCTAAAATTACTAATTATATTGGAATCTCTCAACAAGTTTGCGACTCTTGAAAAGAAATTACTGGAAAAGATGCTATTTTATGTTATAATCCCTTCGCACCAGATAAACCAAATAAAAAATTTACTTTAATTAGTGCAACAAGATTATCTAGAGAAAAGGGGCGGAGATCGTATTATTGCATTAGCAAAAAGATTAGACGAACGCAATATAAGTTATACATGATATGTATATTCAAATAGAAATTTACCAAATAATAAATATAGTTCTAATATTAAACTCATGCCTTCAAAATTAAATATAATAGATGATATAGCTAAAGCAGATTTTTTAGTACAACTATCAGATAATGAAGGATATTGTTATTCAATAGTAGAGGCATTAAATTTACATGTCCCTGTTATTGTAACACCTATTCCAGTTTTTAAAGAAATAGGTTTGGATGAAACAAACTCTATTACATTAAATTTTGATTTATCTAATATAGATAATGTAATAGATAGAATGTTAAATACTAATTTTGATTTTACTTATTATCCAAAACAAGATGGATGAAATAAAATTTTAATACCAGGAGCTTCTAAATATCAAAAAGAGCTTAAAAAAAAGTTTTTAGTAAAAGCAACAGAACAATATGAAAAAAGACATATGATTGACTCTGAATTAAATGAAATTCCAAAAGAAGGAAGAACTTGAGTAGTGGATAAAATGAGATGTGATTTACTAACTGGAGATAATAATGGTGGTATTAAATATGCTACCATTATAAAGGAGGTTGATGAATAATGAATATATTAAGTTTAGATTTGTCAACCAAAAGTTCTCGGTTGAGCTTATTTTAAAAATGGAGAGCTTGAGGATCATGGATGTATAACCTCAGCTTCAACAGACCTAATAAAAAGAATATATGTTATGCGAGATAGGATTGCGGAAATCCTTAATAAATATTCTGTAACTAAAATTGTTGTAGAAGAAGTTAGACCTGAAGGTGGCTACGGTGTTGGTAATACAAAAACACATCGAGCTTTAATGTGACTTCAAGCAGCAACCGCATTTCTAATCCATGATAAATATTCTACTATTGAGATAGAGTATATATATCCAAGTTCATGACGTGCTGCTCTAGGTATTAAAAATGGAAGAGGAATTAAAAGAACATCATTAAAAGAACAAGATATAGAATATGTAAAAGAAAAATATGGAATAGTAGTTAATGATGATGAAGCTGATGCTATCTGTATTGGTTTATCACAATATAAAGAAAAAGATAATAATGAAATAAATTGGGCATAAAAAAAAGAGGCGGAAATTAATCCACCTCTTTTTATTTTTATTATAATTCAGCTACAGTTTTTATATTAGTTAAATTAGAAAATTTACTTGTTATCCATCTTTTTGCATTATCATCTGCAACAATTATTTTACAATCACTAGGTACGCTATTAAACATTCCAGTATATGAAGTAACATTACCAAAATTAAAATTGCGAATATCTAATAATGTTAATCTTTCACAATTTGCAAACATATAACTCATATCCGTAACCCTATTAGTATTAAAATTGCTTAAATCTAAATTAATAATACGATTACAAGCATAGAACATATATCTCATATTATTAATATTTTCTGTATTAAAAGTACTTACATTTAAACTTGCTAAAACATCGCAGTAATAGAACATTTGTGCCATAGTTGTCATTTTAGAAGTGTCTAATGCAGCTAATTCAGGATTTAAGTCTCCTCCTTTATATTCCCTAAAAGATATAAATCTTGGAGAATATGTAGTAGTAATACTATCGATAGCTTCACTCATATCTTCTGGTTTATATTTAATTGTATTTCCTTTTTTGCCACGAATACTATTTGCAATATTAGTTAAGTATTCTTTTGTTACTAATACCTTCATTAAAATTCCACCTCGTCTCCATCAATAATTGAATTAATTGCCGCATCGATTGCCGCATTCATTTCACTAG
>OMST01000031.1 GCA_900313815.1 uncultured Eubacteriales bacterium
TACAAGAGGCATATGAAGATAAAGCAGAGAAATTAGTAAGAACTGCTGAAGAAACACTAAATATAAATGATTATAGTGCTGCTATGAATTACATGCCTAATGTAAAAGATGATGATAAAAGAGAATCATATGAAAAAAGGTTAGAAGAAGTTAAAAGATTAATAGATGAAAAAAGAGCTGAAATGTTCTTAGCAAAATATGATAAAGTAAATTATAGCAGTTTTAAATGGACTTATTATAAATCTAATAATGGTCCTATTATGGATTATACTTCTAAAACAACTAATCCTTATGCAATATGGGCTCCTGATAATCCTAGTGATTTAAATGGCGTGTCATTACCATTAATGATATGGTTACATGGTTCAGGAGAAAAAACTTCAAATGGAGTTGGTGAAAGAGGCTTTTTAGGTAGTGGATTATTGAAAGTTATGAATGATTGGAATAAGTATAATTTACAGCCGGTACCTGCAATAATAGTTGCTCCTCAAACAGCTGATGGATGGGGCACTACAGTAAACTATAATACAATTGATGCATTAATAAAATATGTTGAAAACACATATAATACCGATTCAACGAAAAAGGTAGTTATAGGTCATTCAATGGGGGGATATGGAACAATAGTAGTAGCATATAAATTTAGAGATTTAGGATTCTATGCTGCGGTACCTATGAGTACTGATAAAACAGAAGCTTATGGAGAAGACGGAAGAAAGTATTATTCGAGTATTAAAATGATGGGGTATGGAGAATTCTATGATCTAGGTAAATTCTTTAAGTGGATAGGACAACCCGATAATTTCCATTTTTATAAGGGAGAGGTTCATGGAAAAGTCCCTCAAAGAGCTTTAACTGAGGATCTTGATGGAAATGGTATATCAGATTTAATAGAATATTTATTTTATGAAGAGTGAGGTGATATATAAGTGATATTAGATATTTGTGATAGTCCTAATATGATGCAGACTATGAATATTGTAATGACAATAATTAATATTATTATAATTGTTGTTCCTATATTATTGTTATTTTCTCTTATGTTTAAACTTATAAACGCATCTGTTAAAAATAATCAAGATGCACTTAAAGATGTAAAGAAAAAAGCAATACCAAATATTATAACGGCATTCTTAATATTTATAGTACCAACTCTTATAAATTTAATAGTTACAGTATCATTTCCAGAAAGTGACTATACTAAATGTGCTGTTATAGTGCCAAAAGAAACAATAAGAATAGCATTTGAAGAAAAAGCAGAAGAGTTAGTCACTAGAGCTGAAAAGTCATTAAATATGAGTGATTATACTTCTGCTAAAAACTATTTAATAAATATAGATAATGATGAAGTTAGAGAAAATTTTGAAAAAAGATTAAAGATAGTTAAAGAATTAATAAATAAAAATAGACAAGCTAGTGAAATATATTCAACAGTAGAATATGATGATTTTAAATGGATATATTATCAAAATGAAAAAGGCCCTGCTAAATCAAAATATGATGAAATAATGAATTATGCAATATGGGCTCCTGAAAATAAAAAATCATTAAACGGAGTATCTCTCCCATTAATAGTATGGTTACACGGAGAAGAAGAATTAATATATAAATTAGCAGAAACATCGGGTAAAACATCAGACAAATTCTTAAAAAGTAATTTTTTAGATACAATATCCAATTGGAAATCATTTAATTTATCAAGTATACCTGCTATAATAGTTGCACCTCATTCTGATAGTGGATGGACTACTGAACATGAATATAAATCAATTAAAGCATTAATTGAATATTATAGTGAAGAATATAATATAAATCCAAGTAGAGTAGTATTAATGGGACACTCTACGGGAGGAAGAGGAGTAATTCATACATCATATAATATGCAACAAATGTTTTCTAAAAATTATTTCTATGCTTTAGTACCTATGAGTTCAAATGTTACGGAAGCTTATCCTACAGAAGATACTAATAAAGGGTATGAATACTTTTCTAATATGAAAATCAGAAGTTATTCAGAAGATAAAGATGCTGATGGATTTAATAAATGGTTAGGTAAAACAAATGATTTTATTTATTTAAAAGATGTTAAGCATAATGATGTTCCTAAAGTAGCTCTTACAACTGATTCAGATAAAGATGGAGTATCAG
Organism: uncultured Eubacteriales bacterium; assembly: GCA_900313815.1. Taxonomy (GTDB): domain Bacteria; phylum Bacillota_I; class Bacilli_A; order RF39; family UBA660; genus CAG-1000. The sequence continues at coordinate 2,149 of OMST01000031.1, forward strand.
ATTTAATGTATTGGTTATTTGGTGATGCTGCTAAGATAGTAAAACCAACTCCTGAAGATGATGGTACTGGTCTTCCAGGCCTTCCTGGAGGAGATGATGTTCAAATTCCTCCTGGACCTAGGCCAATAACTAATTATCTTAATGTTTCTGCATTAAATAGTTATATAGCAAGTGCTGCTAAAAGTGGAGGATTATATACCAGAAATGGTGTAGTAAGTGTTGCAAAAGCATTAATATCATACACAGAAGGTCACGGATATTATGTTCCATATCAATTAGGTGGTATGTATCATAGAGGTAACTTATGGGGAGCAAATCCTAATTGGGGAACAGTAATTGTACACAATAATAAACAAGTGTTATCAGGACTTGATTGTAGAAATTTTGTTCACTGGACATTTAAACAAGCAGGTTTATCATTAGTAAGAGGATTTGGATATGAAGGATCTAAAGTAAATGATGGTGATAATAGATATTCAGATATTAGTCAAGGAAGACCAGGAGATGTTATAGATGCTGCTCCACATCTTATGTTAATAGTAAGTAATAATGGAGATAGTTATACTGTAGCAGAAGCAAATGGTGTTGGTAGGGTAAGATTACATACATTTACATATAATGATTTACGAAGAGCGGGTTATATGCCATATAATATGGATGCAGTTTATAATAATACTGGTAAATATTGTCCTTCAACAAGTGGTTATAAAGCTTATCCAGGATCATGTCATATACCTAAAGATCAATTTCCTGCTTATTATGGTTTTGGTACTACATCTAGAACTCCAATAAGCATATTAAAATCTCCAAAAAGAACAGATGGAGTTAAATTTGACATGAAAGAATAAAAGTTGTATACTTTACTAGTAAAAACGAAGACCAAGAGGAGTAATATACAAGAATATTAATAGAGATGAAAAGTTAATAAGCTGGAAGCTTTTCTTAAAGATATGTATATGAAGTAGCTTGTGAGTTTAAATTCTGAAATAAAGTAAGAATTTACGTAATATTTGCGTTAAATAATAGAGAATAAATTAAGGTGGTACCACGATTAATTCGTCCTTTGGTATTACCTTTTTATTTTGGAGGAAAAATATGAATGATATGAATGAAAACTTTGATGCATTTGATGAATATGCACTACAATATGATTTAGAAGAAACTGCTCTAAAACGCAAATATGAGCATTCTTATCGAGTGGTACATCAGGCAGATGAAATTGCATATACATTAAAA
>OMST01000035.1 GCA_900313815.1 uncultured Eubacteriales bacterium
ACATTAGCAACTGTTTCTAACTTTTCTTTATAAGATTTAATAATTACTTCATCTTTATCTAATTTTACTGAACTAATAACAAGTGTATTATTTAACTTATCAGTATTTAAAATATCTGTTGTTAATGTCTTAGATTCACTAATCTTAGGATAAATAACTAATGTTACTCTAGATGGATCAACCTTATAATCTAATGTCTTTATTGGATTATTATATTTGATATTTATCTTATGAGTTCCGGCAGAATAATCAGTTAAATCAAGCGTTAATTTATGATCGCCTAACTGTTCTGCTAAATACAAATCACTTTTTCTTCCCATTAGAACAATATCTGCCCCTTCAGGGATTCCTTCAACAACAAATGCTTCTTCATTGTATTCGGCCACTACTGGTTGATTTGACAAAACTATTGCTTCTGTTTCAACCATATTTAATATCTTTCTATCAACGGCTAAAAACATAGCAAATGCACACACTAATGAGACATATATCAAAGTATTAGGTTTATTAAAGAACTTATCTAATGCTCCATTTTTATTATTTAATTTATCACTTATGAAATATGCTAGTTTAGAAAGTGGTGTTATTATAAATGAGTCAATTATTTTATATAACCATTTAAATATAGCAGCAAAGAATTTGAATATAGCCTTAAATATCTTTTTCATCTTCTTCACCTTCACTTTCTTTTACGTCTGCTTCATAGAATGTCTCTTTTTTAGGCTGTAAAGCATCTAATAACATTATTCTAACATCATCTAATGTTAAATTATAATTAAGTTCACTTTGCATTGCGATAGATACTCTTCCTGTTTCTTCACTTACTATTACAGAAATACAGTCAGAAACCTCACTAATTCCTAAGGCTGCTCTATGACGAGTACCTAATCTCTTAGATATATTTTGATTAGTACTTGTAGGGAATACACTGCCTGCACAAGTTATTTTATTACCTTGTAATATTACACCACCATCATGAAGTGGATTGTTCTTCCAGAATATTGATATTAATAACTCACTTGTAATATCAGCATATAACTTAGTAGCAGGTTCTATATATTCAGCTAAACTATAATCTCTTTCAATAACAATTAATGCCCCTATTTTATTTTTCTTTAGATAATCTAATGCATTAATAATTTCATAAACCATCTTTTCACGTTCATCTACAGTTAAAGTCTTATGTCTTCCTAATAATTGACTTCTACCAATACTTTCAAGAGCATTTCTGATTTCTGGTTGAAATATAATTATAAGAGCTAATGGTCCATAAGAAACGCAATACTCTAAAATCATACCAATTGTATATAAATTTAATAATTCACTTAAAAATTTAAGAACTACTATTATAATTACACCCTTAAATATTAAAGTTAATTTAAAATTATTTCTAGAATATTTTAGTAATTGATAAAACAAAAACCATACGATAGCAATATCTAATATGTCAGATAAAATTTTTAATAAAGTTGTATATATCATATTTCACTTCCTATCTATTTATTAATTATACACTATTTAAGTAATCATTTCCATACTTTTAAAATCTATTTACATATCACTTATATCTATTTAAAGGTATATTAAATATAAAATTATAGAAATATATTACTATCTTTCTTAAATAATTATATTTTTTACTTAAATTAATATACTTATTATAGTTATTATTATCATTATAATAATAGTTATATACACTATAATTAGTATCTTTATCTAAAATAACATAGTTAATTTTCTTTTTTTTAAGCAAATCTTCTATATTATTAATATATTTACTTTTACATATTAATACATTTTTTTCTGATATTAGATTACTAACAAATTCTAATACACGCACATCTTCATCATATATTCTTATATGACCTTCTGATAATATAATTATTAAACTACTACTATGAACTACCCTTAATTCACTTAAAGTTTTTTCCATAATATTCCTCTCAAATTAAAAGATTTACTGCATATTAATTATACAATAAATCTTTGAATGAGTCTATTAAAAATTCATAGTTTCAATATTATCATTTTGAGGTTGTTCTACTGTATTATTTACAGAAGCTGATTCTTCAATTGTTATAACTTCAGGAGCATCTTCTATAGGTGTTACATTTGTTAAAGGTGTATAAGATTCAACAGGTGCAGCGGCTGCTGGCTCTACTGGAGTTTCTTCTACTGGAGATACATTTGCTTTAGATTTATTCTTCTTTTGAGCAATATATCCAATAAGTACAAGAACTAATACAACTATTACTACAATAAGCCATTTCCAATTTTTCTTTAACCACCCTGTATTATCTTTATCACCAGTAGTTGGAGTTACAGAAGGAACAGTTTCTTCTTTCTTTTCTCCTTTTCTTATATTGAATGTATATTGTTTTGTACTTCCATCTTTAGTTAACTTTAATAATATTGTAGAATTTTCATTTAGATTTTCATTACCAGTTATATCAGCGGTAACTCCATCTGCTAAAGTGTAATTAAATTCTAATTTGTCTTGATCATCTATTTCTATAACATAATAATATACGTTAGGATCAAAATCCAAGCCTATTCCCTCAATACTTAATGAATTAATTAAAGGTTGTTCAACTTGTTCAACATCCTTTCTGGTAATGTTTATTTTATATATTTTTGTTGTTTCATTTTCAGCAGTTACTTTTATTTCAAATGTATTACCGCCTACATTTAAAGTTTTTTCTCCATCACCACTAACTTTAGCTTTTGTACTTTCAGCTACAGCAGTAATATTTATCTTTTCTATTTCATTAGATACTTCAACAGTATAATTAGTTGTATCTTTATCAAACTTTAAGTATGCTTCTTTTATGGATAAACTTTTTAATAGATTATTTGTATCTCTATTATCTTTTCTATTAATTGTTATCGTATATGTTTTAGTTGTCTCATTCTCAGCAGTTACTTTTATTTCAAATTTATTACTACCATACTTAAGAGTTTTTTCTCCATCACCTGTCACTCTTGCTTTAGTACTTTCTGCTTCGGCAGTAATAGTTGCTTTTTCTACTGTTCCTTCAACTTCTAATGTATAAGTTAATGTATCTTTGTTAAATTTGATATTATTATCTTTTACACTTAAACTTTTTAAATAGTTATTTGTATCTCTATTATCTCTTCTATTGATAGTTACTGAATACTTTTTTTGTGCTCCGTTTTCTGCTGTAACAGTTAGTTCAAATCTATTATTTCCATAATTTAAAGTTTTAGTTCCTTCACCACTAATTCTTGCATTACTATCTTCCGCAGTAGCAGTAAGATTAATTGAGGCTGCATCGCTATTTACAGTGTAATCAGTAACTGATGAACTAAATCCACTAATTGTAGTTCCATCTATTTTAATACTTGATAAGTTATTATTACTTGAAGCACGTTTAACAGTTACATTAACTGTTCTTGTTTGACCCTCTAAATCTTCTCCATCAAATGTAGCTGCGTTAAGATGAAGAGTTATAGTAGCAGTTCCAGTATTTACACCAGTTACTGTTATAGTACCAGTTTTAGTTTCACCTTCACCTACTGCACCAGTTTCCCACTCACTAGCACTCACAGTAGCAACATTTGTATTACTTGATGACAAAGTTACTATACCTACAGTATTTGTAGCAGTAATAGTAAATGTTTTAGTACTACCTGCTTCTATTGTAAGAGATGAAGGAGAAGCAGTGATATTGCCTTCGGCAAATATTGCTATTGGAAATACCATAAATGCTATCCATAATATTATATTTGTAATTATCTTTTTCATATTAAGCCTCCCCACTCAATGATTTTATTCTATTATATACAGCTACATAGTCAGCAAAATTAATATTTATTGTATCATCACTTGTCATCTCTGCAGCATATAAGAATTCATTTTCTAACAGCTTTTTATTCTCTAGTTCAGGGTGCATTACCTTTTTAATATGGTTATATATATTTACATAATCTATAAAAGTTAAACGTCCATCACCACTTGTATCTCCTCTAACTGAAATTTTATATCTTTCAGTATTACCATCAGTACCATCGAATTCTACATATTGCCCAGTAGCAAGTAAAAGTGAATTATTAGGATTTGTTAAACTATATAATGCTGTATCATCATTAGAATATACTATTAATGATTCATTATTTTTAGTACTATCAAATACTCTTTGAATCTTAGTATTTACAGATATATTTCTAAGCATTTTATTTGTAGTATCTATTGTTGCATATTGCTTATCAAATATTACACTCGGTATCATTTTTTCTGGACTAAATATTGCATATGCATAATTTGACGGTAAATCAACAATAACTTTTTGAATTGTTACATCATTTATTTTTCTCCATTCATTCGTCTTATTGCCAACATCATCAAATAAATTTATTTCACTTATATCACAACTACTATCAGGGTCACACAAATATTCACCAGCAGCTGTGATAACATGGAAGCCATCAGTAACATTATTTACTAATACAGGGGTTTTTTTATTATCATCTTCTATACTTTCAATATCTACAACAGAGTAAATATAATATTTTTCACTTCCAGCCACACATTCTCCAGGTAAACAATATGAATTAGGATCATCTTGCTCTATTATCCATATCAAATCACCAGTAAACAAATTATCTACCCAAGGAGCTATTACATTATTATTAGATAAATCTGTTGCCCAAGATGTTCTATAATTAGTTTTATAATTATATAATTTTTTTGTTGAAACAAATGGAAGTGAAGAATTTGTATAGTTAAAGTATTTTATTAATTGAGTTTCATCTAATAATATATCTGTTCCAGATAATGTTGTAGAATATAAATCATTAACATAATTAAATCCAATACTATCTTTTAAATCAGTATAATTGCTATTTGAATGTGTTATAGCAGCCACAATTTTTTGAGCATTAGTATTAAGATGACTACCAATTATTTCATTAGTAATTGTAGTAGTATTTATAAACCTATCTTCACTATCATATACTTTTCCAGATGAAACAACATTTCCAGTTGCATTTTCTTTTACATCAACTTTATATGTCAATGTTACAGTAGACGCTGCTTCAACAGTAATATTACTCCATATAACATTATTTGTACTTTGAATTGCTCCCGGAGCAGAATTAAAAGTCACATTAGATCCTAATGCTTCCATAATTGTTAAATCGGTTAAATCTGAATAAGAATAATTTGTTAATGTTATTGTATACTCAATAGTTTCACCAGGATAAACATAAGAATAATGACTACTACTTGATTTAGTAACTTCTAATCCTTTATTACTATTTCTAAATAAAGCTTTGTTAGGTATAGTATTTTCATTTTCACTATAACCTATCATACCTTCCCAACTATACTTATCATTATCATTAGCTTGAGTACTAAATGTATATGGAAAACTATATGTGTTATTAGTGCTTTTTTCAGTACTAGTATCAAAACCTAATGGTCTTAAAACTGTAAATGATGTAATTGGAATATATTGCATTTCATTTTTTATTGATTCAATTAAATAAGCAAGGCTTCTTATAACAACTGCTCCCTGTAAATAATCTTCACCATGAGCTAAAACAAAATCACTATGTTGATGTCCATATACTAAATTAGAAAATAAGCTATCTGCTTCTAAGTTGTCTTCATTGCTTGCGATATCATAACCTAATGCTTCCATAAATAGAAGATCTATTATATCATCCCCATCTCTTTTAATATCGTATACCATGACTGAATGACCATATTTGTAAGGATGATTTCCATCATCCCAAGTCATAGTAATAATATCGCCTACTGCAAGATCAGTTATATCAGTATTTACAACATCATTTCTTCTTAAAAGGAATGATTTAAAATTATTATATGCATCTGTATTATTATCTATTACATTATCAGGAAAAAGAGTACTAAATTCAACATTAAATCCATCATCATTTTCTCTATATCCAATAACGACTTTTTTATATTCTTCTAAATTGGGATGATCATCTAATTCACTATAATCAGAATAATATTTTCCTAAAGAAACAAAACCATCTTGAGGTAATTCAATACCTAAAGACTTCTCATAGACATTTTTTATAAATATTGAATCATTTAAATATTTAAATGAATCAAGTGTTGCATCTTCGGGTTCAAATGATTCTTTTCTATAATTATCATATTGTATATTAATTCCTTTATTAAAATAAGCAGCAGCAGTTTCTTTAATTATATCTGCATATGTATCTGCATATATCTCATTTATAAAAATAATACTTACTAACATAAATACGCTAAAAAGTTTTAATAATTTCTTTACTATCATATACAACACTCCTATTATAAATAATAACATTTTTAGACAATCTTATCAATATTTTTGCTTAAAATAATAAAAAAACCTTAGGCATTTTTCCTAAGATTTATTTTAAATTAAACATTCCTAAAATATTTTCTCCAGCATATGTAGAAGGTAATTTACCATCCCACTTTTCTATAAACTGTTTTGCTATTAAATTATCAGTTAAACTTTGTTTCATTAAATCATTTGCTTTCTTAGTTGCTTCCGCTTCTACTAATTTAGCTTCTGCTTCTAATCTGGCTTTTTCTAATCTTTGTTCTGCTACTTGTTTTTCTTCTATTGCCTTTGTATATTCAGAACTAAAACTTAGATTTGTAATATTAAAATTATCAATTACAATACCATATTTTTCTACTTTAGTTTGTAATTCTTCCATACACTTTTGAGACACTTCACTTCTCTTAGTAATTACTTCAGCAGCAGTATATTTAGCTATTGTAGCCTTTATACTTTCTTTAATAGCTGGGTCTAATATAGTGGATTCATAATTATTACCTACTGTTTTATATAAGTAAGTAGCTTTATCACTTGCAATTCTGTAGTTTACAGCTAAATCAGTCTCAATAGTTTGTAAATCTTTACTAGAACTTTCAGTAATTAATTCTAGTTTTTGAACTTTAATATTTACAACGACTATTTTTTCAATAAAAGGTATCTTCAAATTAAATCCTTCATCTAATTTAGTATTAACTATTTTACCAAATCTAACTTTTAAACCAACTTCACCACTTTTAATAGTTTGAAAACTACTAAATAATACAATCAATAATACTAATACTATTAATCCAATTATGGTATATTTTTTAAAATCTCTAATTTTCAAATTTAATCCTCTCATTTCTTAAATAGTGTACTAAGTAGTCCTCTACCAAGACTAGCTCCTACATTACCTCCTAAAGTTTTACCAAAACTACCGAATTTCTTACCAACACTTTTTCCAACTTCTCTACCAACAGTTCCAACAACTGAGTTACCTATTGTTTTAATAGCTTTGTTTCTAGCAGTAGTTGCTTGTTTTGCAGCTTTAGCATCTTCTTTAGCCTTCTTTTCAGCTTCTTTAGCAGCTTCTTTTTCTTCTATTGCTTTTTGTTGTGCTTCTTCGGCAGCTTTAGCATCTTCAATTCCTTTTCTTTGCAAGAATTCATATGCTGTGTCATTGTCAACTGCTTTTGCATATTTACTATATAATAAACTTTCTTTTATTTTGTTATCTCTTTCACTATCACTTATTGTATTAAAATTACATGCTGGTGGTAATATATAAGCCTTTTGAGCTATACTTGGAATACCATCAGCTCCCAAGAATGAAACTACTGCTTCTCCTGTACCTAGTGATAATATAGTTTCATATGTATTAAAATCAGGATTTGATCTAAATGATTCTGCAGCAGCTTTAACAGCTTTTTGTTCTAATGGAGTATAAGCTCTTAATCCATGTTCAATCTTATTACCTAATTGAGACAATACTCCATTAGGAATATCTTTAGGATTTTGAGTACAGAAATATACACCTACTCCTTTAGAACGTATTAATTTAACCATTTGTTCTATTTTATCTACCAATACTTTTGGCGCATCATCGAATAATAAATGAGCTTCATCAAAGAAAAATACCATCTTTGGTTTACTTAAATCACCTACTTCAGGTAATGTTTCAAATAATTCTGACATCATCCATAATAAGAATGTTGAATATAATCTACCATTACTAATAAGAGTAGAACTATCTAAAATATTAATAACACCTTTTCCATTATCTTGTGTTAACCAATCACAAATATTTAAAGCAGGTTCACCAAAGAATACATCTCCACCTTCTTTTTCAAGTGAAACTAAAGCACGAACTATTACTCCTATAGAAGCACTACTAATCTTTCCATATTCAGCCTCATATTCTTTAGAATTCTTATCAACATATGCTAAGATTGACTTTAAATCTTTAGTATCTACAAGTAATAAATTATTATCATCAGCTATTTTAAATACAACATTTAATATATCAGTTTGTAAATCATTAAGTCCTAAAATTCTTGATAATAATAGTGGACCCATTTCAGAAATTGTTGTTCTTACTTGAATACCATTTTTACCATAAATATCCCAGAAATTAACAGGGCATCCTTTATAAGTAAAATTATGTTCAGCCAAACCGAATCGTTCTATTCTTTCTCTCATATTTTCAGTGTCATCACCAGGATTCATAATACCAGCAATATCACCTTTAACATCAGCCATAAATACTGGAACACCCATATCACTAAAAGTTTCTGCTAAAACTTTAAGTGTAACAGTTTTTCCAGTACCAGTTGCTCCTGCTACTAAACCATGTCTGTTAGCCATTTTAGGTATAATGAATAAAGGTTCACCTTTATCATTATTAGCTACCCATATTTTTTCTTCTCTAACCATATAAAACTCCTTCTTTAATAAAACAAATTTCTAATATTAGTATAAAATTTATTTATTAAAAATACAAGTATTTTAAGATTCAAAAAGAAGCTATTTAGCTTCTACTATGAGTTTGATTGCAGTTTTCTCTTTATCATCAATAATAACATCATAAAATGCTGGAGTACATACTAAATTTAACCCAAGAGGTGCTACAAAACCCCTTGCAATAGATATTGCTTTAATAGCTTGATTAACTGCTCCTGCTCCTACAGTTTGAATTTCTACACTTTTATTTCCTTCTCTAAAAGAATTAGCTATACTTCCTGCTACTTTTTGAGAAATACTTTTACTAGATACTTTTATTATATCCATAATTTCACCTCATTAATTTATATGATTATTCTAAATAAAAATGCATTAAAAAAGTAACATTTAAATGTTACTTAGTTTTTTTCTTATTAGTAGGTTTAACAGTTTTTTTAATAGGTTTGATTTTCTTTCTTGTAACAACCTTTTTAGGCTCTTCAGAAACTTTTTCAACTTTCTTAACTTCTTTAGCATTTCCAATAACAACTTCTTCACTATTAATTAAATAATTGTTAATAGCATCATTATTATTGATAAGTATCACTAATAAAGGTTCTATTAAACTTAATAATCCAAATGTAATAAAGTAATAACCTAATACTTCATTGAATATAGTTTCAGTAAAATAGAATTTTATAGCAACAAATAATCCTAATAAAGTTAGTAATAATGTTATAGAGAATTTAGCAACTACAAACGGATTACTATTAGCTTCTAATTTTTTTGAATAAAATCCTTTATTAATAGTATTTGCTATAGAATATATTAGAATTGAACAACCTAATATAAAATAATTACAATAGAAATTTGAATTTATCATTGCAAAAGATCCGACTACTACATTAATCAATCCAAAGAATAAGAATTCATAATCTCCTTTTCTTCTATTAATGAAATATGCTGCTACTGAGAAAAATGCTACTACATAAAATGCAACATACAGATATTTCAAAGTATAAATGCCATTAATATCATTAATAGAAAGAATTGCAAATCCCATTAATGCTATTACAAGATACAATACAATATCCACAAAAATTATGTACTTGTCCGTTTCTGTTACTACTACTTTTTTCATAAAATCACCTACTACCCTTTTAATATTCATTTTTATCTTTATAACCAAAGAAATTATATTTCTCATCAAAGAAATTATAAATTATTTTAATTAATGCAACTACAGGTGTTGCTATTACCATTCCAATAACTCCAAATAAATATTCAAATACTAATAATGAGATAATTATTGTTATTGGACTTAAATTCATTTTTTTACTCATAACTAAAGGTTGTAAAACATTTCCTTCAATTGTTTGAACAACTAGTATAAATATCAATGTTAATATTCCAATTAATGAACCTTGTGAAAAACCAATTGCTCCTGCAACTGCAGCCCCTAAATAAGGTCCGATATATGGAATTAAGTTAGTTACTACACATACAAATGCAACCAATACCGGAGCATTTAACCCTATTATTGAAAAACCGATAACAGATACTATAAATAGTAACAATGATAACCATAAAGTTCCACTAATAAATGAATATAATGAATCATTTAATAATCCCATTAATCTCTTGGTTTCACTTCTGAAATTCTTAGGTAACAATTCTAAGAAGCCATCACTAAATTTATCAAAGTCAAATAATATATAGAATCCTAAGATTAAACTTAATGCTATAGTACCAATTCCACTTATTAATGCTGTTATCACATTCATAACTGTGGTTGGCAAGCTTGTTTGAATATCTGTTCCCAAAGAATCTATTCTTGCTAAGAATGATGCTTTAACACTATCTAAATTTTGTAAACTTAGATTTGATAATTTAATAAAAACATTATCAATCCATTCTTTAACATCACTAACTATTTTAGGTACTGCAGAAACAATATCTGATATTTGAGTCCCCAAGGATGATATTGTAAAAGTTAATATTAGAGTTATAATTGCAACCATTATTAAATATACAATGATTACACTTGTTATTCTTTTCATTCCTCTCTTCATTAGCTTTTTAACCAATGGATTTAATAACCATGCTATGAACCATCCAATAAATAATGGGGAAATTATAGATAATATCTTTCCTAAGAATGATAATATCTTCCATTGTTTAAAAATTAATCCTACAACATAGACTAAAAGAATAATAAATAGAATATACAAAATATTTAAGATTTTATTACCAGTTTTTACTAAATCATTTACACGCCCTGGATTTACTCTTCTAGCATCTCTTTTATTTAGTTTTTCATCATCCATATGCATATCTCCTTATTAACTTTATACTACAAAACTATTTTATCATTTTAATAATAATAAATCAATAAAAATTATTTATAATATTATATTAAAAAAATAGTTTTTTAAAAACTATTTTTATATATTATTTGTCATTCTTTTCATATAATTAATAATGTCTTTTTTATGCTTTTGATACATTACTCCAATACCAAGTCCTCCCGCAAAAGCAATCATTTTTTCTAAAGTTTTAATAATATCACTCTCCTTAATATTATTATCTTTAGTTTTATTGTTTTTATACACTTTTTAAATAAGTGTTTCTATTATCACCATATAATGTTTTAACAGATAAATTAAATGAATCTAAACTACCTAAAATTACTAATGATGATTTTGCTCTAGTAACAGCAGTATATATTAATTTATTATAAAACATTCTATTAAAGCTTTTAGCTAGAACAACTACTACATTATCATATTCACTACCTTGAGATTTATGAATTGATACTGCATAAGCTAAATTGAATTTATCAAATTCTCCACTCTTATATTCAACTATATTACCACTATAATTTATTTCAACTACAAGTTTCTTATCAACATATTCCATACTTTGAATATAACCAATGTCCCCATTATAAATATTGTTATCAATATCATTAACTAATTGAATAACTTTATCATTTACTCTATAATACTTATCCCCTATTTGAAAAACATCTTGATTAGGATTAAATATATTAGCCATTAAATTATTTAAATTATCTATTCCATTTATTCCTTTATACATAGGTGCTAAAACTTGAAAATCATTTAATGAAATACCCTTTTCTTTAACAGAATCACATATCTTTTTTAAATATTCTTGTATATCACTATCAGAACTTTCTATAAATTTAAAATCAGTATATTCTGAAGAAAATTCTTTAAATTCTTTTTTATTTTTAATATCATCTGCTAAATAAGTAATATAACTTCCTTCTTTAACTCTATAAATAATATCTAAATATTTTTTATTAAACTTATCGTTATTTAATAAGTTGTTTAAGACATCTCCAGGTCCAATAGAAGGTAATTGATTAGCGTCTCCAACTAATATTAATTTAACATTGTTTTTAAGACCTTTTAATAAAGATGAGAATAAGAATATATCTATCATAGATGCTTCATCTACTATGACTATATCTTCATATGATTTGTTATATTCGTCAACAAGAAATGTTTCTGTTTCTTTATTCCATTTTAAATATTTATGTATTGTCCATGCAGGCGCTTTAACACTCTCACTAATTCGCTTAGATGCCCTTCCAGTAGGTGCTAATAAAGCAAAATTTTCACTAGTTAAATCATATAAATCTTTTAATATTTCAACTATTGCTTTTATAATAGTTGTTTTTCCAGTACCAGGACCACCAGTTATAATAAAGAAATTATTTTTAATTGCTCCTTTAATCGCATCTTTTTGACAATTATTAAAAGTTATAGAACATCTTTTTTCATAATCTTTTAGATATTTATCTATTTTATTATCTTTAATATCATTCTTAATGCTAGATATTTTTAATATTTCATTGTATATATACTTTTCAGTATCAATAAAATTAGTTAATGCTATAAAATCATCTTTTTCAATAATTTTATTATCTTTTTTTAATTTTTCTATATAACTTAAATACATATCAGCAGTAAAATTATTCTTAAAACATTTCTTTAATTTTAAAAATAATTCTTCTCTTTTAATTAATGTATCTCCACTTTCATAACATGAAATATATATATTGTGTAATATAAGAGCTTCTATTCTATATGGATGCATCTCATCATTATTCTTAAGAAATATTAAATCTAATTTATCAAAAGATATATATTCAACTAAATCATATAAGTTATCACTTATTATAGATTCAATATTATTTTTATATATAGATATTAATCTAATAGCTTCGTTAACACTAAAACCATAACTATTTAGTTTTAATATTAAATCTTGATTATATTCACTATTTATAATAACATCATGCATCATTTTGGCTTTACTAATGTTCATACCACTAACTAAAGCAACTTTCTCATATTCATTTTTAATAGTTTCTATAGTATCATTACCAAATCTTTCAACTATCTTTTTAGCAGTTTTAAGACCTATCCCTTTAAACATTCCACTACTTAAATATAATATTAAACTGTCTAAATCACTAGGTGCTTTTACCTCATAAGAATCAACTTGATATTGAATTCCATATCTTGGATGATCAATTAATTTACCATATAAAACATAATCTAAATCAGTGTTAATATCTGTAAATGATCCTGTAAAACCAATTATTTTGTTTACATATTCATTCATAATGTCATCATTAGTTTCTCTCACTTTAAAAATTCCAACTTTATATGGACCACTATTACTTTCATAAATTATTCTTCTAATATTACCTGATATATAATTTTTCATCATTAATTATCTTATCATATTTAACAATAAAAAAGAATACATAAAGTATTCTATTCTGGCATTGAACTTGTTGGCACTACTATAACTGGACGAACACCATAGTCTTTGGCGTCCCAAAAACTATAATTGTAAATGTTTCCGACGCGCACGTATCTAACGCTG
>OMST01000036.1 GCA_900313815.1 uncultured Eubacteriales bacterium
TATTTATTTTCAACATCAATATCAACTATCATTAAATTTTGAATAGTGATTTGTTCGTTACCCATATGTCCTGGTAATTTTTTACCCTTTAAAACTCTCATTGGTCTCATTGTACCTAGAGAACCTACTCTTCTATGATATGTAGATCCATGAGTTTCAGGTCCACGAGATTGATTCCATCTCTTAATAACACCTTGGAAACCTTTTCCTTTTGATGTACCAGTTACATCAACAGTGTCTCCACTTTTAAATACATCTGCGCTGATTACTTGTCCAAGAGTATAAGCAGTTGTATCTACTCCTCTTATTTCTTTTAAGAAGCGCTTAGGTAATGTATTTGCTTTTTTAGCATGTCCCATTTCAGGTTTGTTGGATACTTTATCTTTTTTATCAAAAGCACCTAATTGAATTGCATCATACCCATCTTTTTCAACTGTTTTAATTTGAGTTACAACATTTGGTTCAACTTGAATAACAGTTACAGGTACTAATTTTCCGTCAGTTGTGAAGACTTCTGTCATTCCAACTTTACGTCCTAAGATTCCTTTCATTTTTTCTTTTCCTTTCTAATTATTTCTTAATTACGATATCTACACCACTTGGTAAATCCAAATGAGCAAGAGCCTCAATTGTTTCTTTACTTGGGTTAGTAATATCAATTAATCTTTTGTGAGTTCTAATTTCGAATTGTTCACGAGAATCTTTATATTTATGAACAGCTCTCAATATAGTAATCTTTTCAATCTCTGTTGGTAGTGGAACAGGTCCGCTAACAACTCCACCAGTTCTCTTAACTGTCTCAACAATTTTTGCAGCAGCTTGATCAACACTTCTGTGATCAAAAGATTTAAGTCTGATTCTTACTTTGTCTTTAGACATATTATTTCCTCCTTCGCCTATAATTTTCTAATATAGACTTGCTAGATGCAAATTACCTGATATGTAATTAAGTTTAATTCAACCTAACCTGGTGTATCAGCAACCTTGCATATCCTCGCCAGTCGTTTCTCTATGATTATATTCGAAAAAACAAAAAAAATCAAGCATTTTTCTTGATTTTCTTTACTTTTTTACTATTTGTAATTATAACCCAAAGCTAAACATTCCAAGAACACCTTCTAAAGAACTAGATAATGATTGTCGCTCTTCTTCACTTAGTGTATTAATATCTACAGCATTCTCAGTATTAATTACTTTAACTTCAGTATTATATTCAGTTTTTATTTGAAGAACTATTGAAAGAACTTCTTTACTAACATCTTTATTATCATACATTACCAGAGTAGCAGAAATATCATTTCCTTTTTCATCTGATGAATTAATTTTTATAGTTACAGATGTTTTTTCTACTCCACTGTCTTTTATTTCTTTAATATCAGCAAATATTTTACTTTCTTTTTCATCTATAGTTAAATCAACATTAATATTATCTTTCTCATCATATACAATTTTAGCTTCATCAGTTTTATTGGTATATGTTATAGATGTAGTGTTATCTTTGGCAACTAATTCTACTAATTTATTTGATAATGCATCAACAGAAATAGTAATAATTAGATTTCCATCAAGATCTTGTTCACTGATATTATTTTTTAAACCTTGAACTAATTCATTTCCAATAGTTTTGCTTTCACCAAATAATTCGCCTAAAGCAGTTAAAGCCTTATCATCTGCTAATAAAGCATCATATATAGCTAAACTAACTTTTTTATATTCTTCATAATCAACAGTATAAGTTATTTCATTTACTAGTGCTTTAGCATTATCTATATCTTTTAATATCATTTTTTTAGATAACTTACTCTCTGACATATTTTTAGAAATAGCTTCATCAACTTTTTCCATTAAATATATTATATTATTCTTTCTTTCTATTATTTTTTCTTCAGATATAGATGGCATATCAAGACTCATTCCCATATTAGTATCAGATTCATCATATAATACATTAGGATAAGCATCTTTAAAATTAAAGTATGACCTATTACCAATTTTAGACGCCTCTAAGTCTATTGCTTTTTCTCCTTGAAGCGTCATAATAAGTTCAACCATATTATTATTGTTATCAACAAAATCATATCCTAATTTAGCTTTTATATTCATTCCTGATAGAGATTGATATGCTTCATCACTAGAAGTTAGTGTTAAATTAACATCAGTATTCATAGTATTTAATTTAGATGAATTGGTAAAAGCATTCAAATCATAATTCTTAGCTTTAGTAATTATTCCATCCATTACCTTATGTACTACATTAGAAGGCTTAGTTAACACAAAATTATAATAAGCAAATAAACCTCCAAATATCAAAACTATTAATATTAATACAATTGGCCATTTTTTCTTTTCTTTTTCTACAAAAGTATTACCAGCTACATAAGCAGCTGTTTCTTGAGCAGGCACTGTTGGTGCAACTGGTTGTTGTACAGGAACAGCGGGAGCAGTTGGCTCTTGGGCAGGAGTTGCCACTTGAGGCTCCGCTTCTACTGTTGGAGCTTCTGCACCTATTGTTTGAGCAGGAGCTGCAGTCATAATAGTTGTCTCGTCAGATGCAAGAGGACTTACAGCAACTGGTTCTGAACCAACAGGTAATTCAGTAGCGCTTTGTTCTGGAGCATCTTCTACAAGTACATCATCCATACTAGGTAATTCTCCTATAGGATAAGCATTATTATCGCCAGTATTTATATTTCCATTCATATTATTTAAATCATTTATATTAGGTTCATTATTATTCACACTAACACCCTACTTCCATATTTTACTATCATAATAAGTATAACAAATAATTGGTTTATTGTAAATAAAAAACACTTTGTTCAAAGTGCTATTTATTAATTAAACTTTCACCGGTCATTTCTTTTGGTTTACTAATTTCATACATATCAATTAAAGTAGGTATTATATCTTTAACAGTACCTGTTTCTTTTAATTTATAATTCTTATTACATATTATAAATGGAACCTTATTATTACTATGAGAATTAATTATTTTCCCAGATTCATCTTTCATATATTCTATATTACCATGATCAGAGGTAATAGCAACTTCATAGAAGTTTTCTTGTGCCTTTTCTAAAATATGACCAATACATATATCTATACTTTCTAGTGCTCTAATACAGGCTGGTAAATTTCCAGTATGTCCAAGAACATCTAAATTAGCAAAATTAACAAGTATAAAATCATAATCATCTTCCATAATATTTAACAATGATTGAGTTACTTCAGAAACACTCATTTCAGGTTTAATATCATATCTCGGAACTTTAACAGAAGGAACTTGTATTTTAGATATATTATTATCAAAAATATCTTCTGCTCCATCAAAATAATAAGTTACATGTGGATATCTTTCTGCTTCTGCTATTCTAGCTTGTTTAAAATCTAGATTTGCTAAATATTTACCAAATGTATTAGATATTGTTTCATTAGTATATGCACAATCAATATCTTCAGAAACACTATACAAAGAAACACATTTAATATTATTAAACTTCTTAGTATTAAACATATTAAAATCAGGGTTATTAAAAGCAGATATTAATTCATGCATAGATTCTGATCTATAGTTTAGGAATAGTATTCCATCTCCCTCTCTAACATTACTATTTTTAACAATAATACTTGGATTTATAAATTCATCAGTTATATTATTTTTATAATGTAATGTTAAACATCTGCTATAATCTGTAAAAGCATTACCAATATTATAAACAATCGCATCATATGCTTTCTTAACTCTATCATAATTATTATCACTATCCATAGCATAATATCTGCCACATATAGTTCCAATAACTCCTAATTGCAATTTATTAATCTTTTCCATAAAAGATTTTATTACACTTTCAGCTTCAAATAATGGAGCTTCTCTACCATCAGTTATAAAATGAAAAACCACATTTTTAACTTTTCTAATTTTAGCAAGAGCTAAAGCCGCATAAAAGTGTTCAACACAGCTATTAACATTACTAGATGATATTAATCCTATCATATGCAATGTACTATTGTTATCATTTACAAAATCCATTAAATCAAGTAAAGAATCATTTTCAAAAAAACTCTTATCTTTGATTTTATTATTTATCATAGTTAACGGTTGTTCAATAGTTCTTCCAGCACCAATAGTCATATGACATGCTTCACAGTTTCCACTTTCTCCCTTAGGAAGACCGACTACTTCTCCGCTTGCATCTAATGAACTCATAGGATACTCTTCCATAATCTTTTTAATATTAGGAATATTAGCCATACTTAAAACATTGCCATTATCACTCTTACGTATACCTAATCCATCTAAAATTAACAATATAATTTTTTTCATAGTTTTCTCCTGTTAACATTTTAGCACAATATATATAAATATACAAAGAAAACTTGAAATAACTAACTTACATTAATCATTTCAAGTCTTAATTTATCAGCTATAGTAACTATAAATTCAGAGTTTGTTGGTTTAGCTCTATCTATATCAACACTATGTCCAAATATGTCTTCCATTAAGTCAATATCCCCTCTTAGCCATGAAACCTCTATAGCATGCCTTATAGCTCTTTCAACTCTTTGAATAGAAGTATTAAATTTAATAGATAAATCCGGATATAATTCTTTAGTTATACCTCCTATTAAACCTGGATTTTCATATACCATTAATATAGCACTTCTAATAAATTGATAACCTTTAATATGAGAAGGTATACCAAGTGCATGTAATAATTTAGTTACTTGTATTTGTATATCTTTATTTTCTATTTCTATTATACGATCATTATTCTTTTTATATGTTATAGTTTGTATTATTTTATTCTTTAAATCTTCTAAATCAAATGGTTTTAAACAATAGTACCTTACTCCAAATTCACTTACATCTCTAATTGTTTGTTCCTCATTATATGAAGTCATTACAATTACTTTTTTCTTAATATTTTTTTCTTTCATATGATTTAATACATAAATACCATCTTTTACTGGCATCACTAAATCTAAAAGAATTAAATCATAATCTAACTTATTCTCATCAATTAGTTTAACAGCCTCTTCTCCATTTGAAACACTACCTACTACTTCAATCTTATCGCTACTACTAAAATACTCCTTAATTAAACCTACTAGTCCTTCATTGTCATCTACTACTAATACTTTAATTTTCATATTTTCTCCTTTTATTTTATTATAGCCCTACAATTGTATATATTTCTACATACCATTTTGTAATATTTTGTATTAAATTGTATTTTTTTGTCATAAAAAAAATCATCATTATGATGATTATTTAGGACCTCCTGTCCCTTTAGTTATAGTCCAATCAACTTCGCCTCCAGCGGCACAACGGCCATAAGTACCAAGACTATCTGGTTCAACAAAACAGTTCATTCCATTTCCACCAACTCTAATTCTTCCCGTGTTATAAGCATCAGTTAATAATCCAGAATCAGAGCAAGAATAAAAATTAGGATAAGAATGGCATTTTGAACTATCAAATAATGATTGCATTATAGCTTTATTGTCATTATATGCATCCACATCATAACCTTTTAAATAATATACATTTGAATTCCATACAAATCCAACATATGCTTCTGTTACTATATTGTCTTCAATAGTATATCGCATAAAGAATGGATGACCAAAAGCATTTATTGCATCTTGATAATTCGTATAGGTAACTACATTCGAAGGAGCGCTACTGCCAACAGTATATGATGTATCAGCCGTTGAATAAACATAGTTATCAGGCTCACTAACATTCTCACTACTTATAACTAGGATTTCATTATCATCTAATTCGCTTACAACTTGTACACTATTACTTTCTACAACATCTATTCCTGCATTATTTGTTACATTATATTGAAAATCTCCGTTAGTTACTTGTAACTTTGTTATTTTTCCTTCATTATTCATTTGTACATAATATTTTAATCGAGAATTACCTGTTAAATCTAATGTACTTGTACTTCCTTCTGCATTAGACCATGTTGTATCAGACCCACCACTTAATAAGTATTGTTGTCTTGCTGTTCTTATTACTGTATTTACTTCATTTGTAAATGAATCTTTTCTTGCACTATTAAACATTCTTAGTACTGCTGGTAATGCCATAATTACTAAGATTGCTAATATTGCTATTACTGCTAGTAATTCTACTAATGTAAATCCTTTTCTTTTCATTTATTTTCTCCATTTAATCTATCTAATGTTCTAAATTTCTTACCTTCAAGGTATTCTAGTGTGGATCCTCCTCCGGTAGATATATATTTGAATTCTAATCCTAAACTTTTAGCAGCTCCAGTTATATCTCCACCTGCTAACATAGTATCTACTTTCTTAGATGATAAATATTCCATTATTTTTTTAGTTCCTTCTATATATCCGTTATCTTCATATTTACCAAGAGGTCCATTCCATAATACAAATGTACTTTTATCTATTATCTTCTCATAGTTAGCGATGGTTTTAGGACCTATATCATATCCAATATCATCTTTTTCCATATCTTCAATATTTTTAACACCATTTTGTGTTACTACATCAACTGGTAAATGTATTTTATCACTATGAGTTTCTAACATATCTTTGCAATAATCTAATTTATCATCACTAACTATACTAGATCCTATTGGTAAGCCTTTTGCCTTTAAGAATGTAAAGCACATTGCTCCACCAAGTAATACAGCATCACTAGTATTTACTAGATTATCTATAACACCTATTTTATCATCTACTTTTGAGCCACCAAGTATTAATGTTTTTCTCTTATGCATTGCAACTTGTAACATTTCTACTTCATCATCTACTAAGAAACCAGAATATGATGGTAAGAATTTACTAATACCATATGTAGATGCATGACATCTATGTGCTGTACCAAATGCATCTAAAACAAATATATCACCTAAGCTAGCCCAATATTTAGAAAGGGCTTCATCACAAGAACTTTCTAATTTTTTAGGGTAATCTTCGTGTCTAGTGTTTTCAATTATTACTACTTCTCCACTATTCATATTTTCTATTGTTTTTTCAAGTAGCATGCCACGAGTTAAAGGTACAAAATATATTGGAGTATCAATTAATGTAGATAAATGTTTTGCTACTGGTCTTAAAGTATTCTTGTCTTTATCTTCTAATGATTCTACTCTACCAATATGAGACAGTAGTATTACTTTAGCTTTTTTATCAACTAAATGTTTAATTGTTTTTAATGCACCAACTATTCTAGTATCATCAACTACAGTACCATCTTTAATTGGAACATTAAAATCTACTCTTACAATTACTTTCTTATCTTTTACGTCTACATTTTTAATACTTTCCATATTTTTACACCTATCCATTCATTTTTGTGTATAAATTTTTAGCATCTTCTTCTAATTTTTCTAAAGTAGTATTTATTATCTTAACATCAAACTTATCATAATCATCAAGATCTATTTCAGTTTTATGCTGTTTTTGTTCTTCACTCAATCCATTATCAAAATCGGGTCTAAATACATTAACTGCAATTAATTCTGGAAATGATTCTCTAAGTCCATCTATTTCTTTTTTGAATCTTACATCACTAACAATAATAGCATCATAAAAATAACTAAATATTTCTATGTCATCTTTCATTCTATCAATAAATAGATTATCTTTTTGTAACTTCATTCTAATTACATCAGTACCAAGTTTTTGTAAAAACTCACGTGGTTTTGTTTCTTCACTTAAATCCCATCCAGTCATTTCACGTGCATAGTACTTAATATACTTAGATAGCTGAGTTACAATTACATTCTTACCATTGTCTTCATATGCTTTTTTAATATATCCAGATAATGTATCCTTTCCATGTCTTGCTTTTCCAGATATTAAATATATCTTTGGATTTTTAAATTCTATATCCATAAAACCTCCTACTACAATAAGAAATAACACTAATAATTAAGTGTTATTCTCCAAAATCATTTTGATAAGCAATTAAACTTGCATTTATAATACCATCAATATCATTAAATTGATCTACAATAGCTGTATCAACACCGTTTGATTTCTTATTTTTTTCTTTTAAATCTACTTCTAATGATAATTCTATAGAATCATTAAATATAGATTTGCTTCTAATTTTAAACTTTCTAATAGTTTTTAATTTTCTCATAACTTCTTCATGTGCTTGAGCCTTATATTTTAATACTAATAGATATCTACTAGAAACTTTAAAGCCTAATAAATAACTAATAAAATATAAA
>OMST01000041.1 GCA_900313815.1 uncultured Eubacteriales bacterium
ACAAAATGTTACATTTGAAAGAGGAAGACTTAAGGAACTTGCTGAGATATTTCCAGAGTATAGAAGTCATTTACTTAAGATAGTAGAGAAATCTACAGATTTATTATATGTAATTCAAAATAATCAAAAATTATATGAAGATTTAGGATTTGACGAAGAAAAATGCAAATTAATTAATTTTTATGATAAGCGTCAATCAGGAAGTTATTCTATTAAAAAAACATTACCTGTATTATCAGATTTAACATATAAAGGATTAGAAGTTAAGAATGGAACAGAGGCTTTAGTTACATATTCTTTATATGATACGATGAATGAATTTGATTTAAATAAAGCTAAGAAAGCATTAAGAATTTATTGTAAACAAGATACATGGGCTATGGTAGTAATATTAGATTCACTTAGAAAACTTTGTAAATAAGTTGTCAAAAATCTTGTATATTTGTTGTATACTCGTTTTAAATTGGGTATATTATTATTGTAGAGAGAGGTGGATAAATAATGATATATCCTTCAATAGACAAACTATTAAATATAGTTGATTCTAAGTATAAATTAGTTCATATAGTAGCAGACAGAGCAAAAGTGATGAAAGAACATAAACATTATCAAATGGATGAAAATGAGTATGTTTCTAAGAAAGAAATTGGAAGAGCTCTTGAAGAAATAGACAAAGGATTAATAACAATTAAGACAAATTAGTACTAAAAATAGTACTATTTTTTTTGCATTCATTATGTTATAATCTATTATAGGATAGTAGGTGAATATATGTTAGATAATAAAGTTTTAATTAATTTGTACATATTATCTTTAGGCATAGATTATGAGGTGTTCTTTCCTGTTAATGAAAAGATAGGAAACATATCTCGTCTTTTAAATACTACTATGTTTGATTCAATTAATTTTGAAAAAAATTGTACTTTATTAAATGCTGAAACTGGTGTTGTATATAATAATAATGAATTGGTAAGAGATACTGATATCAGAAATAATACTAAGTTAATACTGTTGTAATGGAGGTAAATTATGAATTTATATTTATATGATGATGAAGAAATAATTAGATTTAGTTTACCCTCAAAAAGAATCGGTAATTTCTGGATGACTGATAGCGCAGGTAAGAATATAATTAATATAAATAGTGAAGAGGATAATTGGATTATTAGTGGTGCTGAAAACACTAAAATAATTACTAATGATAATGTAGAAAAAGTAATACTTAAATATGAATATTATTATATAATTGAACGTGGAGAAAAAAGATATGTATTATATGCTGAAAGATTAAATGATGAAACATTTCAGTATTTTAGTGTACCTAATAATGCTGTAATTAAAATAGGCAAATCTGCTACTAATGAAATAGCAATTAATTTACCATATTTAGCTGATACTCAATTAGTATTAAGTTATGAAAATGAAGTATGGAAGCTAACAAAATCGGAAAATGTTTTAATATATGTTAATGATAAAATAATTAAGGAAACAGAAGCATTTTTAAAAAATGGGGATGTAATTAATACATTTGGTTTAAAGATGGTCCTTGTTAAAGGCTTGTTATTAATAAATGCGCCATTTAAACAAAAATTAGTATCAAAATTAGCAGTAAAAGAAATTGCTAATAGTGAAAACGTAACTGATGAAGAAATAGAAAATGAAGATTTATATAAAGATAACGACTATTTTTTAAGAAGTCCTCGTATGCGCCGAATAATAGAAACATTAAATATGAGAGTGGATGCACCTCCTGCTAAAGAAAATATGCAAGAAACTCCATTAATTCTTACTTTAGCTCCTATGATTACTATGGCAGCATCTTCAGTACTAACATTAACAAGCGCATTACAATCAATATCATCTGGAGAAAGAACTATAAAGCAATGTATTCCAACATTAATAATAAGTGGAGCAATGATACTAAGTATGTTTGTATGGCCTTTTGTTACAAGAGCATATGAAAAGAGGCAAAAAAAGAAAAGAGAACAAAATAGACAAGATAAGTATAAAGATTATTTGAATTCAAAAAAAGAAGAACTTTCTAAAGAATTTGACAATCAAAAGAAAATTTTAGAAGAAGCTCTAGTTTCTACTGATATATGTTATGATTCCATTATTAATAAAAGAAGAACATTGTGGGAAAGAAGAATGGATCAAGGAGATTTTCTAACTATAAGAGTAGGTAGAGGAAATATACCATTCAATGCTAATATTAATTATCCTGTAGAAGAATTCTCTATGGATGATGATAATTTAAAACAAATGCTAGAAACCACAATTGAAGAATTTAAAACATTAGATAATGTGCCTATAAGTTATTCTTTTGTTGAAAATCATTTAACAGCTGTTAATGGAGTATATCCTAAATATTTAGACTTTTTACACAATGCGTTTTTACAGATTATGGATTTTCATAGTTATCAGGATTTAAAAATAATAGTGTTTACTAATGATAAAAATGAGGATAGGTGGACATATTTGAAAGATTCACCATATTGTTTTTCAAATGAAAAAACAATAAGATTTTTTGCAACAACAACAGAAGAAATGCAAGAAATATCTGATTATTTAAATCCTAGATTCGAAGAAAGAAAAGGACATTCTAGTGAATCATCTGACATATCAAATTATTCCTCATATTATTTAATGTTAATAGATGATATTGATTCTGCAAGGAAAATAGATTTAGTAGATACTATATTAAAATCTAAAGTTAATTTAGGATGTAGTTTAGTTTTAGTTGAAGAAAAGCTTTCTAAAGTTCCTAGTGAAATATCTAAATTTATTACTATAGGTGAAACGACATCTGCAATTATTAATAGTGAAAATAATAATCAAGTAAGATTTAATGATGAAATTAAAAATACATATGATATGAATGCAGTTGCTAAAATACTTGCAAATACACCAGTATATATGTTAGAAAAAGAAAAACAGTTACCAAATTCAATGACATTTTTAGAATTGTTTGGAGTAGGCCAAATAGATCAATTAAATGTTTTAAATAGATGGAAAGATAATAATCCTATTAAAACATTAAAAACTGAAATTGGTGTTAATGAAAATGGAGATCCATTTATATTAGATATTCATGAGAAACAACATGGGCCTCATGGTTTAATAGCTGGTATGACTGGTAGTGGTAAATCTGAATTTATAATTACTTATATTCTTTCCATGGCTGTAAATTATAGTCCTGAAGAAGTATCGTTCGTATTAATCGACTATAAAGGTGGAGGTTTGGCAGGTGCATTTACTAACAATGAAACTGGCCAAAAGCTTCCTCATGTGGTGGGTACTATAACAAACTTAGATAAAGCAGAAATAAATAGAGCTTTATCTAGTATTCAAAGTGAATTAAGAAGAAGACAAGAAAAATTTAATGAAGTAAAAGTTAAATTGAATGAGAGTACTCTAGATATATATAAATATCAACAATTATATAGAGATGGAGTTATTAATGAACCAATTCCTCATTTGATAATTGTATGTGATGAATTTGCAGAATTAAAAGATCAACAACCAGATTTTATGGAAGATTTAATATCAACAGCACGTATTGGTCGTTCTTTAGGCGTTCACCTTATTTTAGCAACACAAAAGCCAAGCGGTGTAGTTGATGCTCAAATATGGTCAAATGCTAAATTTAAAGTATGTTTAAAAGTACAAGATAAAGCTGATAGTATGGAAATGATCAAATCTGATTTGGCGGCTGAACTTAAGAATGTTGGTAGATTTTATTTACAAGTTGGTTATAATGAATACTTTGCTTTAGGACAAGCTGCATGGGCTGGGGCCCAATACTATCCTAATAAAGAATTTAAAAAGCCTGCTGATAAAAACTTATATTTTATAGATAATATTGGCTCTGTTGAAAAAGCAATTAAAAATGCCCCATCAAAGAGATTTGCTCAATCACAAGGTGAAGAATTAACCAATATAGTTAAGTATATAATTGATATATGTGGTAAATCTAATTATAAAACCAGAGAATTATGGTTAGATAGAATGAGTGATAAAATATTAATAAATAATCTATTTAAGAAATATAACTATGCTAAAGAATCATTTAATATTAATCCAATTATTGGTGAATATGATGATCCATATAATCAAATGCAAGGTTTGTTAACTTTACCAATAGGTAAAGAAGGAAATGCAATTATATATGGGACTGCTGAAAGTGGAAAAGATGAGTTTGTAAGTACATTTGTATATTCATCTATAATGACCTATGATACTAGTGAAATAAATTTATATTTAATTGATTTTGGTGCTGAAACATTGCAAAACTTTGCTAATGCACCTCAAGTAGGAAATGTTATAATAAATGGAGAAGATGAAAAAATAGAAAATTTTGCTAAGATGTTATATAGTGAAATGAATAAACGTAAGAAATTATTTACTTCATATAATGGTAATTATGATGATTATATACAATCAAGTGGTAATATTCTTCCCAATATAGTAGCAGTTATTAATTCAATGGAAGTTTTAGGAGAAGCGTATCCAGATTATATAGAAAAATTAATTCCTATTGTAAGGGAAGGCTCAAAATATGGTATTAATTTTGTAATAACAGCTACTTCACCTTCCTCAGTTAAATTTAAAGTATCTCAAAGTTGTAAGCAAACTTTCTGTTTACAATTAAAGAATGAGTCTGATTACAAAGACATATTAGGAAAGACTAATGGATTAGTGCCATCTCCATTTGTAGGGCGTGGCCTTACTAAGCTTGACAGAGTAGTTGAATTCCAAACTGCAAGTATTGATAAAGAAAACTCATATATAAAAATCAATGAATTAATAGAAGCATTAAATGAAAAAGGAATAAATAAAGCAAATTCTATTCCTGTAATGCCTGATATAATTGAAATAAATAGGTTTGGTCCTAAGTATAATGGATTAGATAGTGTTCCAATAGGATTTACTAAAGAAACATTAGAAGCCTATTTATATGATTATACTAAATATGTATCAACTATAATATCCGCTAATGATTTAGACAGTATGTATGCATTCTTATGTAATCACATTAAAACATTAGAATTTAATGATGCATTTACTAGTATAGTAATAGATGCATGTAATTATTTTGAAGATTATGATTCTAAAGTGACTTTAGTTAATAATGATTTTAATAAAATAATTGAACAATTAAAGGATTATGATAGTCAAATACAAGATTTATTACAAAAGAGTAATATGAATTTAAGATCTATATCTAGTGTTAAAAATACATTTGTGTTAATAGTGGGATTTGATAAATTCTTAAATAAGTTAGATGATGATCATAAGAATATGTTTAAAGAGCTCTTAAACAATCAAAAAGAAACATTAAAAATAACATTCGCTTTTGTAGATATTCCTGTTTCATTTAAGAAATATGAATATGAAGAGTGGTATAAAAATACTATTAACAATTTAGATGGCCTATGGATTGGAGTGGGAATCACAAGTCAATATTCAATAAAACTAAATATTCAACCTAATGGAATAAATACTATAGGTGCTGATTACTTGGTTGCTGTTAAAAACGGAATGCCTACAATAGTTAAATTCATAAATGAAATTAAAAAGTAAACTAAATGTCAAAGGTATTTACAATAAAAAAAATAATTGATAAAATTTAATTGTAAGATAGTTTATGATGAAAGGAGAAATATATGAATCATAAAGTTAATAGTGTAGCAGATTTATATATCAGTGCAACAGAATTATTTAATCGTGTAGTAGTTGGAACTGAAGATACAAGTGCTGCTAGAATAGCTCAAAATTTAAGAGAGGGTATTGAAATATTAAAGAATTCATGGCAAGGAATGGATGCTGGAACCCAAATTAATAATGTTGTAACAGTATATAATGCTGTAGCAAAAATTAAAAATGTTTTAGCAAATTTATCTCTTGAAACAAGCAAAATAGCTGTAGATTACAGAGCTATTCAAAGAGCTAATGGAGCTAATAATTTAGAAGAATTATTAAACCTTAAAGAAGAAGTTCCAGAAACTATAATGGGAGAATATTCTGATACTAGGGATACTGTTAATATTACATCAGAAGCAGTTAACGGAAAAAACAAAATTGATGCTGCTAACAATGCTATGGATGGATTCTTATCAAATGTAAAATTATACTTTGATCAAATTATGGAAAACTGGACTGCCGGACCAAGAAGAGATGAAGCAAAACAATTATTTGATGAATTCATGGCTAGTGCTCCACGATATAAAGAATTATTAAATGAAGTATCACAAAGCGTAGCTACTGCATTACAAAACTATGGAATGTAATTAATAAAAAAGTGCTTTTATAAGCACTTTTTTATTTGCTTAAATGCTTTACTTAAAAAGCGAAATATAGTAAAATTATAATGAGTAATAATAGTTAATAATAGGAGTGAGTATGAAGTCTTCTAGCGAATATAAAGCATTAGTTGATAAATATGATAAAGAGATAACTGAATTAGGACAAAAAATCATAGAAGTAGAGACATTATTAAATGAAAGAGACAAGTTATTAACTGATTTGAAAGAATCAGGATTATCAACAAAACTATCAGAATCTATTGAATATATACAAGATATGTCATCAAAATTAGAACAAGTATCTAGATATGTAGGGCATATTATTGTAGTTAAGAATAAATCATTTGATAATGGAGAATTAGGAAAATGTAGTACCGATTTAGGAGAACGTTCACAAGAATTACAACAATTATTAGATGAAGTAAATAAAAAGATGGATATTGACTTACCTGATGAAATTAAAAAAATAGAAGATGAACTAGCAAATTTAAATACCACCAAAAGTAATAAAGAAAAGGCACGAGTTAATGCTAATCTAGACTATTTAAAAGCGTTAGCTATAGAAAGTAGTGGTACTACAACAGCGTTTAATACACATCCTAGAACGGATTCAGAAACACAATCGTCTACGTCTCAAAATCCCGTTCCTACGGGTGGAGCAAGCCCTTCATTAGTTAATGCTAAAACAAATAAAAATTTTATTCAATTAAAATAATAGGAGTAATAATCAAATGATAGATCCAAGTCAATTAGAAAATATTGATTTTGAAAAATTGATGTCATTATTAGGTAATGATTCTTTTTCATCTATCACTAATAACATATATTATAATGAGAATAAAAATAATATAGAAAGCTCAATATTAGATAAGCAATGCTATGGCTTTGATTCATTAGAAAATAATATTAAAAACATATCTGGAGAAGATAATGGAATTGTTAAATTAAGCTTTTCTAATGATTCAAAATTTTATAATCATGAAGGAAATATAAGCGATGATATAATTAATAAAGCTAAGCAAGATGGCTATGATTTTATTGCAGTAAAGAATAATAATCAAACAGAATATATTGTATTAAATGAATCTAAAGTGACTAGTAAAACTTTTATGACAAAAGAAGAAGCCATCGCAGAATATAATGCAGTTCAAGCAAAATATAAAGAATTAATTCAAATGCTTATGAATAGCAATAATCAAAATAATAAAAAAACACATAGTTCACTTAGTAAAGAGCAAATAGAAAAAATATATGATCAACTAAAAAAATTTGGATTAATAACTGATGATGATAAACTCACATATAAAGAATTATTAGCAGGAGCAAAAGATTTACAAAAAATAGATGAATCTTTAAAGTCAAATTCTAGTGATGATTTTAATATTGATCCAGGATATTTAGCAAATTCAATTAATAGATTAAGTGATATAGATATTGCTACTGCATATACTTCTTTAGAAGAAGTCGCTCAGATACTTAATACTAATACATTTGAACTCGGTAATGCTGAAACTGTAAATACTGCAATTACTTATTTTAATGATGTCTTGAAACATGGAGGAATAAATAATGAATCTAGCCCTGGATTAATTGGCGGCTATATTAATAAATTGCAAAATTTAAAGAGAACATTGCAAGCAATGAATCCTTTCTATGATATATTTGAACAACAAAGTGAGCTTCAAAATATCGAAGAATTTGGAAATGATTTAAAATTAACAGATCTTGAGAAAACACAAAGAGTAAGTGATATTACAAATAAAATATATCAAGCTAAACAAGAATTAGAAAAACAAAGAGAAATCCATATTCAAAGTACAAAGCAAAAGAGACATGAGCAATTATTGGAAGCAAGAGATAACGTTCTATGGGATAGTAATACGAATGGCATTAATACTGTTAAGACTCCTGAGCAACTTATGCTAGAAAAAACTAGACTAGATTATTTAAATAAATTATATGAAAGCGCAGTTAAAATTGATGCTTATTATACAAATGTTTCTTATAGTGGAATTTATAAAAAGTATGCCGATGATGAGGAAATATCTAATGATGAATTAAGTTTCTTACTTAATCATAATGCAGAAAATACTTTTAATTTATTCTCATATAAAATTTATAATGATCAAAAAGATCTAGGTACTGCAGAAGCCGCTTGGTATCAAGAAGCATTAGGAACTAACAAAGATTTTGCAGAAAAAGATAAAGGCTATCGTATGTTAACGATGGATTCTTTAGCGCAAAATAAAGAGCCATTTAATGATTGGCAACAACGTTTTTGGGATACTAATAAAGAATTCTGGGACGAATCTTGTAAAGAAGAATATGCCGTTGCTGAAAAGGCTTTTGTTGGACTTAAATATAATCCAAATGTTACATCAGGCACCAGAGTTGTTCAAAATGGCGATAATTCAGAAACATATTCATTTTACACATGCTACATGGATGAAAATGGGAATATAGTTAGTAAAGCAGCCTACGATGAAGAACAAAAAAAGCTTATTCAAGAAGCAAATAAGTATGCAGAACTAAGAGCAATGAATGGAAAAGCAACTGGTAAGAAAATGCTTCAATATGATGAAGTAACAGCTGAAAAAGAAATACGTACAAGTGCTAAAATAACTAAAGTTGATGTATATACTCCATATGATTTGCTAGATAAAAATAATCAATATCATGTTGCAGTCAATAGTAATTATAATGCAAATTATTATAATGATGCATTTAATACTGAACAAACAAATCTTACACAATCTCTTGAAGAATTAGAAACATCAATAGATAAACTAAGTACCTTTTTATACAGTTATTCGATTTCTTCTGCAGAGTATAATAAATGTTCAGCATCATATGATAGGGATTTGGATAGAAAAATTGGTTCCTGTGAAGATCAACTAAAAAATATAGATTATTATTACG
The DNA here is from genome assembly GCA_900313815.1 of uncultured Eubacteriales bacterium. GTDB lineage: Bacteria > Bacillota_I > Bacilli_A > RF39 > UBA660 > CAG-1000. Next base: position 9,225 of record OMST01000041.1, read on the forward strand.
CTTATTATAGTGATAATAAAGAAGATTCTATAAAAATAATAAATGATCACGTTGAGAAGATCAAATTATTAAAATCACAATTGCATGAAAGACAATCAAATGAAGAAAAATTAAGTACATTATGGGATAAATATGATGATAATATTAATTATTACACTAATATAAACTATAATTTTAACTTATCTGCTGTTATGGATAAGCCCGAATTTCAATGGACTGCTGCCGATTATGATTTTGCTCTTGTTTTATTTCCTCAAAATGAATTGAGAAAAAAACAATTTATAAATCAGACAAAGATTATTGAAAATCGCGAAGAATCAAAAGAAATATCCGAAAAAGTAGAAAAATCTAGTTTTATGTATATTCTAGAGTATATCGGTTATGCTGCAGTAGGCGATCATGCACGCGCAGCCGCCACGCTGAGAGCAAGAGAAGAAGATGAAGATTTAAAACGTAGTAAAAATCTATCTCAAGAGATTTTGGATTTAGAACAAGAAAATATTGAATTATCTATTGATATGAAGCTATTAAAGAAAAGATTTTCCGATTATAATGAAGTGTTAGAAAAATCCAAAGTCAAAAAAATGAAAATTGAAGAAGTATGGGATGATAGTGGAGACGATGGTTCTCTTAGATATGTGATATCTTTCTATTCAGATGAAGAAATGACTCAAAAAGTAACAGTTTCTGATACAGAGGCTGCTATCTACATGACACAATTTTATCCAAATTTTGATTTTAGATTTAAAACTGTTTCAATTGTTGATGAAAAAGGAAGATCGAATAAAAATTCTGTCCGTAAAGTCAAAAAGCTAATGAAATCGATGGGTAATTTAGAAGAGGCATCTGATTTAGCTCAAATAACTATTTACGATTATAATAAAGATATTGCTGCGCTTACCACAGCTAATTTATCATCTGATGAATTAACAGAGCGATTAAAAAATGCAATGGATACATTTAATCAGAGTACTATGGAAATGGTAGACTGGGGTAATAAAAAAGAAGGTTTAGAAACAGCTGCCAAATGGCTTGGCAATGCTGATTCATGGTGGATAACAAGATCATTCTATAATGGTGTAAACCAATGGTGGAATGGCATGAAAAATATATTTGGCGATGCTGATGGTATTGTTAGTGCTAATGATTATGCTTGTATGTATTATGTAGATGGACTTGGAACAATGTTTGGATCTTTAACACAATCTGCTAGTGAAATAATTACATCTATTGGTAATATGGCTCCTTCAATTGCGATTCAAGTTGCTGCCTATGTTATTACATATGTATGTCCGCCAGCCGGAGCTACGATGTCATTCTTATTAAAAAATGCATCTGCTATATCTATGGGATTATCTGCTGCTGGAAATGCAACTGAGCAAGGATTGCAATCTGGTATGAGTATGCAAGAAGCTTTAATATATGGAGCTTTAACTGGTACAAGTGAAGCTGTACTCGAGAAGATTCTCGGAGGTATTATTGGTATATCTTCACCTACAAATATAGAAACAATGGCATTCCAAAAAATATTTGGAAAACTAACTGATAATGCCCTATTTGCATTTGCAAAAGATATGTTCTCTGAAGGTTTAGAAGAAGGCGTTCAAGAAATGCTAGACCCACTATTTAAGCGTATTGCTAGTGGAGGTAGAATAAAAGAAGATATTGATTGGGACAATGTTGCAAAATCTGCTTTATATGGTGCAATAACAGCTGGTGTAATGAATGGATTTAATAAAGGAATTAGCTACACAGGTAAGGCTGCCTTTGAAACATTATCTTATTTAACAACAAATACAAGAACAGGTCTTTCAACTCTATTAGCAATAAATGCTAAAGGGGGATTTGCATCAAATTTTGAAGCATTTAAAGCAAACTTTAAAGCTTTAACTGAAGCCAGAAAAAATGGCTCAATGAAATTGGTATTAGAACAAATAAAAACAGATGCTAAAGCTAAATCTGAATACGATGCTTATGTTCAAGATTATAACTCTAAAAAATCTGAATATAAAAACATGAAAGATTCAGAAAAGTTATTAGAAGAGCTTGGCAAAAAACAAACTTTTGATGAATTCTGTGAATCTTTAGCAATTAAATATGTTGTTGAATTTAGTCGAATAACGAATCCTGCTGTAGATACAACTCAAGCTGTACCTTCAATTGAAACTCAGACTGCTCCTGAAATTGAATCTCCTGCAGGAGAAGAAATAGCTCCAATTCCTGAAGTTGAACTTCCAATAATAGAAGAAACAGCGCCAAGCACTGATACTGAAACTATAGAAAATAAACAAGGTAGAAAACTAACTGATATATTTGACGAAATAAATCAATTAGAAATATCTCAATTGAATGATTATTTATCACAATTAACACCTGCAGAGTTGAAAAACTTTGTTGAATCATTAAGTGATAACACAATTGAACAATTAAAGTCTATAGGAATAGATCCTAAATTATTAGAATCATCTATCAATGCTGATGAAAATATTAAAAATGAGTTCAATAATGTAAAAGATAATCCGGAATTATTAAAAGACTATTTATTCAAAATATCTAAAAGATATGGGCATTCAGGATATATGACTAAATTTTTTGAGTTCTCCGGTAGTATTGAAGCATTTACAAAAATGATTGGAATATGTGCTGAAAATAATTTATTATCTATGGGTGACTTAATAAATATTATGAAAACGTTAACATCTATGGAAAAAGCATATCTATTAAAAAACGTTTCAATGCAATATATTGAGCAATTGATAGAAGTATCTGCGATAAACATGGATGCATTTGAGCAAACAATCTTATTAGACAGAATATGTGAATCCGGCAATATTGAAGAATTGGCTTCAAAATTGTTTAATGGTTTCATAATATCAGTTTATGACGATACTATTGTTAAATATTTTAATTCAGAAAATGGATTAAAAATATCTCAATATATTTATGATGGAAGAACATTAAATTCCATATATAGGGACTTATTTAGAATAGATGGTCCAACAGCAAATGAGTGGCTATCTAATTTAAAGCCAATGCAGCAATATTTATTGAAAGATGCAGCATTAAATCGTTACTCATCAAAGACAGATGTAACTTCAATAATTGAAGCTAGTATATATCAATTAATGACTGAAAAAGGTATGAGCATTACAAATGCAATAGCAGCTGTTCAGCAATGCATTAATAGTGGAGATTATAGTTCACTAGGTATAAATAATAGTGCTATTAAAATATTAAATGATAATGGCCAAGAACGTCTATCAAATGAACTTAATGCAATAATTGCAGATTATTCACAAGGATTATCCACTGCAAAAGACGCTGCTAGTAAAAAAATCTATGCTTATATGAGATTAAATAATATTGGTTTCAATGATATCGTCGATATTATGCAAGTACCAGTAGATTCAAATACGAATGTCAATTATTTGGCAATGTATACTGCATTTAATGATATTATGAATGATTTTAGAGGATTTAGTCTTGATAGCAGTACGGCCATGGAATATTTAGATCAGGTAAAGAGCAAAGATTTAACTAATTTAGATAATTTACTTCAATACTATGATATGACTCTTAAATATCAAGATAAAATAGTGGCTCTTTTACGTCTAGCTAACTATGTGGACATTAGTCAAAGAGCAAAAGTAATAGATATGTTAAGAAAAATATCTGGAATAAAAATAACTGATGCTATGGTTGACGCTACATTAGAAAATCAGAAAACAAAAAATATTGAAACATATAATAGACTTTTAGAAATGAAAGAAGCCGGGACATTACAAGACTATATATTATTAACGTATGTTTGCAACGAAATAACTGATATTGCAACAACTACAGAGGATTATAAAGGCGTTAAAATTCTTTATAAAGGTACTAATACAACGGAACTAGAAATAAGTGCAATATTGCTAAAAGACATAATTGACCGTTTACCAGAAAAATTACGATTACAATTAAAAGAGGTTGTGCTATTGGATGGATTTGACCCTACAGATGTTGTTGCGAAGTATAAATATAGGGGATTTGAAAATAGTCCATTCTTTTCAGCAGGTGCTAGTGATGGAAGCATAATTACGCTTATACCAACTGTATTTGATTTTGGTACTTTGGTTCATGAAATAGGACATAACATTGATAGTACTCTTGGTAGTCAAGATTCCGGATGGTGGACTAACAGTGAAAGTGAATGGTCTAATGCTAAAAAGGCTGATATGGAATTATCTGGTGAAGAGTCAGTAACAGAATATGGCAAACAATCATTGAGAGAAGATTTTGCTGAATCATTAAAGCTATATATAAAAGATGCCGAAGATTTCAGAAAAAAATTCCCAAATAGAGCAAGGATACTTGAAGAAATTGTCTTTTCTAAACTCCCAGGAGAATTGGACTTAACTAAGTTAAAAGAGGCTAAGCCTTCTACTAATGAAAATACGACAAATGTAACTACTAGTGAAGAAAATGAAACTGGTGATTTAAATGATATTTATGATTTGTTTAATCAAAGTTTGAATGAAGTTTTAAGTCTAGAATCTTTAATGTCAGATTTCAAAGCTATGCTTGCTGAAACTGCTGATGCAGTAATATCAAAATTTAAAAACGGAATAGAAAAAATATCCGTTGCCATGGATAAAATTACTGACTTGGGAGTTAAAGGCGCTAAATACATGGTAGATAGTCTAACAAAGTTTAAAAATGAGTTGACTGATAGTTTAAAAACACTTAGCAAAGATGTTGCATCCAAGGTTCAAAGTGTTATTAGCGCAATAACAGCTTTAATAGAGAAAATAAACTCTAAAGAAAAAATTGAAATGTTTGATCCTAATGAAGAAATAGGCCCTAATGAAGAATATTTTGAAGATATATATACTGTTATTAGAAACATTGAAGTCAATACTGGCAAAAATGGAGCTTTAATTTTAGCTGAATATATGTTAACTGGTAATTTAGATTTAATCCCTTCAAAATATGTTAACTTCATCAATGGCCTTAGTCCTGACATATTACTTGATTATTTTGAAAAAAACAATTTAACATGGGCACTTGATCAAGCTCAAAATGATTTAAACAATCAGGTTAATAATACTGCTTTAGATGAGGCAAATATTAGGGATAAGCAAATCCTTGATATTGAAGATTTAATACAAGATTTAGCTAATGAAAGAGCAAGTAACTTCTATAGTGCATATGTAAGAAGAGGTACTGAGCCATTCGATGTTCTACCTACCAGAGAAATGCTTTATAATAGATATTCAAATTCTAATAATGTTAGAATGACTTATTGGACAGGGAATGAAATGGATCTTACAAATGAAACAGGAGCATTTCTTAATATATGGATAGGTAAAAGAAAGAGAACACCGCTTCATAATTCATATAAAATATATATTCCATATAATGCATCTAATTTTGGTACAGTTACTGCAGAAGTATTTGATTATTTAGTTAATAATAATATAGCATCAGATAATAAAATAGCTAAAAATAGTAGAGCTGATGGAATTGTTCTTAGGATATATGATTTACAAGATGCATTAAAAGTAATAGACTTTATTAACAATAATCCAAATATTGAAAGCAATGCTCAAGGAATTCCTTTAGCTAAGAGAATTGGAAAAGTGTCTGTAGCAATGGATGGAAATATGTCTTACAATAGCGTAGCATCTGATATGTTACAAGCTTATTTGAGAACAACCTCAAATCCTTCCTATACCGGTTTTGCCAACTTTATAAATCAGACAATTAGAGACATAAATATACATGGTAATTTGCAAACTGTTTACAATGTTATGGGTATTCCAAAAGCTGAATCTTTAGCTAATTTTATGGAAATATTAAATTTACTTAAACTTAGTTTATCAGAAGATGGTTCAGCAGAAGAATTTTTCAGTTATTGTTTATCTAACCAAAGTGAAGAAAATGTTAGTAAACAGATAAGATTCTACGAAGAACTTTTGGTAAATGATGGTACGATGGATTCAACAATATCAAGAGTAATTAATGGAATGGGCATACTATATCCTAATAGAAAGGATGTTGGATTTCTTAGTGTAGCTGCATATATATTGGATGGTAAAATTGAACATGTAGCAACTGAATACAGAGATGTAATTAGGGGAATATCCAGGGATACTCTATATAATTATTATGTAAATAATGGATATGAATCTTTTATTAATGATGCCAAAGATATATTACAAAGTGGTAAGGTTAATACAGGGAATTCTCAATCTGAATTTAATGCTCAAGAATTAAAGTCTGAAATTCTTGCTAGTATAGATATAACTCAATCTAAAGAGTCAATATTAAGACAAGCATATATGGCTTTGAACAGAAGAGTACACTATGATCCAAATTACAATGAAGCAGAATATCATAATAAAAGTAATGTGACAAAAGATATATATAATGGTAAAAATATGAGCTTCAGCTCAATGACAGATAATAATGTAATTTGTAAGAACTGGTCATTTCTTTATAGAGAATTGCTAATAGAATTAGGATTTGATTCAAACGATATTAAAATTGTAGGAAACGATAATGTTGGTTCTCATAGGTGGATTGAGGTTGATTTACATGATGGCAGAATTTTAATTGCTGATGGAACTGAAAATATTGGTGGAGATGCCAGTGATGTTTTTAGAAGCAGATATAGCAACAAAACACATGGATTTGTAATAACTTCTAGTGAGAATAGTGGAAAACGTCTTCATAATAATTTAGAATTGGTTGCAGAAGGAATGAAAATATCAAATGAACTAGATAATGAAATTAATAGTGAATTCTATTCTGCAGTAAATGAGTTTGAATCAGAATATATGAGTAACAACTTATTAAAAGATTCATCCATAAATGCGGATAATCTTATGAGTAAAATAGAAAATTTGAAAATATATGAGGGAATGGATGGACTTGAAGCATATTATTATTTCAGTATGCTTAGTGATCATTATGGTGATTTGAGAAATGCATCAGGAGAAGTTATATTGGAAGAACCACATTTCAGATATAGAAAAACTGATGCAGGTATTGAATACATTGTTAGAGTAGGTATTAATGGTTCAAATGGTACGAAATACTTGTATTATAGTTCTGATTTGGGTAAAATAATTGTGAATCAATCCGAAAATGGTAATTTTATGTTAAATGTGGGATGGAGTTGGTAATATATGTTACAAATTATAAATGATTTAATTGAAAAGAAAAGAACAAAAGTAACTACAGATGAAGATAAGAAAAAACTAGAACTTATAGAAAAAATCTGCAAGAACGAAAAATGCTTTTTTGAAATGAAAACTGCTACATCAATAGCTATTCTAAAATTTTTAGGTATCCCCGAAAATGAAGTATTGGATTATTACTTTAAATTGATATCTACTGAAGAATTTAAAAAGCAACTTCCCAAGTCATATGATTTAAATGATGAAGAAATGTTATGGAGATAGTTATGGATGATGATAGATTAGAAATAGAAACAAATTTAATAGATCCAAGTCTAGATTATCCGATCGATCTTGAATATGGAAGTAAAAAATTAAAAGAATGCAGTGAAATCATTACTGGAATTAATGGTAAGAAATATAAAATAATATATTTAGACAAATACGGTAATATGACTTTAAAGGAAAAAGCTGTAGATAAATGCATCTTAGAGTTAGAAAATGACAAAATATTATAATAATGGGTGATAGAGAATGAAAGAAAAAATTATTTATTTTGATGAAAATGATAAAGAAGTAGATAGTGTAGATAAGGCAAAAAAATTTGTCATTTTAAAAGAAGGCCCTAATGGGGAAAGAACTGAAAGATGGGGAATTGTACCTGGCCCTGATTATGATTGGAGAACAGTTATAACACAGGAACAATATGATCTCCTAGTTTCAAAAGGCATAGAAGTTGATGATAAACGTTATAAGGTTGTAGAAGAACAAGACAACAGTAAAAAATACTAGCTTGACTAGTATTTTTTTCGTTTTTGTGTTATAATCTTTTCAGCATTTAAACTTTTAAGGAGATGAATTTATTTATGAGTAAAATTAACATAATGAGTTTAGGTGGACTTAATGAAAATGGTAAGAATTTATATACTGTTAAAGTAGATAATAAATTATTTATATTTGATTGTGGAATGAAATATGCACCAGATAAAATGTATGGCGTAGATTATGTTATTCCGGATTTTACATGGCTTATAGAACATGAAAAGGAAATAGTTGGTGTTTTTGTAACTCATCCACATCATGAAAATATGGGAGCACTTACCGATTTATTAAAAGCGCTTCCTAATATAAATGTTTATGCTTCAAATTACACTAGTGAAATAATCAAATATGAGTGTGAAAATGAAAAGGTTGAAATTAAAAATCTTAATGTAATAAAAGCACATAAAAAAATAGATTTTGGTGATATAAGTGTATTTCCATTTAGTGTAACTCATAGTAGTCCAGAAACATTAGGATATTGTATTAATACTCCAGATGGAGCAATTATATATATGGCAGATTTTATTATAGATCCTACTATGGGTGGAAATTATGATATGGATTTAGGTAAACTTGCATATATAGGTAAACAAGGAGTTTTATGCTTAATGGCAGAAAGTGTTTTTGCTGAAAAGAAAGGTCATACTTCTCCTAAACATAAACTTGAAAACTTTTTTAAAAAAGTTGTTGATAAAAGTAAAGGTAGAATAATATTTACTTTATTACCATTGCATATTTATACTATGCAAGAAATATTCAATTCTTTAAAAGGTAAAAATAGAAAAGTAGTTATTATGGGAAAAGAACTTCATAATATAGTTTCTATATGTGTTAAAAATGGATATTTAGATATAGATGAAAATATGCTTGGTAATCTAACTGATTTAAAATTAGATAATACAGTTATATTACTTAGTAATGATAGAGAAACTCCATATTCAAACATAAATAGAATTATCGCAGGCCATGATAAATTTATAACATTAGAGAAAACTGATACTATTTGCTTTGCAGAACCTAGTTATGATGCATATGAAAAAGTACTTGTTAAAATAATGAATGAACTTGCTATACAAGGAGTTGCCATAGAACAAATACCAAAAGATAAAAGCGTAAGACATCATGCTTCTTCTGAAGATTTGATGATGTTAGTAAAACTATTTAATCCTAAATATTATATGCCAATAAAAGGTGAATATAGATATCAAGTACAAAATGGTAATTTAGCTTACGCAGTAGGTGTCCCTAAAGAAAATATTTTACTTAAAGAAAATGGTGATATAGTAACATTTGAAAATGGTAATTTAGTTGATAACTTTGAAAGAGTATTTGTAGATGATATTTTAATAGATGGTAATATGACAGAAGATATAGGTGAGCTTGTTTTAAAAGATAGAGAACTACTAAGTAGCAATGGTCTTGTTGTTATATCTGCTACATTAAGTAAAAAAGACAAAGAATTAATTATCGATCCTGAAGTAGTTACAAGAGGATTTATATATGATAAAGATAATCCTGAAATAATAAATGAAATCAAAAGAATAACATTAGAAGTTATTAAGAAAAATACATTTAATGCTAAATATGCAGATTATGTTCAAATAAGAAATGAAATACGTGAACAAGTAGGTGCATATTTATATAAAGAAACATCATGTAAACCAGTTATACTAACTGTATTACAAGAAATATAAAGAGTGAAGGTGAAAATATGATTTATTTAGACTATAGTGCTACTACACCAGTAGATGAAAGAGTATTAGATTCTTATTGTAAAGTTACAAG
>OMST01000017.1 GCA_900313815.1 uncultured Eubacteriales bacterium
CAACATTATATGCAGGATGGAAAGTAAATACATATACAGTATCATTCAATTTAAATGGAGGGACTGGAAGTACACCTGGAAATGTAATAGTTACATATGGAATTAATATGCCAAAAATATCTGCTGCTTCTGTATCCAAGAGTGGTTATACATTCAAAGGTTGGTATGATAATATTGATTGGACAATAGGGCATATATACTATAATCCAGATGGAAGTAGTGCTAAACCATATGATAAAACAAGTAATGTAACTCTATATGCAGGTTGGAAAAAGAATGGAACAAATATTAAAGTAGCTTCATTTAATGTGGCATACTTTAGATGCGGTCCATCCTCATCATACAATGCTAATTGCGCAAATGAATATAATAACAAAGAAATATCTAATTTTATTGTTAATACTTTTTCTAGTAAAAATATTACTCTTGCAGGATTCCAAGAAGCTAGAGATCCTTATTCTCAGGAATGTAAAAACAATGGTGGTTACTGCTATTATAACCGTGTTAGATGTATATATGAATTTAATATAATACCAAATATTCTTAAAAGACTTGGTGTAAATATGGATAATGAAACTGAACGTAATAAACACTTTGTACATACATGTCCTGCTAATGTTGATGCAATATATTCTAAGCTTGTAGTTGATACATCAAAGACAAAAACCAAAGATTTAACAGGTAGTAGAACAATTGAAAAAGTTGTTGTAACTATCAACGGAGTAAATATATCATTCTACAATACGCATTTGGGATTAAGCGATACAAATGATAAAAACTGGCAAGAGATGGTTGATTTTATAAAGAATGATGAAAATCCAATTATTATAACAGGAGATTTTAATTATAGAGAAATAGATAAATATAACACTCTTTTAAAGCCATTAGGATTTGTTATAGCAGCTCATGATGATATTAAACATAACATGAATAATAATCCTCATTATATGGATTCTATATTTGTAAGGCCATATGGTAAAGATAAAGTAAATCATATTAGTGTAGTTTCTAATGAAACTGTAGATGCATTCAAAACGTATTCTGATCATAATATGATAGTTGCTGAATTATCTATATATTAAAAAAGAATTAAATAACATTTAATTCTTTTTCAATGATTTATAAAATGTTGACATTTTATTAACAATTTATTATATTTTAAATAGAGGTAGTATTTATGCGTAGATTATATATTGATTTTGATGGCGTAGTGATGGATTCCATACCACCATTATATGCTGCTTTAGAACAAAGCGGAGTAGATGAAAATGATGAACCGGGTAAAAGAGAATTCTTTGCTAACTATGACTATAGAAAAGTAATTAATGATGATCTTTTATTAAATGATTCAGTTAAATGTATAAATAAATTGATTGAAAGCAAGAAATTTGAAATTAGTTTTCTTACGCATATAAATTCTCTAGCAGAAGGGGTAGTTAAAGTTGATTATTTACGTAATCATTTTAAAGATATATCTATTATAATGGTACCTAAAGAAATATCTAAAACTAAAGTGGTTCATAGTGAAGGAGCTATACTTGTTGATGACTATAGTGGAAACTTGAGCGAATGGGAAGAAAATGGGGGTTTAGCTATAAGATTCTCTAAAGAATTAGAAGTTGGAAGATTTAAAGTTATAAACAAATTAGATTCATTAATTGATATGTTTGATGATGATGGAAATGAATTATGTTAAAAGTCATAACTATAGTTAATGGTTATTTAGAAGAGAACTGTTATATTATACATAACAATAAAGAAGCTTTAATAGTGGATCCAGGTAGTGAAGAAGATAAAATTATTAATAAGATAGAAGAGTTAAACTTAAAAGTTAAAGGCATTTTAATAACGCATTATCATTTTGATCATGTTGATGTACTAGATGCTATCAAGAATAAATATAAAGCTTCTTTAATATGTGATTATAATAGTGATATAGATAATAAAATAGATTGTTTTTATTTTAAAAAAATAAATAATTTTGGTCATACTATGGATAGCTGTTCATTTTTGTTTGAAAAAGATAATATTATGTTTACAGGGGACTTTGTATTTAAAGGAACTATAGGGAATTATGAAATGGAAAATGAACAAGAAATGTTCAATAGTTTAAAAGACTTTATAAAACTAAAAGATGATATTAAAATATATCCTGGACATGGACCTAGTAGTAGTATAGGATATGAAAAAGAACATAATTATTTTTTAAGAGGTATTTAATGATAGCAAGTGTATTAATACAATATTCAGTAAAATCACTTAATAAGGTATTTGATTATTTAATACCAGACAATTTAAAAGATAGTATTAAAGTAGGGAACAAAGTAATTGTTCCTTTTGGTTCTTCTAAAGTAGAAGGTTTTGTATTAAATATTCATAATAATTTAGATGAATCTTTAGATTATAGAGAAGTAATTGAAATACAGGAAAGTGATTTCTATTTAAATGATGAGTTACTCAAATTAGGTAAATATATGAGTAATTCTTTATTATGTAATTTAATATCTTGTTATCAAGTAATGTTACCTAAAGCATTAAAAGCATCTTTAAAAACAAATATAAATAGAAAATATGAAACAAAAGTATATTTAAATAAAGAGATAGATATCGATAAATATATTGAAGAACATAAAAGAAATAAAAAAGAAATAGAAATATTAAATATATTAAAAGAAAAAGAATGTTTAAAAAAAGAATTTGGAAGTAGTATAAATAGATTAATAGAAAAGAACATAGTACTAAGTGAAACATATGAAATTAATAGAGAAGTACAAAGTGATGAAGATACAAGAAATATTAGATTAACTTCTATGCAAGAATCTGCTATAAAAGAAATTCTTAATAGTAAAGATTCTAAGTATTTATTATATGGAGTTACTGGAAGTGGCAAAACAGAAGTATATATTGAATTATTAAAAAATGTATTAAAGGAAAATAAAACTGGAATAGTATTAGTTCCAGAGATATCATTAACTCCTCAAATAGTGGCAAGATTTAAAGGCGTATTTGGAGATAAAATAGCGGTATTTCATAGTTCTTTAAGTGAAGGTGAAAAATATGATGAATATAGAAGAATTATGAATAATGAAGTATCTTTTGTAGTTGGCGCTAGAAGTGCAATATTTGCTCCTTTAAAGAATATAGGATTAATTATAATAGATGAATGCCAAAGTTCTACTTATAAACAAGAATCTACTCCTAAATATAATTCTATTGATATAGCATTTAAAAGAGGAGAATATCATAATTCTAAAGTTGTTCTTGGTAGTGCAACGCCATTATTAGAGCAATATGCTAGAGCTAAAAAAGGAGTATTTCATTTAATTAAGTTAGGAAATAGAATAAGTGGAAGATTCCCATCATTCGAAATAGTTGATATGAATAAAGAATCTAAGAAACACAATTATATTATTAGTGAGAAATTAGATTTAGAAATAAGCGGATCTTTATCAAGAAAAGAACAAGTGATTCTTTTATTAAATAGAAGAGGTTATTCAACATTCCTAAGTTGTAGTAATTGTGGATATGTTTATAAATGCCCTAATTGTGATATATCGTTAATTTATCATAAGAGTAGTAATTCATATTCATGTCATTATTGTGGGTATAGAGTTACTAGTAGTAGCATATGTCCTAAGTGTCATGAAAATGCTATTAAAGATTTAGGGCTTGGAACAGAAAAATTAGAAAGTATATTAGAAAAGAAATATAATACTAAAGTACTTAGAATGGATGCTGATACAACTAGTACTAAAAATGCACATAGAAAACTAATAAATGAATTTTCCAGTGGAAAATATAGTATTTTGGTAGGAACTCAAATGATATCTAAAGGACTAAACTTTGAAAATGTTAGTTTGGTAGGAATTATAAATCCAGATGCTTCACTTTCTATACCTGATTTTAGAAGTAGTGAAAGAACATATGAATTACTTAGTCAAACAGCAGGTAGAGTTGGAAGATTTGATTTACCTGGAAAAGTTATTATTCAAACTTATAATCCTAATAATTATGTATATCAAAATGTAATTAAAAATGATTTTGATTCATTCTTTAATTATGAGATGAATATAAGGCATAAGTTAATGTATCCACCATATTTCTATATATGCTCTATACTTATTAGTAGTTCTTCTTTTGAACAAGCTTCTAAAGAGTCAATAAAGATAAAAGATTATTTAGATAAAAAATTAGATAGTTCTTATATAGTATTAGGGCCTTCTGTATCAAGTATAGTTAAATTAAATAATAAATATAGATTTAATATAATGATTAAATATAAAGATGATACTAAATTATTATGTGTATTAAAAGAATTAAATGATATGAATGTAAAAGATGTGAATATTGATATAAATATGAATATTTAATATAATTAAGAGGGTGAGATCATGAAGGATAAAAAAGTTGTATTTATGGGAACTCCGGAATTTAGTGTTCCAGTATTAGAAATGTTAGATGAAAATACTAATGTTGTTTTAGTAGTGACTCAACCAGATAAAGAAGTAGGAAGGCATCATGAAATAAAATATTCACCTGTTAAAGAATATGCTATTAATCATAATATAGAAGTTTATCAACCAATAAAAATAAGAAATGATTTTGAATATATATTAAGTAAAAATCCTGATGTTATTATTACATGTGCTTATGGGCAAATAATACCTAATGAATTATTAGAGACACCAAAATATAAAGCAATTAATGTTCATGCATCACTTCTTCCTAAATTAAGAGGTGGAAGCCCATTACATAGAGCAATTATTAATGGATATAAAGAAACGGGCATCACTATTATGTATATGGCTCCTGGTATGGATGATGGAGATATTATTGTTCAAAAAAGTATTCCAATAGAAGATACTGATAATGTTGGTATTATTCATGATAAGTTAAGTTTACTTGGAAGAGATTTATTATTAGAAACATTACCTAATATATTTATTGGTAATATTACAAGAACAAAACAAAATTCTGATGAAGTAACATTTGCATATAATATAAAAAGCGAAGAAGAAAAAATAGATTTTAATAAAACATCTTTAGAAGTATATAATCAAATTAGGGGTATGTATCCTTTTCCAGTAGCATATACCGTTTTAGATAATCAAATTATTAAAGTATGTGAATCTAGATTAGGAAGTATTCAAAAAGGAAAACCTGGTGAAATAGTTAAAATATATAAAGATGGAATAGGTGTAATGTGTAAAGATAAAGAAATAATTTTAACTAAAATAAAACCTAGTGGTAAAAAAGAAATGGATGTTCAAGATTATTTAAATGGAAAAAAAGATGAAATATTAGAGGGTAAAATATTATGTTAAAAAATATAAAAGAAAAAATTCAAAATGTAAAAAAAGAAAAGTCATCAGAAGGAATAGATAAACCATTTATTGTGTATGGAGTAATATTTTTGATTTGCTTTCTTTGCTTAATTGGTTTAGGAGAAACTCAAAAAGGAAAAAAAGAATATAGAGAGTCAATAATATCTGATATATCCAATAAAACATATAATAATTATAGTGCTATTATAAACGTATATGATGGAGAAGAAGAAAGTACTTTAGAATATAAAACCGATTCTAAAATAAATGTTTATTCAAGTGGATTATTCCCTAGAACAGAATATATTTCTTATAATAATGAATTATATTATATAGAAAATGAATTACCTGTAAAATCTAATATAGAAGATATAAATAATATATTTAATTATCAATATTATGATGTTAATTTTATATTAAGTTTGTTTAATGATTGTAAAACTAAATTTATTGACTCTAAAACAATTTATTGTAATATAAAATTATCTAAATATTTTGAGCATTTTAATAAAAAATATGACACTGATATAAAAGTTGTAAATGATAGTATAGTAATTATATCAATAGTATTTGATAAAGAAGTAGAAAAAATATCTGTTATATATGACGATATTAATAGATTGTTAAATAAAGAAGATAAAGAATTACAATATATTATTAATTTAAATAATATAAATAAGAATGATTTTAATGATTATTTGAAATACTTTAATGAAAACAATAACTAGTTTTGTCGAATCTAATGAAATATTATTTATAAGTAGTAATATACTATATGGAGGTGTATTATAGAGAATATAAATAAATGCTTTAAAAGATTAGATGAAAAATTAAATATGTGTATTTTAAATTATGAAGACAAACTTTAATGTTTGCCTTTTTCTTTATATGACGTGATTTATTGACAAATATATACAAAATGAGGTAAAATTATCCTGGAAGAGAGGCTAAGAAGATGTACGA
>OMST01000014.1 GCA_900313815.1 uncultured Eubacteriales bacterium
AAGTTTATATTTAATTTTCATATCTTTAATAAATTTATCATAATTATTATAATCTCTATTAAGATATTTATACCAATATGAATTTTGCCTTAAATAATTTAAATATTTATTATTTTTGTGTAGCTCTTCAACAATGTTATATTTCATTAGATTCACCATATAAATTATCTATTTTAGTTTCTTTTAAATTTGTTTCTTTTTTACTATCATCTTCTTTTTTAGTAAATTCTTCCACAAGAGCTACTGCTTTTTGTATATTATTAATATTCTCTTCTAATGATGATACATCTATATTTTTAATAGTATTTAATAGTCCTTTAATACTAAAAGAATCAATAGAATTATTACTTATATATTTATTCCATATTTTTTCATCTTCTCCATATAAATCATATAATTCATATAAGGATTGCCAACTAGTTTTATTAGTTCTTACTTCATCAATAAATTCAGGATGATTATAAATAAACTTTTTAAAATTATCTATCTTTTCCATACTAAATTATATAAAAATAGATATGAATTATTCATATCTATTTCTCTTTAATTTCAAAATAATTACCACTATCTAAATATAATATACCTTTTTTATTATCTAGTTTCTTAACTATATCTATGTATTTATTTATTACATTAAATTTATTAATAGATATATATACTTGATTACCATCATTCATAGTAAGTAAGAACCTTTCTTTATCATATTCTGTTTTAGAATACTCTATTTCACTAATTAACTTTAGTATGTTTTCATCTATTTTATTAATTTCTTTTAAAAATTTTGTTTCTATATCACTAGGTATATAATTTATTAATGTAGCACTACCTAATACATTATCTAAATTATATTTCTTATAATCAGAAAGCATATACATATCATCTGCTCTATCATAGTATAATATCTTCTTTTCTTTAATATCTATTGTTATAGTAAAATCATATTTTTTATTTACTTTAACATCATCTATCAAATCTAATTTTAATAATTTTTTTCTTATTAAAGCAGAATTTATAAATACAAATTTAGGGTATTTTTCTATACCAGCTTTTTCTATTATTTCTTCATCAGTATAATAATTATTTCCCAAAACAACAATGCTTTTTAATCTTATTTTAAGAAGATAATTAAAAAACACAATTAAAATAAATATTACTATTATAAATAGAATAAATTTTTTAATATTAAATTTTCTTACCCTTTTTCTTGTCATTTTTTTCCTTTATAATTTTAGTCATCTCATCAACTATAATAGTACTTGATGATAAATCTTTAATTTCTTTTAAATTCTTTTTTATTTCTTTTGATGTTTCTTCTCTAAATATTTCATTTATTGCTTCTGTTAAACTATCTTTATTTAAATCTTTTTCTTCTAACATAATACTAATATTTTTTTCAACTAAATCCAATGCATTATAGTATTGATGATTATTCGCAACATATGGACTAGGTATTAATATAGAAGGTGTTTTAGTAGCCATTATTTCTGCTATAGTAGAAGCTCCTGCTCTAGAAATAATTAAATCAGCACTTTTCATTAAACTAGGTAAATTATCAAAGAAAGGAACTATCTTAGTACTTTTGGGTACTACTAAATTATTATTTAAATCAGCAAAACTCTTTTTACCAGTAATAAATAATATTTCGGTATCTTCTCTATTAAATGTTCTTAAAAAATCTAATAGTTTTTCATTAACAGATGTGCTTCCTAAAGACCCCATAACTATTACTATTAGTTTTTTATCTTTAGAAAATCCTAATTCAGTTTTATCGAATTTCTTAGTTTCTATAGCTCTTTGGCTAACTGGATTTCCCGTATAGATAATATTTTTACATTTTAATTTTCTTACACCATCTTTAAATGATACAAATACAGCATCAACTTTTTTTGATAGGAATATATTTGTTTTTCCAGGTAACATATTTTGTTCATGTAAAAACACCTTAACTCCTCTTTTTTTAGCAGCTAAACATACTGGTAATGTAACATAACCTCCAAATGCTATGACAGCATCTGGTTTAAAACTATCCATTATTTTTAAACATTTTTTATAAGAATCTCTAATACATTTAACATTCTTAATATTTTTTAACATATTAGTTTTAGAAAGCCCATATATTTCTAATCCTTCATATGGAATACCCATACCTGGTATTAAATCACTTTCCATTCTATTTTTTGTTCCTATGTATAAATACTCATTTGATTTATCTTTTTTTATTTCATTAAGAACTGCTAAAGCAGGATATATATGTCCTCCTGTTCCACCAGCTGTTAATATAAATTTCATATTTACACCTCTTCTTATGTACTATATTATATACTATTTTTCTTCCTTTTGCATTAATTTAAGTATTTTCTGTCTTAATAACTTATTTGCTTTTTCTAAATCCATATCATCTACACTAAATGGTTCACCTATTCTTGTAGTTAATTTACCATTCTTTCCAGTATATTCTCCAGTAGTTGCAAAAGGCACTATTAAAGCATGTGTTTTTTGTGCTAATGATACTGCACCATATTTAAATGGTAACATAACAACTTCATCTTTAGTCCCTATAGTTTTATTTCTTGTTCCTTCAGGGAATATACCTAAAGCTCCACCTTGTTCTAAAACTTTTCTAGCTTCGCTTTTAGCATGTTCATCATGTATAGATCTATCAACTGGTATACAACAAGCCATTTTAAAAAACCATGCATTTTTACCTTTAAAATATTCATCTTTAGCCATATAATGAATTACTCTATTAGTAACAATCATCACATTAAATTGGTCATGGGTATGTCTATGATTACCACATACAACAATTGGACCTTCTTTTGGAATATTCTCTTTTCCATATACTGTAGGTTTATATTTAATTTTAAAATATAATTTAATAATTGGCCTTAATAACTTATAACCAAATTCACCTTTTATTTTTGCCATTATTTTTCCTCCTCATCTTTTTGACTAACTAAATCTTGATAAGATATTTTACCAGATATTGTTTTAGGTAATTCTTTTCTATATGCATATGCATAAGGTAATGCATAAGAAGAAATATTTTTTTCACAGTATTCTTTAATACTTTTTTTAATTTCACTGTTTAATACTAATCTATCTTTAAGTACTATATATACTTTAACTACCTCTTTTTTATATGGGTGAGGTACTCCTACTATAGAACATGCTTGTACATATGGATGCATTAGTATTATATTTTCTATTTCACTTGGATATATTTCATTACCATTGGATATTATAACTCTTTTAAGACTAGACTTAAAGTATATAATACCTTTATTATCAGAATAACCCAAATCATTAGTATGTAACCATATTTTTTTATCTTTATGTTTTATTAACACTTTGTTAGTTTTATCAGAGTTATTTAAATACTCTTTCATTATAACTGGTCCAGTTATACAAATTTCACCAAACTGAGAATCTTTACATTCGTTTAACTCTTTGTCAAATACTTTTATTTCTATATTTGGATATGGAATACCTATACTATCTATAGATTCATTCATAGTAATTGATACATTAGATGTACTTTCTTTTAATCCAAATGTCGATTTAATTACTACATTAGAATTATGCTTTTTAAAGAAGGATATACTTTTCTCTTTTAAATTATTATTTAATTTTTCACGAGAACAAATAATAAAATTAATATAAGATAAATTCTTGTCATTAAATTTTTTATTATTAATAATTAAATTCAATACATTAGTAGAACACTCTATTACATTAGGTTTATATTTAAGTATTACATTAGATATTGTTTTATGTACTAAATCTGGAACTAATATAATTTTAGATCCACTTAATAACGCTTTATGCACCGCGGTTATACCAAACCCATCAGAAATAGAATAATCAAATAAATATCTTTTATCAATTAAATAATTACCAACACTATTAAAATTTATCGCAGACGCATTAATATTAATATTAGTTAGTAATATATTTTTATTATTTGTACTAATAATAAATGCATTATCATTACCTGATACTTTATTCTTAACTCTTATATTCTTATATTTACCTTTATCTATAAATTTAGTATATGATATAAAATTATTATCTAATATATTAATAGTCTTCTTAAATATATTCTTTATCTTATCTATACTACTTAATATTTTATTTTCAGGTATATATATAATATAATTATAATTAATATATTTATATATATTATTAAGTCTATTAATTTGATTATCCATTACTATTAAATAACTAGAATTAGTATTAATATAAGACGATTTAATTTCTTCTTCGCCAGAAAGAGGATGTATCATATTACAGATAACCCCTAATTTATTTAAAGCATAAATACATGTAATAAATTCTATTGTGTTTTCAGATATTAAAGTTACTACATCATTCTTTTTAACACCTAATTTAATAAATGCATTAGAACAAATATCTATATCATTTAAAAATTCAGAATAACTAATTTTAATTCCACTATAAATAAATGCAACTTTTTTATTATATTTATTGCATGATTCTTTTAATATCTCATATATAGATGTATTAGGATATTTAGTCATTTTTATTATCTCCATTTTTCAATGATAATATTTTATTTCTTAATATTTCAATTTCTTTTTCATAATCATTGCTTTTAACATAGTATGGTTTTCCGTATTTAACTTTTAAGCCTTTCCTAAATGGTCTATATTTTCCTATAATAGCAAAAGGTATTATTGGAACATTAGCTTTATTAGCAAATGTAACTGCTCCTTTTTTAAATGGTAAAAGAGACACTTCATTTGAAGTACCAATAGTTCTATTAATAGTACCTTCAGGAAATATTCCAACAGCATGGCCTTCATTAAGCATATCTATTACTTCTTTTTTAGCATTTTCATCATGTGTTTTTCTATCTACTGGAATACATGCCATACTTCTAAAGAAAGCATTTCTAATTTTGCCCTTAAATAATTCTTTTTTAGAAAGCGTATGTATTATTCTTTTAGGAGTACTAACTATAGTAGCTGCATCCATAAAACTAGTATGATTCCCAGCAAAAACAAAAGCACCCTTAGCAGGAATGTTTTTGCATCCCTCATACTTAGGCATATATATTAACCTATAAAAAGGTTTTAATGTAAATCTGAGTATTCTATACATAACACATTTCATATTATATATTATATCATATCTAGAAATTATTTCATAAAAAAAGAAACATTTAAGTTTCTAATTTATAATTAATAACCTTTAGTTAATGTTAATTCTTCTTCCAATGGTTCTAAAGTTTCAGTATAGCAAATAAAACTATTAGGTCCAGTTGCTTTAACATGAGCATCCATACATGGTGCTGCATAAATAACAGAGCCATCTTTACTATGTAAAACTATTGGACTAAAATAATTAGTTATTTTATTATATTTTTTACCATCAATTATAACTATTTCACTTTCTTCTTTTATTGATGTTGCAGGATTATTTTCAAAGTATGTTTGTTGCCATTGTTCAAAATCTTGTTCACTATCCTTTTTCTTAGATTTTGAACATCTTCCTAAAGTTATACCAGTTGTTGCAGCCAAACTTATAAGTGTTATTTTTAATAGAACCATTCTTATTTTGGTACTTCTACTCATTTCAATATTCTTAATATCGTGTTCATAACTATTTTCCATTTTTAGTTTTCCCCCTTTTTCAAAAGCATTATAATTATATCACTTTTGATACTAAAAGTCAATTTTTACATAAAAAAAGAAACATTTAAGTTTCTAATTTAATTTTGATTTAATTATTTCATTAACTTCTTTCATATCTGCTTTACCTTTTAAAACAGGAGTTAATTCTTTCATTAAAAGTCCCATATCTTTCATTGAAGTTGGATTTACTTTTGCAAAAGCCTTGTCTATTTCAGCAGTTATTTCTTCAGTAGTTAATTGTTTTGGTAAATATTTACTTAATAATTCTATTTCTCTTTGTAAATTATCTACTAAATCTTGTCTATTTCCTTTTTTAAATTCCTCAATACTTTCTTTATGAGTTTTTACTTGCTTGCTAACTACATCTATAACGATTTCATCACTAGCTTGTCCTCTATCCATTTTATTATTGATTAAATATAAGTCTATAGCAGATTTTAATAATCTTAAAGTGCTTAGAGAATCTTTATCTTGATTCTTCATTGCATCTTTCATATCATTTGAAATAGTATCATATAGCATATTTATTCCTCCAAATTAATATCTTTGTTTATTATGTTTTTTAGCATTTCTTATAGCTTCTTTTTTAGCTTCTCTTCTTCTAATACCAGGTTTAGAGTATTCTTTTCTCTTTTTCATTTCAGTAGGGATACCGCTTCTTTGAACTTTCATTTTGAAACGTTTTAATGCGCCCTCAATATTTCCGTCTTTAACGTCTACATGTGTCATTATTTCTTCCCTCCCTTCATGACTATAGTCAATTATATTACAAAAAGTGCCAAATTTCAAGTAAATTCGTTAATAATCTATATCTTTTTGCCACATGTTTATATTATAATTTTAATAAGGAGATGAATTATGGAAAAGAAAACAATTTTATTTATTATACTTGGTATTATATTATTAATGCTTATACCAATTCCAAATCGTATTAAAGATGGAGGCTCTATTGAATATAAAGCAATTCTTTATAAAATAACTAAAGTACACAGATTAAATGAATTTTCACCCACTGGATATGACAATGGATTAATAATAGATATCTTAAGTAAGAATATATATAACAAAGTAGAAAAGCATGAGAGCACTGAGACAATTGATCCTATAGATCCAACTATTACAAATAATGATTTTGAATATGATATGATTCACTTAGTTAATAAAGAAACAGATAACTATATATTTAGTCCTTACTCTATAGCGTATGCTTTATCAATATTAAAAGATGGAGCTTCTGGCAATACAAAAGAACAAATAGAAAAAGCATTAAGTAGTTATAAGTTAGATACAATGATTAATATCAAAGATAGAATAAGTACTGCAAATGCATTATTTATTAAAAATAAATATACGAATGATATTAGTAAGAACTATACTGATACTATTAAGAATAACTATAATGCTGAGATATTATTTGATGAATTAAAAACTCCTAAAATAATTAATGATTGGGCAAGTAATCATACTTATGGAATGATTGAAAATGTTGTTGATAAAATAGATGAAGATTTTGTTTTAGGAATTATTAATGCCCTTGCTATAGACGTTGAATGGGAAAGACAATTTAATAATAAAGAAACAAATAAACAAGAATTTACAACAATAACTAATCAAAAAGTTAATGTTGATATGATGCATACAGGAGAAGCCAATTATTATATTGAAAATGATAAAGCTAAAGGAATTATTAGAAATTATAAAAAATATGATAATACTGAATTACAATTTATAGCAATACTTCCTAATGAAAATATTCAAGAATATATTAATAATTTCAATAAAGAAGAATTAAATAGTTTAATGAGTAATATTAAAGAAATAAATAATAAAAGAGATATTAAATTGTCTATACCAAAATTTACTATTGATTATAATTATAAAGAATTTAAAAATGACCTAATTCGTTTGGGAATTATTGACGCTTTTAATAAAGATAACGCTAATTTTAAAAAGATGATTAATGATACTAGTAATTTATCATTATATGTAAATGAAGCTGTCCATAAAGCCCATATTGAATTTACTGAATATGGTACTAAAGCTGCTGCTGTTACATATTTCGGAATGTTTAAAGCTACTGCAATGCCTACAGAAAAAGAAATAATTAACATAGTATTTGATAGACCATTCTTATACATAATTAAAGATAAAAACTCAGATAATATTTGGTTCTTTGGAACAGTATATAATTTATAGCAATTTAAAAAAACATGAATTAATTCATGTTTTTTATTTGAGTAAATTATTTTATTTGACTCATTACTTCAGCAGCAAAGTCATCATTTCTTTTCTCCATTCCTTCGCCTACTTCATATTTAACTAAATTTACTAATTTAGAATCATTCTTTTCTAAATAAGCTTTAACAGTTAGTTCAGAGTCTTTAATAAATGCTTGTTCTTCTAAAACAGTTTCTTCATAGAATTTTTTAATTCTACCTTCAACTATTTTATCAGCAAATTCTGGTTTTTTACCCTCATTAATAACTTGTTCTTTAATGATTGATTTTTCATGTTCAAGGTCAGCTTCTGGAACACTTTCTATGTTTACATATAAAGGTCTCATTGCAGCTGCTTGCATTGCTACATCACGAGCTACATCTTCATTATTACCTTCTACAATTGTTAAAGAAGATATTTT
The DNA here is from genome assembly GCA_900313815.1 of uncultured Eubacteriales bacterium. Classification (GTDB taxonomy): domain Bacteria; phylum Bacillota_I; class Bacilli_A; order RF39; family UBA660; genus CAG-1000. The sequence goes on from OMST01000014.1 coordinate 8,296, forward strand.
GCCACCCATATGTAAATAAGTTCCAAATACTTCTGAATCAGTTTTAGTAACTTTTTCAAATCTTCTTAAACTAATTTTCTCACCGATTTTTGCTGTTGCATTTACTATTAAATCATTTACAGTATCATTACCTACTTTTGTATTTAATGCATCTTCCATACTATTTACTTCATTTGTTAAAATAGCATTTCCAATTTTATCTAATAATTCTTTGAATTCAGCATTTTTAGCTACAAAGTCTGTTTCAGAATTTAATTCAACTACTACTGCATTATTTCCATCAACATATATATTTGAAAGTCCTTCTGCAGCAATTCTTTCAGCTTTTTTAGCAGCTTTAGAGATACCTTTTTCTCTTAAATAATCAACAGCAGCATTCATATCACCATTAGATTCAACTAAAGCTTTTTTACAATCCATCATTCCAGCTCCAGTCATTTCTCTTAGGTCTTTAACCATACTTGCAGTAATTTCCATAAATGCCTCCTAATTCAATGATGAAATTAATTCATCTTTTTTCATTGTTGAATATCCAGTAACACCTTTTTCTTTAGCTAATTTTTTAAGCTCAGCAACTGTTAATGAAGAATAATCAACTTTTTCTTCTTTTTTAGTTGCTTTCTTAGCAGCTTTCTTTTCTTCAACAACTTCTTCTTTTTCTTCTTTTTTAGTTGTTTTCTTAGCAGGTTTCTTTTCTTCTTTTACTTCAGCTTCTTCTTCAGCAAAATCATCAAATTCAACCACTTTAGTTTCAACTTTAATTTCTTTAGCTGGTTTACCTTCAGTTTCCTCTTCTGTTACATAATCAACTGTTGGAAGACCATTAGCTTCACAAACTGCATTAGCTAAAACTCCTAAAACAACTTTAACACTTCTAACAGCATCATCATTTGCTGGGATTACATAATCTACATCATCTGGATCACAGTTAGTATCTACAATTCCAAACACTGGTATATGTAATTTACGTGCTTCACGAATAGCATTAATTTCAACTCTTGGATCAACAATAATAATTGCTTTTGGTAAACGATCCATTTCTCTAATACCACCAAGAAGTTTATTTAATCTTTCATATTCTTTTTGAATCTTAGCAACTTCTTTTTTAGGTAGTAATTCAAATTTACCGTCTTTCT
>OMST01000025.1 GCA_900313815.1 uncultured Eubacteriales bacterium
CCATCCTCGTCTGTTCTATATATTTTTGTATCTTTTAAATTATCCAATACTTCTTTATTTGGGTGTCCATAACGATTATTCTTTCCAACACTAATAATTGTATACTTAGGATTAATCTCATTAATAAATTCTTTACTACTACTTGTTCTACTTCCGTGATGCCCTACTTTTAATACATCTATATCAGATAGATTATATTTATCTAATATTTCTTTTTCAGTAGTTACACTTGCATCTCCCATAAACATAAATTTATAGTTATTAAGTTCTGTATAAATTACGTTTGAATTATCATTTTCATTATCATATTCTTTAGTCTGAAGAAAATATAATTTATTCTTATCTATATCTAATTCTTTAATACATGAATAATACTTAATTTTCTTTTTATCTAATACTTTGATTAACTTTTGTTCTAAATCATTAAATTCACCACAATTAAAGATTACTTTCTCTACTTTAAAATTATTAACTAAATTAATTGCCTCTCCCATGTGATCAAAGTCACCATGTGTAATAATTAAATAGTTTACCTTTTTAGTCCCAATACTCTTAAAAAAAGGTATTAGGGATGATTTCATAATATTAAATTCATTATTTTTCTTTTCCCAATTATTTACTTTATTAGAAACCATACCTCCCGTATCAATAAGAATACTATTTTTATTTTTTGTTATTATCAATGAACTGTCTCCTTGGTTAACATCTAAGAAATATATATAATCAGACTTATTAAAGTTTTGTTTAAAATAGAAATAAAATAATATAAGAACTAATGATAAATAAAGTGTTTTATTCTTATATTTAATTATTAATATTAAAATAAAATAATAAATAGCAATTTCTATAGAACTTAATTTTCCAAAATATAAACAAAGATTAAAAATCTTTGTACTGTAAAAAGATATTTTTTCCATAATATTAATCAATATTTGTAACAACACATTTAATTTTTCTAAAAATAGTGTTAATAAAGATAATGGGAAAACTATATTACTAACATATGGTATAAAAAATATATTATTAATAAATCCAACAATATTTATTTCATAAGACATATTTATTATAATTGGTAAACTAGAAAGCATAGAAATAATACTTATCTTTAATATATTTGATTTAGTATAATTTTCGTTATATAGCAATATAAAATATGTAATAACAAATGATAAAATAAAACCATTGTTATATACGAATAAAGGATTAATTATTATCATTAATATAAATGTTAAAAACAATAAATATTTAGGTTTTATAAATAAATAATGTATTTGATTTAATGAACTTAATATAAAAAAAATAGTTGCTCTTAAGATAGATGGAGTAAAAGACGCTATAAAAGAAAAAAATACCAAGAATACAGAAGTGAATAAATAAGATATTTTTTCATTAAATTTTATCTTTTTAAATATTTTTAATAATATGCTTGAAAACATAGATACATGTAATCCGGATAAAGCAAATAAATGAGTTACTCCATTTATACGATAATTGCTATATGTCTCTTTATCTAAATAACTTGATTTGCCTAATATAAATGCATATAAATACTGATTATAAGAAATATTATTAATTCTTTTAATAATATAATTTTTTATTATATAAAGTATATTTTTATTCTTATTTAAAATATTTATTTTATTAATGTGAAGAATATAACATTTATTATTATGCTTTAAATATTGATTATAATTAAACATATTAGGTATTGTATTATTTGGGGGTATCTCTAAATATCCTTCAACTGTAACCTCATCATTAATATTATAATTAAAACTATTTTTTTCTTTTTCAGTTTTAAAATAATAAACACCTATCAGAGAGTCAAAATCTATACTTAATTTGTTTCCATCTATTTTGAAATCTTTTATTTTTAAAGCAAAAGTGTTTTGACTCACATCAATATCACATTTATAATTATAATTATTTATATAGATTATTAAATATATTAATGATATTAATAAAAATATATAATATAGAGTATCAAATAGTAATATTTTCCTTAATTTTATTGAAAATTGTTTCACTTATTCCCTGCACATTAATAATATCTTCTATATTATTGAATTTACCATTTGTTTCTCTATATTCAATAATGGATTTGGCTTTTGCTTCTCCAATACCAGACAGTGTCATTAATTCTTCTAAAGTAGCTGTGTTTATATTTATTTTGGAATCATTATTGTTATTTTCATTATAACAAGCATCATTTTTTACTTCTTCACAAACACATGGGGTTTCAACATATATTATATTACTCTTTTTGGCTTCTTCTATTTCTTCATTAGTATATATTACTATAGCATCTCCATCCTTTAATTCTTTTGATAAATTAATAAATCTTGTATTAGCGTTATTTAAAAGCCCACCTGCCTCATTTATTAAGTCTATAGTTCTTGATCCTTTTTCTAATTTGTATACATTCGGGGCCTCAATAGCGCCTTTTAAATCTACATAAATGTATTCTGGTTCTTTAGATTCTTCTTTAGTTATTTCATTTGGTTGTAAAGGAATATTCTCTTCCTTATCCAACTTATTTTCAATAATATAATTTATAATAAAAAATTGACCAATATAAAGAAATATTAATGATATAAACATAACTAACTTAAGTAAATTATTATTAATATACTCATATATTTTATTAATATATTCTTTTATTTAAATCACCTCCTATTATAATAATTAGAAGATAATTTAAAAAACACTACAAAAAAAAGAACACTTTTATAAGTGTTCTAACTATTTTAAAATTATGATAATTCTACTTTCTTATTAGTATAGCTTAATAATAGATATCCAAGTGAGAATACTATCATTGTCATAACGAATAATCCAGCTATATTAACAAGTCCTGTATGAACATTAACATCAATTTTTAATTCAGCTTCTTTTGATACAGGTGTTGCTTTTCCACCACTGGCAACATTTTGTACTAGAGGACTATATGCTTCATATACTCTACCTCTATTAGACTCATAAGTAATACCTTCAGTAGTCTTAGCCACAACAATTACTCTATCAGTAGCTTTCTTAATTTTTTCTTTATCAATGTTAATGAAGAATTCTTCTCCTTCTTTAACTGATGTAATTACAGTGTCAGCAGCATTAACAATTGTTACTCCTTCAACATTATCTCTAATACTTAAACTAATTGTTCCAGCAGTAACCATATTACTAGTTACAATGTAAGGACCATATTTAATTCTCTTATTATTTTCGTGGTAAATATTTTTATTGTCACCTTTGTTTAATCTAATTGTTAATGTATCACCAAACTCACTAGATTCATTAGCATATGTTGCATAAATATCTCTATCTTTAATTAAGTATTGATATAATTTATTTAATTCAACAACTTTTGAAGCATCTGCTTCTGCAGTACTTACTAATTCATTACCAATTGTATTACCATTTATTCCAGTTGCAGCAACATACCAGATAGCATATTGAATAGTTGAATATACATAATTTTCTACTTTTTCATCATCTGTTAATCCGGTATTTCCAGCAAGCCCTAAAACTTCACTTCTTAATGTTGAACCTACAACACCAGCTTCAGTAAATAATCTATCCATAGAAATAGAAGGATAACTATGTTCTATAATCCATAATATATGATTATTTTTAACATTACTTTCCATAGCTTTTGTAGTGTATAAATCAAATGTCATTGTATCTTGACTTAATTCTAATTTATATTCTTCATCATATCCATTACTTGCATTTTTAATATCTAATGCTTGGTTAATTTGTTGACCAGTTATAGCACCATTTGCTAGTGGATTACCTAAATTATCAACAATTGTAAGTGATTTAAAGCCTACTTTAACTTTATTTGCTTCTGGAGTACTATTAGAAGTTCCAAGTGCAGCTTCTAATAATGTTCTATTACGATCTGCTCCGTCATATCCCTCTGGATATGTATAATCAACTTCTCCTAAAAAGCCTTTAGGTAAAGCAGCTAATAATGCTTTAATCTTACTATCAGCCCCAGAATTGAATAATGCAGCAATAACAGCCTCATCAACTACTGCTTTAGGGAAATCCCCAGTACCAGCAGCAGCAGCTACACTAGACAATAAAATTTTTGTTGAAAGTCCATTATGAGGATACAAAAGATTTGGATCTAAGCAATAAGCAGTAAACCAATCATCAGCTAATTTAATATCAGGTAAACTAGTTAAACTTCTATCAGTTGCTATTTTGATTTTTTCTAAATCTTCTTTTCCTTTTAATGTTTCAGTCCCATTTTTAAAACTTACAGCACTAAAATCAAACTCTCTTCTTCCTTCTGTATCAAGTATTCCATCAGTAGCAGCATACATCTTTGTACCTATTGGTGGTACAGTTGTTGGTGCTTTTGCAGGCTCTATAGCATAAACACTATATATGAAAGCAAAAAACACACTTAATAAAATTGTTACAAATAATATACGTTTTTTCATATCATTCTCCTTTACTATACAAATATATTTTAGCATTTTTATTTGTAAAGTGCAATATAAAAGTGTAAATGTGTAAACAAAAAGAAGAATATTTCTATTCTTCTATCGTTTCTTCAGTTTTTTCTTCTTTTTTAGATTCTTTCTTAGGTAATAATTCTTTACGAGAAAGATTTAATTTACCCTTTCTATCATAACCAATTGCTTTAACAACTATTTCATCTCCAACTTTTAAGATATCACTTGGATGATTTACTCTCTTATTATCAAGTTGACTTACATGAACTAATCCTTCACAACCTGGCCATAATTCAACAAATGCACCAAAGTCTTCTATTTTAACAACTTTAACTGTATATGTTGCACCTATTTCTACTTCTTTAACAATATCTTCAATCATAGAAATAGCTTTATCTAGAACTTCTTTCTTCATATGATAACAAATTACATTACCGTCATCATCTATATCAATTTTAACTGCATCTTTATGATTAACTGATGGAACATTACTTGATTCTAAAATAATCTTAGTAATCATATCTCCACCTTTTCCAATTACATCTTTAATCTTATCAACAGCTATCTTCATAGTTCTAATCTTAGGAGCATATTCAGATAATTCTGGTCTAACTTCAGGTATTGTATCTTCCATAACATCTAATATTTTCATTCTAGCATTATGAGCTTTTTCTAAAGCCTCTTTTAATACATCACGAGTTACACCTTTAATTTTAATATCCATTTGTAATGCTGTAATTCCTTCACGAGTTCCAGCCACTTTAAAGTCCATATCACCCATATGATCTTCTAAGCCTTGGATATCAGTTAGTATTGTATATTTTGAATCACAAGTTCCATCTTCAGTAATTAATCCCATTGCTATACCTGCTACTGGAGCTTTAATTGGTACACCAGCTGCCATTAAAGACATACATCCTGCACAAATACTTGCTTGACTAGATGAACCATTACTTTCTAATACTTCAGATACAACACGTACTGTATATGGGAATTCTTCTTGACTTGGCATTACTTGCAATAATGCACGTTCAGCTAAAGCACCATGTCCAATTTCACGTCTACCTGGACTTCCATATCTTCCAGTTTCACCTACGCTAAATGCAGGAAAGTTATAATGGAAAATAAATTTCTTAGATTCTTCTAAACTAAGTCCATCTAAAATTTGTTCTTCATTTTGAGCACCTAATGTAGTAATAGCTAATGCTTGAGTTTGACCTCTAGTAAATAATGCACTACCATGTGTTCTTGGAAGTAAATCTACTGCAGCAGATAATTCACGGATTTCATCCATTCCACGTCCATCAGGTCTTATATGTTCATTAGTTATTAATCTACGAACTTCAGCACCTTCAATTTCATCTGCAACTTTCTTAACTAATTTAAGATTTTCTTCTAAATTTTCTTCTCCTTCATGTCTTTCAGTATATTTAGTTATTGCTTCTTCTTTAACTTCATCTATTCTTGCATATTTTTCTAATTTATCCTTTATTTGAATAGCAGCAATCATATCTTCTTTAATATCATTGTTTACTTCTTCTCTTAATTCATCTGGAATATTTGCAAGAACAACTTCTATTTTTTCTTCACCAATTTCACTAATAATATCACTTTGAATAGCACATAATTCTTTAACAGCTTCGTGTCCA
>OMST01000010.1 GCA_900313815.1 uncultured Eubacteriales bacterium
ATGGGGCGCAATGTGGGAATCGAACCCACGCATAACGGGACCACAATCCGCCGTGTTAACCACTTCACCAATTACGCCATAAGCACATGTATTATAACAAAATAATACATGTTTTTCAAGTATTTAGTTAGTTTTCATTCCATATTCTAATAATTTATAGAACATTTCTTTAACACCTTTATTATAATACTCATCTTTAAAGTACTTTGGATCTTTATGATAATCTCTAGTTGTTTCTACCACTATAGCAGGAACATCATATTTTAATGAAGAATTATTATTTTTATAACTTGATGAAGATAATCTACCTGTTTTAGTACTAAATACAAAACCATTAACAAGTTCTGCCATAAAATCAGAGGCAGTTCCATCATTTCCTTCACCAATTTCTTCTCGATCTAATCCATAAACATGATAACCTGTTATATTTCCTATAATATTGCATAACTTAATTGTACTTTCATTATATTCCTCTGAAAGATTAGGTTTACCACTATATATAACTCTACCTTGATTATGTAAATTTATATATGCATATGCATTCTTATAATGAGTTAACATTTGATACATTACTGCTTTAGTTTCTGGTTCACTTCCTAATGTTTCTCCACCAAAGTAAAGTGTCGTTTGAGTAGACTTAGTAAGTGATACGTTTTTTAATAAATTATATTCTTTATAATATAACCCTGCATTTTGAGTTGGGAAGTTTCTATTTAAATCTACTCCATTAGCATTAAATTTAAAATTATTAAAATTAATACTATCTTTATTTTTATATATCCATAATTCTTTATTATTAATTGATTCTACTCCAAAGTTAAACACTTCATAGCCATCAGGATTTATACAAGGAATAGAGGCTATTTTAACGCTGTTTAGGGTATTTACCACTTCATTATTGCCTGATTCATAATTATTCACCAAATCGATTAAAAATGCCATTAAAATTGGCGTATTAGCAACTTCTCCAGAATGTATATTAGAATCTATCAATAATGTATTTTGACCTTTTCCTATTTCAATGTTATATATGTCTCTATTGTCTACAGATTTGCCTATTACGAATAGATTAACTATATCACTTTTAGATAATTCTTTAAGATAGTTTTCTATTTCATAATAATGTAATATATCTTCAAAATTGTATTCTAAATTATTATATTCACCTTTTCGTTTAATTTTAATTGATTTATTGTTATATATATCAAGATAATCATTAACATTCATTCCTTCAATAAATGAATCTTTTATTAGTTCATAATCCGATTCTTGAGAATCAGTGGTAACTGTTTCAAATTGTCGTTCAACTATATAAGTTTTTTTATTACCTGAAAATATATATGCAGACATTATTGTGATCAATAAGAATAATAATGATTTAACAATAATTTTTTTCATAAAGCCTCCTATAATATTTTATCATATAATATTGAAAAAAAAAGAAAATTATAATATACTTTTTATGGTGAAAAAATGAAAAAGAAATTATTAATGATATTATTATGCTTATTATTCATTCTTACAGGTTGTCAAACTCAAGAAGAAATACAACAACAAAAAGAAAAAGAAAGAATTGAAGAAATAACTAAAGAAGTTGAAGAAAATACAGAAATCCCGGAAGAGGCTAAACAATGGATGATTGATAATAAATCCGTTAAAGTTGTTACTATATTATGTATTAAAACTTCTAATAGATGTGAAGCTATAAAAAAAGAATTGGAAGAAGCAAAATTAGATATTAAGAATTATTATATTGAATTAGATGATTTACCTGATAATGTTAAAGACATATATAAGACTACCTATGAATTAAAAGACTATACTGGATATTTACCATATGTGATAGTTGTTAACAATAATAAATTGATTGCTACTAAAAGCGATGCTAAAAACTTTGAAGATATAAAAACTCTTTTAATAGAAAATAAAATAGTAAGTGAATAACTTACTATTTTTTTGCAATAAAAAAATTGGCAACTTGCTATCTTCGCTTACACTATTTTCGCCGTAAAAGTGCTTAACTTCTCTGTTCGGTATGGGAAG
>OMST01000023.1 GCA_900313815.1 uncultured Eubacteriales bacterium
AAGACTAGATTTCTCTAGTCTTTATTATTTTAATTACTTATTGCTTTTTGCTTTGATTGCAGCTTGTGCAGCAGCTAATCTAGCAATAGGTACTCTAAATGGACTACATGATACATATGTTAATCCTATTCTATGACAGAAATCTATAGTTGCAGGATCTCCTCCATGTTCTCCACAAATACCAAGTTTAATATCTGGACGAACACTTCTACCTTTTTCAGCAGCCATTTGAACTAATTGACCTACTCCTTTTTCATCTATTCTAGCGAATGGATCACTTTCTAAAATTTGTTTAGAATAGTAATCTCCTAAGAATTTACCAGCATCATCTCTACTAAATCCAAATGTCATTTGAGTTAAATCATTAGTACCGAAACTGAAGAATTCAGCTTCACTAGCTATTTCATCAGCAGTTAATGCTGCTCTTGGAATTTCAATCATAGTTCCAATTTTATAATCTAATTTATAATCTTGTTCTTTAAATACTTCATTAATAGTATCAACTACTATTCCTTTAACATATGCAAGTTCTTTAACTTCTCCTACTAGAGGAATCATAATCTCAGGAACAACTTTAATACCAGATTTATCTACATTAATAGCAGCTTCAATTACAGCTCTTGTTTGCATTTTAGCTATTTCTGGATAAGTAACAGCTAATCTACATCCTCTATGTCCCATCATTGGATTAAATTCATGTAATGTAGCAATTTTATCTTTTAATGCTTCAAAAGTCATTCCAAGTTCTTTTGCAAGTGGACGAATTTCTTCATCTGTATGAGGTACAAATTCATGTAGAGGTGGATCTAAGAAACGAATAGTAACTGGATTACCTTTCATCTCTTTATATAATTCTTCAAAGTCACCTCTTTGCATTGGCAATAACTTAGCTAATGCCTTTTCTCTCTGATCAACTGTATCAGAAACTATCATTTGACGAATTGCAAATATTCTTTCTTCTTCGAAGAACATATGCTCTGTTCTACAAAGTCCAATTCCTTCTGCACCAAATTTCATGGCTTGACGAGCATCTCTTGGAGTATCAGCGTTTGTTCTTACTTTTAATGTACGAACTTCATCTGCCCATTTCATGAAGGTTTCAAAGTCACCACTAATTTCTGGCTCAACTGTTTTAATTTTTTCTCCATAAACTTTACCAGTTGTACCATCTATAGAAATATAATCTCCTTCTTTAAATACTTTTCCATCTTTAGTAGTTATTGTTTTTTCTTCTTCATTTATTGTTAATTCACCGCATCCTGATACACAACATCTACCCATTCCACGAGCAACTACAGCTGCATGAGATGTCATACCACCACGAATAGTTAAAATACCACGTGCTAAGTTCATACCTTCAATATCTTCTGGTGATGTTTCAAGTCTAACTAAAATAGTGTCTTCTTTTCTCTTTGATGCTTCAGTTACATCTTCTGCAGAGAAATAAATCTTTCCACATCCAGCACCTGGAGATGCTGCTAAACCTGTAGCAATTGGAGTTGCTTTCTTTAATGCATCTGCGTCAAAATTTGGGTGTAATAATTGATCTAATGCTTTTGGTTCAACCTTTAATAATGCTTCTTCACGTGTAATCATTTTTTCATTATATAAGTCAACTGCTATCTTCAATGCTGCAGCAGCAGTTCTTTTACCATTACGAGTCTGAAGCATAAATAATTTACCATTTTCAATAGTAAATTCCATATCTTGCATATCTTTGTAATGCTTTTCTAATATTTCACAAGTCTTAACAAATTCATTATATGCTTCTGGCATAGTTTCTTTTAATGTATCAATTGGTTTTGGTGTTCTAACTCCTGCAACTACATCTTCACCTTGTGCATTCATTAAATATTCACCATAAAGTTTCTTTTCACCTGTAGCTGGGTTTCTTGTAAATGCAACTCCCGTACCACAGTCATCACCTTTATTTCCATAAACCATTTCTTGAACATTAACAGCAGTTCCCCAACTAGATGGAATATCATTCATACGTCTATAATAAATAGCTCTTTCATTATTCCAACTTCTAAATACCGCTGTTACTGCTTCAATTAATTGTTCTTTAGGATCTTGTGGAAACTCATTTCCAGATAATTCCTTATATATATCTTTAAACTTAAATGATAATTCATACATATCATCTGCAGTTAAATCAGTATCAAATTGAGCACCTTTATCTTCTTTAAATTTATCTAATACTCTTTCAAAAGAATTTTTAGAATATCCTTTAACTACATCAGCAAACATCATAATGAATCTACGATAAGAATCATAAACAAATCTTTTATTATTTGTTGTTTCAGCGAATGCTTCGCAAACTTTATCATTTAATCCTAAATTTAGTACAGTATCCATCATACCTGGCATACTTGCTCTTGCACCACTTCTTACTGAAACTAATAATGGGTTTTCTAAATCTCCCATAGTTTTTCCAGTTAATTTTTCAAGTTCAGCAAGTTTTTCATATATTTCATTAATAATATCCTCGCTAATAACTTTACCTGCATCATAATATGCAGTACATGCTTCAGTTGTTATAGTGAATCCTCTTGGAACTGGTAAACCAATACTGGTCATTTCTGCTAAATTAGCACCTTTACCACCAAGTAAGTTTCTCATATCTTTATTACCTTCACTAAACATGTAAACATACTTCATAATTTTACCTCCTATATTATGTCTTATACCGACTTAACTATTATATCATGTATATTTTTTTAAATATAGTTTTATTTTAAAATTTTTTTATTTTTTTTAAAAAAAATGAATATTTCTATTCATCTTTATTTTGTCTTGGAAAATATGTATAGTATACTTCTTTTAATCTTTCATTTGTGACATGGGTGTATATTTCTGTTGCTCTAAGAGAACTATGACCAAGTAATTCTTGTACTACTTTTATATCACACCCATTATTCAGCATATCTGTAGCAAAAGTATGTCTTAAAACATGTGGAGTTACATGAGTTTTAATAGATAATTTATCCATAATTTTATCTATAATATATCTTACACCTCTATCTGTTAATTTATAACCTTTAGAGTTTACAAATAAATACTCTGTATCTTTTCTATAATGAACGGATAAATATTCTTCTAATACTTCTTTAGCATAATCTCCATAATAAACTACTCTTTCTTTATTACCTTTACCATGAACTATTATTCTTTTATTTTCAAAATCTATGTCATTAATTTTAATATTAACAAGTTCAGAAACTCTAACTCCAGTAGCATACAACATTTCAATTATTAATTTATCTCTAACATTGTCATTTGTTTTAGAAGACTCATTAATTATTTCTAATAAATCATTATAATATATAAATTTTGGTAATCTTTTTTCTGTTTTAGGAACTGCTATTCTAGTCATAGGATAATCTTTTTTATCCATATAATTATTTATATATAAAAACTTATAAAATGTTTTTAAAGTACTTATTTTTCTTCTTACAGATGTGCTTTTTTCTTCTTTTTCATTTAAATATGTTAAATATTCTCTAACATCATTTTCTTTAATAGATAACTCATCTTTTTTTACATACGAATAAAAGTAATATAAATCATCTATATAAGATTTCAATGTTAAATTTGAATAATTCTTACCTTTTATATACTTAGTAAATTCGTTAATTAATTTTTTTTTCTTAAATTCATCTTTACTCATATATTAATTATAAAACATTTTATAATCAAATAAAAGGGACTTTTAAGTCCCATATCTATATAAACACCCTTAGGTGATACTAATAAATATAGTTCATAAAATAACATTTAGAACTATATCTATAGTATTTTATTCAATAATAATAATTTTGTTATTACATTACTTTAATCTTTGTACTTATTAATTCATTATAACTATTTTTATAATCTTCATATAGTTTACTAATTTGAGGAGATAATTCTGGAAATGATGAACATATACTTATATAAGAAGAATCTATATATTGTTCATGTCTAATATCTTTTAATTGTTTTTCTATTCTTGCTTTAAATAACTTTATTAAATCTATTGGATAATATCTATAATCATAATTAAATTCTCTAGATAAATCATTTATTTTTTCAATTAGATTTGGATGAAGACATACTAATCTATCAAATTCACTTTTAACAAATTTTTTATGATATTTATCTCTATAATGTCTCCATTTATCTAATATATCTGAACCATCTTTTTTCATAGATAATGGTTTATTTGGATATCTATATATTTTTAATAATCCTTCTTGTTCTAGCTTTAAAATTGCTTCATATACATTTTCATAGTATTCTTCATTTATAACTCTGACTGGAACTTCAGAAACAACTTCACTAAAACCTGTATCTAAGCTTTTAAATGTGTCATCTTGAAATGAATATATAGATGAACTGTTAGAATACATTTTTTCAAATGCTCCGGGTATATTTTCAACTAATTCCCAAGGACCACTTTTATCAGTATCAAAATGTCCAATATCATATGTTAAATCATCACCACATCTACCACTAAAATGCACCGCTAATGCTTTTTCAGGAGTCGCATATACATATACACCATGAGTAGATTTCATTGGTAATAACTGCTTAATTCCATGTGATTTACTTCCATGATATACTGTTCCCATATTAACCACCATACACAATTATATCACAATAATATATATTATATACTAGACCATTTAAATATTTCTTGTTAAAATTATATATATAGGAGTATTTATGGAACAAGAAATAAATGAAATACTAAAATATTTAATTGATGAAGATTTAATTCAATATAAATGTTTTGATATATTAAAACAAAAATTAATTGAAGATAGCTCATTTAGGGAAAAAATAATATTTGGAATTAAAGAAGGAATGATTGCAAGATTTCCAAGAGAACTGTTTGATAAAGTATGTGATCAAAATATAAGGGCTCCATTTAAACCTGTCCAAATATTTATAGATGGGGCTAATATAGGAAATTGCACATTAATAGCTAAAATGGTTAGTTATTCATTAAATAGTTGTGATATATGTGGTGGTACCGTAGGAATACTAGAAGGAACTAAAAATAGTCCGGACGGACGACATACATGGATATCTTATAAAGGAACAGTTATTGACACCTCTTTAATGATTCAAATTAATGAACACTATATTAAAGAATTAGGATATATTGAAAAGAACAGATATAATCCTTGTCAAAATCCATTATATAACGCAGCTAAAGAATATGCTAATGACAAAAGTATTAAAAGAAGCAAATAAAAACTATATAAAATATTATATAGTTTTTTTACTGTCTCACTAATCTAGCAATATTATAATGTATATACTTCAAATGTTACTAATTCTAATATTTATATACAATATTACTATCCATTGGAACTTTTGAAATAAAACCAAATAATTCATTTGATAAATTGTTAATAGGTACTTCTATAACTCCAGTAGCACCTACACTATTTTCATTAACTTTATTAACACCAGGTAAATTATTTACCATATCTATATTACATATTTTGGGAATAAAGTATTCAAGTCTAGCAATTTGATTATTTAAGGTTATTTCTATTGTTAAAGCATGCCCTCTATCCCTAACCATCATTAATAATTTTCTATCATTAATAGCCAACATATCAGTCCATCCAACATCTAATTCATTAGGAAATATATCAAATAATTGTTCAAATGTTGGCACATTGTATCCACGCAATGTTATAGGATAATGATAATCATTTTCTTTTTGTTTAATCATAGGAATTGATTGAAGGATTGATTCATTATTTAAAATATAAGAATGTATATAATGTAGAATTTCATTTATTGTAGTTGCTTTTTGAACTGGAGCAATTCCCCCATGAGAATATCCAACACATTCTTTTTTTACTAAATTAATAAATTCCATTTCCATATTACTTATATTATTTTTATAAAACGAGCGTAATTTATTAATATCAAAGCCACATGAATAAAACTCTTTCTTGATTTTATCTTCTAAAATATTTATTTTTTTCATAGCAGAAGAATCAAGTCCAAATATATCAGAAGCAATACATTTTAATTCACTAAATACATATATTAGAAAATCATATAAATTATCAGTAAACTTACTTATACTAGATTCATCAATAAATTGATTATCACTTGGTGGTGCTGCATTAAGCATTTCTTTTTTAATTTTTAGATCAACTTCAAAAAAATGTTGAAGCTTTATCAATTTTTCATCTAACACTATTATCACATCCTATAATCATTATATCACATTAATTCTTAATTATGGCTCACATGTTTCTATCTTTAATTTATTATTATCTATATTTAGTTCTTTAATGCAAGAATAATACTTTATTTTTTCTTATCTAGTACTTTTATTAATTCTTTTTCTAAATCATTATATTCTCCGCAATTAAATATTACCTTTTCTACTTTAAAATTATTTACTAAAGTTATAGCCTCTCCCATATGATCGTAGTCACCATGTGGTGACTTACGTTTATGCATATGGATTAATGCAATTAAAAAGAATCACAAAAGTAATTCTTTCAAATAATACTATATATTTTTTCTTAAACTAATTCTAAATTCATTAAATCCAAAACGCTTGTATAAATTTATAGCTACACTATTATTCGTCATAACGTTTATATCAACAACAGATATATTTGCTTTCTTTATTACATTTAATGCATTTTCTATAAGCTTAGTAGCAATACCATTATTTCTATACTCATTATCTACATATAAGCCATCGATTAAGTAACCTTTTTTGTTATCGTTATTTACTAATTTTAAATATATATAGCCTTTTATAATTTCATCTTCTTCATAGCATAATAATATGTTATCCTTATTATTTATAACATTTTTAAAATAATCTTTAACTACAAAATTTTCATCGATAGAATCATCATATTGTCTTTCGTCTTGAATCAATTTTGTTAGCAAATTATCACATATATTAGCTCTTACTTCATCTAATACTCGAATAACCATCTAAATCACCTTCTATTTTTATTATATCATACTAATTCATATTCTCTAGCAATTATCCTATCATCTGAACAATATTTAATTGCATATTCATTATCTTGTTTGCAAATAATAATACCAACCGTATCATTTTCTTCAATTGATTTAATATTCTTATCAATATAATTCATATAGGTCATTATTTGTCCTGTGTATTCTTTCTTTAATTCTGTTACTTTTAATTCAACAACCACATAACATCTATATTTAATATTATATAGAAGCAAATCTATATAATTATATCTATCATCAAACTTAATTGGATATTCACTTTTAATGAAGGTGAATCCGTTTCCTAATTCATCTAAGAAATTTTCAATATCCTCTAAGATTAATTTTTGTAATACTTTTTCTGAAAATATATCATACTTATTACTATTTTTAATCTTAATCGGATTCTTTACAAAGTCAACTACGTTAGACTCATCCTGATTTATTATTTTATTTTTTGTAGATTCTGGTAGTCTTTCATATTCATTA
>OMST01000034.1 GCA_900313815.1 uncultured Eubacteriales bacterium
ATGTACTTTAAGTGATATGAATACTCCTTTAGGACGTAATATAGGTAATTCATTAGAAGTAAAAGAAACAATAGATTTCTTTAATGGCAAATATGATAAAAGATTATATGAATTAGTTATATATATATCTAGTTTAATGATTAGTGCTGCTAGAGGTATTTCTCAAAGAAAAGCTAAAGCATTAGTAATTAATTTATTAGAAAGTGGACATGCTAAAAATAAATTTGAAGAATGGATTAAATATCAGGGCGGAAATCTAAATAAATTAAAAGATAAGTGTAAAAAACATATCGTATTATCTTCTCAATCAGGTTATATAAATGAAGTTAAATCATTAAATATAGCTCAATTAGTACATGATTTAGGAGCGGGAAGACATAAAAAAACAGATAAAATAGATTATGCAGTAGGTATTTCATTAAATAAAACTATTGGAGATAAAGTTAATAAAGGTGATATATTAGGAACTATTTTCTACAATAAAAAAGTTGATAATATGGAAGATGCATTTATAGATTGCTTTAGAATAGAAAAGAAGAAAAGAAATGTAAAAAAGATTATTCTTAAAACAATAAAATAGAATAAATATAATAATTAAGCAAATAATATTAATATGAATAAAATATTATTTGTTTTTTTTATGATAATTTTAAATATAAATGTATATGCTACTTCTGAAGAAAAAGGAATTTTAACAAAATTAGATATTAAAGGATATGATATTAATTTTAGTAGCGATATTCATGAATATAGTATTACTACTTCTAGTAGCGAACCGTTAGATATAGAATATGAATTATATAATACATCTTCATATGTACAAATAACTGGTAATGGAAACTTTAATCATTCTAAAAATATTATTACTATAAATATTGATAATGTTAATACTTATACAATAAATGTATATAAAACAAATAATGTTTCAAAAGAAATAATAGATGATAATGATATTAAAGAAATGAGTTATGCAAAAAAAGAAATAGTTAAGATAATATTAATAACTATTTCTTGTTCAATTATTTTTTATTTATATTATTTACTGTTTATAAAGAAATTATTTTGAATGTTTAACTATATATTCTTCATAAGTACTTCCATCTAAATATACATTAGTAGCAAGTTCAATTCCAAAATATCTATAATGCCATGGTTCAAATCCATATCCAGTAATAAATTCTTTTCCTTTAGGATATCTTTCAACGAATCCATATTTATATGAATTTGCTTTTAACCATTCATATTCTTTTGTATTTTCAAAATGCATTTTAGAAGAAGCCATATTTATATCAACAGCTAATCCTAATTGATGTTCTGAATGACCTGGTTTAGCAGAATATATTAATGCATGTTCAAGGCCATCAACATTAACAGAATTATTAAATAAACTACTTTGAGTACTTTCAGTTCTATATGCAGATACTACTTTTAATACAATACCATCTTCTTTAGCAGCATCAGCCATTTTATAAAATGCTTCTGCAGCTTCTTCTCTTAATTTATATTCATAATTGTTACCCCAATATTCCTTTTTAACAACTACTAAGTCTTCCGGGGTAAAATTACTTGGTAATTTATAATATTTATTTACAATAGCATCCAAATCATTATAATTAGATATTTCTGTTATTTCAGTATAAAATTCTTTATCTAAACCAACCTCAACGTATAAAACAACATTTTCATATGAATATTCTTCATTTTTTGATAAATAATCTTCATATCTTTGAATATTCTTAGCTTTAAAATAAGGAGAAGATATGAAATTAATTAAGTTGTTATATTTTTTTTCTAACAAAAAGTTTTTAACATCTGTTGAAGTAGTCTTATTTTCAATAGTTTTAATTTCTTCGATAGTATAACCAAGTTCTAATAGATCATCTTTGTAAATGTATTCACTTTTGTTAATATCTTTTCCATCCTTTGTTATAGTAGGGCTATCATCTGTATGAATAATATGATCCACATACATATAAATAGCAAATCCAAATAAAATAACTGCTAGGGTAATACTTAAACCAATTAAACATTTCTTCATATTAACCACCTTTTCTAATTAGATTATACAATATAAAGATATATATTTTATTAAAATATATTACTAATTTACGTAAAAAAGTGACATTTTTATATAAAAAAACTATTAAAGTTTTAATAGCTTTTTAATTTTATTATTTTTCTTATAATTATAACTTATTCCATAATAACATAATAGGGCTAGAAGATCTCCACTTATTAAGTCTACAAAGACATGTTGCTTAACAAATAATGTTGCTATCATAATTAATATAGAAATAAATGTTATTAATACTTTTGAAATGTTACTAAAATTCTTATTTTCAAATACAAATGTTATAAATAACATACTAACAGCACAATGTAATGATGGAAAACAATTGCAAATAGGTGTGTCAATAGTAAATACTGCTTTAGCCATAAATGTTAATATATTAGTAGCTTCTACATCTGGTCTTAATACAGTTGTTGGAAATACTATAAATATTATATTAGCTATTATAGTTACAAATATGTAAGAATAAATGTATTTAACAAATGAATCTTTATTTTTTTTGTAAATAAGATATGGAACAACAAATATTAATATATACCAAATACAATAAGGAATTATAAACCATATATTAAATGGTATTAAAGTATCAATTTTATTTCCAATTAAGTTAGGAGAACCTTGTATTAGCTTTGATAGCAAAAAGCATATTGATTGAAATGCTATTAATAAGATAGTTACAATTATTGGTTTTAATTCTATTTTTTTCATATACATCACAATGATATTATACAATTTAAAACATAAAAATACTAGAAAAATAAGTAATAATAGTTTATAATGTATGCGAGGTGAAATCTATGGCAAAACAAACTATATGTTTAGTAGGAAGACCTAATACTGGTAAAAGTACTTTATTCAATAGAATAGTTGGTAAAAAAGTTGCTATTATAGAAGATGCTCCTGGAGTAACTAGAGATAGAATTTATAGTAAAGCTATGTATAAAGATATACCCTTTTATTTAATTGATACTGGTGGTATAGATTTAACTGATGGTGACTTTAATGATGAAATACGTATGCAAGTTGAAATAGGTATTAATGAAGCAGATACCATTGTTTTTGTTGTAGATGCTAAAGATGGACTTACTACTAGCGACTTATTAATACGTGATATGTTAAAAAGACAAAATAAAAGAGTAATAGTTGCTATTAACAAAGTAGATAGTAATTTATCAAATGAAAATATGTATGAATTTTATTCATTAGGATTTGATGATTATGTTAATATATCAGCTGAACATGGTAGGGGAGTAAATGATTTATTAAAACTTGCTACTCAAGATTATGAAGAAGGATTTGAAGAAGAAGATAATAATATTAAAATATCAGTAATTGGAAGACCTAATGTAGGTAAGAGTAGTTTAGTAAATGCACTATTAAATGAAGAAAGAGTAATTGTTAGTCCAGTAGCTGGTACTACTAGAGATGCTATAGATACTAAGTTTGTATATAATAAAGAAGAATATACATTAATAGATACAGCTGGTCTTCGTAAAAAAGGCAAAATTTTTGAAGCAGTTGAAAAATATAGTTTACTTAGAAGTATGAAAGCTATAGATAGAAGTGATGTTTGTTTATTAGTTTTAGATGCTACAACTGGTATAGTAGAGCATGATAAACATATTGCAGGATATGCTTTAGAAGCGGGTAAACCAGTAGTAATAGTGGTTAATAAGTGGGATACTATTGAAAATAAAGATGAAGATATGCAAAAATGGAAAAAGGATATTAAGAATAATTTCCAATTTATGGATTTTGCTAAAATAGTATTCTTAAGTGCTCAAACTAAAAAGAGAATTCATACTCTTATGCCAGAAGTATTAATATCTTATAATAATTCAATAAAAGAAGTTAAAACTAATATTATAAATGATATTATTAGAGATGCATTTATAGAAACCCCACCAGCTTCTTTTAAAGGAAAGAAATTAAAAGTATATTTTACTCATCAATCAGGTACTAAACCACCTAGATTTGATATAGAAGTTAATTCTAAAGGATTAGTTCATTTTAGTTATTATAGATATTTAGAAAATAAAATACGTGAAAATATTGATTTTAGTGGAACACCAATAATATTACAATTTAAAAACAAAGGTGAGCAAGAACTATAATAGAATAAAAATATTTTACAAAAATAAACTTAATGTGCATAAATATATTGACATTAAGTTTTTTTAATGTTATCATTATGTAGATTTGTGGTTTTCCCTAGGGAAAACTTATAAAAAAGGTGATTTTGATACACCTGGAAATGTGTATGAAGAAAGGAGAAAAAATATATGCCTACAATTAATCAATTAGTTAGAAAATCAAGAGGACAAAAAACTAAAAAGAGTAAAAGCCCAGTATTAAATATTGGATATAACTCAAAAGATAAAAAGAAAACTAATAACACATCACCACAAAAACGTGGAGTATGTACTCGTGTTTCTACTAAAACACCTAAAAAACCAAACTCAGCTTTAAGAAAAATTGCCAGAGTTAAATTAAGTAATGGATATGAAGTTACTTGCTATATTGGTGGAGAAGGACATAACTTACAAGAACATAGTGTTGTTCTAATTAGAGGTGGACGTGTTAAAGATCTTATCGGTGTTCGTTATCACATTGTACGTGGTACTTTAGATACTGCTGGAATTGATAAAAGAAGACAAGGTAGAAGTAAATACGGAACTAAAAAACCTAAAAAATAAAATATAAATAACTTTAAGAAAGGAGAATAATAACATGCGTAAAAGACAAGCAATTAAAAGAGATGTTTTAGCAGATCCTATATATAATTCAAAAATGATTACTAAATTAATCAATGGA
>OMST01000024.1 GCA_900313815.1 uncultured Eubacteriales bacterium
TCTTTGTCTTTTAGCAGTTTTACTAATTCTTCTAAAAGGTAATGCACCGAATAATGTAATATCTAATTTCATTTTTATTCCTCCTTCGACGTCTAGTAAGTATAAAATATTTGCTTCGCTAAAGTATTTTCTCATAAAAATACTAAAATATCAAGTATAAATTGCTATTTTATTGCAAAAATTACATATTTTGTTATAATTTTATTTAAGAAAGGGGATAATCATAATGACTAAAATTGTTGGTATAGTAGCTGAATATAACCCATTTCATAACGGACATCTATATCAAATAAAAAAAATTAAAGAAAAATATCCAGATTCGTTAATCGTAGTATGTTTGTCATCTGTATGTTCTCAAAGAGGAGAATTATCAATATTGTCTCCTTATGAAAAGGCTCAAATAGCATTAAATCATGATGTAGATTTAGTAATTGAACTTCCATATATATTTACTGTTCAAGGAAGCGATATATTTGCTAAATATGCTTTAAAACTATTAAATCAATTAAAAGTAGATACATTATGCTTTGGAACTGAAAATAAAACTATAGATCATATAATAGATGCTGCTAAAACACAGTTATATGATATTACATATGATGATTTTGTAAAAAAATATTTAGATAAAGGTTTAAATTACCCTACCGCATTAAATAAAGCACTAAAAGATATAATACATGTAGAAATATCTGAACCAAATGAATTATTAGCGCTTAGTTATATAAAAGAAATATTTAAAAATAATTATTCAATGGTACCATTCAATATTAAAAGAACTACTAAATATCATGATACCGTATCAGAAGAAAGTATCGTTTCTGCTAAAAACATTAGACAAAGAATTAAAAATAATACTACTTTTGAAAATAAAGTTCCTAATGATTCATATTTATTATTAAAAAACAAAATATTTAATAATAAATACTTTGAATATTTAAAATATAGAATATTGAGTGAAACAGATTTAGAAAAATACTTAGATGTTGATGAAGGATTAGATTCAAGACTTAAAAAAGTAATTAATAAATCTAATACACTTGATGAATTAATATTAAATATTAAATCAAAGAGATATACATATAATAAAATATCTAGAATGTTAAATCATATATTATTTTCATTAACTAAAGATGAAAATAATTCTATTAAAGATATAGAATATATTAGAATATTAGGATTTAGTACTAATGGACAACGATATTTAAATGAAATAAAAGGATCTTTAAAATATCCAATATTAAATAAATATGATACTAATAAATATAAAACATTAAATATTGAAGATAGAGCTAATCTTATATATTCTCTTATTTATGATGATATTATGGAAGAAGAAATTAAGAATAAACCAATAATAAAAAAATAGTTTTAATAAACTATTTTTTATTTACAATTTTCCATTCCTGGAAGTTTTTTCATTTTCTTAAATACATCATGTTCTATTTGTTGAATTCTTACACGAGTAACACCAATTTGCTCTCCAGTTTTTTCTAAAGAATGAGCTTTATTTTTAATAAATCCATATCTATATAATATTGCATATTTTTTTCTAGAAGGAATATCTAAATTTAAAATATCATTTACAAGCTTCTCAGCAGTTAATCTAGATAAAACTACATCATAGTTCTTATCTTCGTTTCCTATCATATCATAATTAGTAGCATCATCACTATCAGGTAGGCATTCATCCAAACTATGAACAAAATCATGATCAAATACTAAAAAATATAATCTAATAATATCATCTTTAATGTCAGGAAATTGTTCTTTTATATCTTTTGTAGTAGCTTCTCTATTATTCTCTTGAGTAAAAGCATCACAAAAACGTTTAATTTTTCCAATATCTATATATGCATCATATGAATAATTTACAGCATTTCTATCTTTTACACGATATCTTCTAAGAGCAAAATCAACATATTTCCATACGTATCCACTAAATGTATTTTTACCTTCAATATTAAATGTATCTACTAATCTAGTTAATGTTTCATTTCCAAATTGTAACATATCAAGAAAAGAAACATCATGATTCCAGTTTTTTTCTACAACTGAATATACTAGCTTTAAATGGCATAATATTACTTTTTCACGAGCATCATGATCACCTTTTCTAGCTTTTTTAATAAGTTCTAGTGATTCTTCTGGAGTTAATACTTCACATTTACCAATCATATCCATGTATTCTCTTAATGCATTTCTATTTTTATTGGTAGAATCAACATAATAATCCATCATAGATATTTCCCCTTCTTTTTAATGCAGCATATTATAACAAAAATGAGGCTAAAAATCAAATTCATAAAAAATAGCTAGGATTTCCTAGCTATTTCGCATCATACCAATTTTTCCCATAATTAATTTCTACTTTTAATGGTACTGATAACTTATATATATTTTCCATTTCATTTTGAATCATTTCTTTAATATCATCAAGTTCATCTTCTGGCACATCAAATATTAACTCATCATGTACTTGTAATAACATTTTAGTTTTATAATTATTATTATTTAAAATATTATATATTTTTATCATAGCCATTTTTAATATATCAGCACTTGTTCCTTGTATCGGGGTATTAAGAGCCATTCTATCACCCATAGATCTAATTAAATAATTAGTATTTTTAATTTCTTCAATTTCTCTTTTTCTATTAAATAATGTTCTAACATAACCAAGCTCTCTTGTTTTTTCAACAATATTTTTCATATAAATATCTACTTCAGGATACAAATGCAAATATTTATCTATATATTTTTTTGCTTCTGTTGGAGCTATATCAAGGTTTTCACCTAATCCATATCCACTAATACCATATACTATACCAAATATTACAGCCTTAGCAGTTCTTCTCATATTTTTAGTAACTTCTATTTCATCTACA
>OMST01000027.1 GCA_900313815.1 uncultured Eubacteriales bacterium
TAAAATACTAAAAAATATTAACCAGGATAATAAATATATAAATCTATGTCGAGGCTTAAAGAAATAAGCAAAAGATCCAATAAAAAGTAATATCATTAAATCCCCTAAGAATGCTTTTAAATATATAGGTAATCCTACAGTAGCTAATCTTAGGGCAAAACTAATTATTAATGATATTACAACATATGATAAAAATAATATATGACTTGATATATATTGTTTAGATATTTTTTTATATTTATTATATATTCTCTTTATATCAGTATTATTAATCCTTTTCATACTACTTTTCCCTCTAAATCATTATATCATTCTATCCAGTATTTTTCAATCAAATAAAAAGAAGCTTAACGCTTCATCTTATTAATCTTTTTGAGTTTGTTTAGCACCATGCACTATAACATCAAAGCAATCTTTGTATTCATTGTGATTTACTACACTCATTAATACTCCTATAATAAATGGAACTAAGAATACTAATGCACCAGCAATAGCTTTTTTAATTAAAGCTTGTTGTGCATCTTTAACCGCTTTTTCATCTTTTGATGTAGCAGCTTTTGCTAAGTCAAATAACCCTACAAAAAGTAAAATTAGAGGTACTACTATCATAATAGCAACAAATACTTTATGAATAATATCTAATAAAGATTTTGTATCTGGTAATGAACAAAAATCAAATCCTGCTAATAAATTAACTAAATTTAACATATTTTCCACCTTCCAACTTAATTGTATATAAATTTTACTTATTTGTCAATAAATTAGGCTTATAAACCTACTTTGTTGACAAATATTCTTATTGCTTCTATATTTTCTTGTCTATCATCACAAGGAGGTATAGCATGTAATACTTTAAGTTTAGTTTCATACTCAAATGTTGCTATATCTGATTTGCTTAATACACATTTATTTAAAACAACTTTTTCTTTCTTTAATTGTTCAAATATATTTCTATTTCTTCTAATCATCTTATTAATCATAATAGTAGATGGCTCTAATAGATAATATACTTCATTACAAACAGATAGATCATCATAATCATTTAAATCTATAAATATATAATCATAATCTGTTTTCTTCATTAATTCTTTTGGTAAATCAGTAGTTGTAGTACTTATCAATTCTTTATCATTAAAATATAAGAAATCTACTTTATTAACTTCTATGGCAGCAACTTTCTTATGTAACCCTACTGTTTTCTTTAACATGTATATTAAACTTGTTGCTCCAGCATGTGTAGTAGCATTCTTAAATCCAACTATTTTTAATTTGGCATTAGTTACTGTATTAAGAGTTGGATCTTCATTAATCATTTCTACAAATTCTACTTTAGTAGAAGGCTTAGGTGCTTCCTTTTTTTCCTTAGGAGCAGCCATAGCAAGATCAGACTCAGTAATATTGTGTAGATTAGCAACATCTCTATATGTATGAGGATGTACTAATAAATAATTAATGCCTTCTGAATTTCTGGTAAAATTATAAATACCTAGTGATATTAATTTAGATAAATAAGCTTTAGTGTCGCTCTCAGGACTATCATCTAATAATAATATTACATTTTCCATATTAAGATTCATTGCTAATTTTTGTAAATTATCAGTATTTTTATAATCTCTAATCGCAGTAATATCTAATATCATTTTATCATAATAGAAGTTAGAGAACGTATCTATTATTTCATCAACATTAAATACACCTTCAATAGATTTCATAACATCTAGATTTAGTCCTAATAGTAATTCTTTATATTTGTTGTATACCATTACATTCATTATTTATCACACTCCATAACATTTAATATCTGCTGTACTATTATCATAATACATTGTTTTAGTTTGACCTGAAATAGGTATTTTAATACCTAGATTTGCTAAAGGAATTGATAAATGAACATAAGTAGTTACAGAATAATATGTTTTTTTACTATTTTGCCCATCTGGACAATGTTTCTTTAAACAATATCCATTAATAGCGCGTGCGTTTTTAGCAGTATCACAATTAATATTCATTGCATAATCATATCCTAAACTCTTTATAAACTTATATATTTTTACTTCTGTTGTATTTAAATCCTTTTCTTGCAATGAACTTTCATCATAGTTTGCATAATTAGCATTTTTAGATATAGTATAACCTTCATTCTTTTCTATTATGTTTATTATTTCATTCTTAACTCTAAATGCTTTTGTATAACTTATAGAATAAGCTAAAAAACCAGAAAATAAAACAATAAATGTAATTACTAATCCAGTTAACCAAGTTCCACCAATCGCTTCTCTCATATTACTCTCCTTTTCACTTTAAAAAATGCTATAAATGCCTAATGACATTTATAGCATTTAATATTTTTTAATCGGCTATGTCAAAGCAGTCTGTAGTGCTATTTCCATTACAACATTTGAATCTAGCAACTTTCTTTCCATCAGTATTACCAGCATATTTGTTGCTTGTAACTCTTACTGCCTTCCATCCATCACCATATGTCTTACATGATTGGTTAGCAATAGCAGTTTGAATCATTGGCCATACAAGTAATACAAATAGTCCTCCAACTGCAGCAACTGCAACAATTGTTACAACTGTCATATTTAATTCACCAGTGGCTTCTTTCATTTGATATCCTCCTTTATCATTACATATATATTATACACTATCATCATTTATTAAATCAACAATGTTTACAATTATTTTTCAATGTTTTTACACAGCAACAAACATTTGAACAATTGATAGTATTAATATAACCATAACTGCTGCTCCCGTTGCCATTAACATTGTCATTGTTTTCTTTTCCATTTTTTCAAGACGTTCTTTATACTTAGTTTCTCTTGATTTATTTTGTAATTGAGATATAGTTCTTGAGAAAACTATTAATTGATCTTGTTTTCTCTCTTGACTACCCAAACCAAGTCTATATAGAAGTCTCATCATTCTCATTGAATCTCTAACAGGATAACGTCTAGCAAAAGCCATATATGGTTCTATACTAGAATCACCAGCATCAATAGATGCTATTAAATCTCTTAGTCCAGGTTTAAACATATCAGGTGCACTTTCTAAACTTCTTGTAATTGCAACCGGAACTGTATAGTGTTGAATTAAGATTTCTAAACTCTTTAAATAATATGGTAATTTTAAATTTATATCATGTAAATGAGCTTTATAAAATCTTTTAACTTTATTATAATCATCTTTAAATATTAAATATGTAACTGCTAAAACAATAACTATTTTAATAGCAAAGTTAACACTTTTAATACTTGTTATAGCAAATATTAACATTATGAAAAATGTCACTATAGCAAGTTTTACTCTATGTTGATATCTTTCATTAGGATTAGCTTTTTCTCCCAACATAGATATTACATAGAAATCATAATCGTCCTCTTTTAATTTTCCAAATACTACATTATTATCATCAACAAATTTATTAATGCTAAAAGCCCCTAAATAGTTGAATAATAACATAAGAATTACACCTACTACCAATATTTCCATTATTCAGCACCCACATCCTCATGGTAATATTTAATACCAGTTAGTAAGAAGTATGTATTAATTAATATTACACCATGAAGTAATATAACAACATACCACTGATCAAGTAACTCTAAATAACTAGCTTCACCTAATAATAACTGAACTAATAATACTAGTAAATATAAGGCAAGTCCGAATGTACAGAATTGTTTATAGAATGAAGTTCTATCTATTCTATCACGATATACACTTTCAACAAGCATATCTATATCTTGAAGCATACCTTCAAGAGCTTCTCCTGAATCTTTAGAACCTTCCTTTGTTATTTGTAAGAATAATTGATGCATATTTTTAATAACATAATAATCATATTTTTCATTCATAAATCTTACAGCTTCATCAATAGTTCCATTTTCATAAGACATCTTAATCATTTCATTAATATCACCTAATAAAGGTTCTTCTAATACTCCAGAATCGCGTACACCTTCTAAAGCTTTTACGAATGATTGAGTAGTATTAAATTCCATGATAACGTTAGTAGTATATACTTGAATTTGCTCAAATATAAACTCACTATATGCCTTCTTACATCTAAGATATGTTAGATATGGAATTACTGCAATTGTTGCTACAGCATATATAATACTCCAAATAATACTGTAAAAATATAAGTATGAAACAAAGGCAGATATTATACCAAATAAAGCTACTTGAATAACATATTGTCTAGTAGTATATTCTTGCCCTAATTCTTTTGCTTTTTCACGTACAATTTTAAATGAATATGGAGCAAATCTTTCATATGCATTACTAACTGTACCAGCAATGAATTTGTAAGAATTTTCACCTTTATTTTTTCTGTATATATATACAAATATTAATAAAGCTGCTACTGCAAAAATCTCTACATACATATTCTTACCTCCTTTTCTACATTTCTAATATTTCTAATTTTTCATTATTAGTTTGTTGTAATTGATTCTCTTTTGGAACAAAAGGATCTTCTCTCATTTGAACACCTTGTGATGCCAAATAATCAATTAAATGTGATGTTGGGTTATTATATGTTTCATTACCCATTAAATCACGTGTATACAATATATTAGTTTTAGCAACGTTTTCAACATCATCTACATAAAATTCAACGACTTGTGTAATCTCTCTTTGAAATCTATTATATTTCTTTGAAAAGAAACCTTTAACATGTATACCAAGTTGAATATATCTATGCATACCTTTTACAAACTGATCAATATCTTGACTAGTTTCCAATAATGAATATAAACGCATTGGAATGCTAGAAGCTTTGTCAGAGTGTATAGTTGATAAGATATTATGTCCAGATGATATAGAGTTACGTACGGCCATAACTGCTTCAGCAGAACGAACCTCTGATAGTAAAATCCATCTTGGGTTTTGACGCATACAAGCAACTAATACATCTGAATATGAAGCAATATTATTTGTTTTCATTGCTACAATATCTCTAGTTGGATAAATCTTATCCAAGTGTAGCTCAAGTGTATCTTCTATCGTTATAATTTTTTCATCCTCTTTAATATGACTTGCTAAATATTTAATTAACTCAGTTTTACCTGAACCAGTTTCTCCACTAACAAGTATATTGCAGTGTCCGCCAACACAAGTTATTAAAAAGTCATGTAAATTAACAGATACATAATCTTCAGCTATTAATTTTTCTTTATTAAGTCTTATTTTTGCTGGAGTCTTTCTTATTAATACCGCTATACCATTTGTTGCTATAGAATCATGAACAAAATTAAGACGTAACTCAGCACTTTCTGCATCTAATAATGGATGAGCCATATTAAATGTTTTTCCCATAACATTAGAACATTGAAAGGCAAGTTTTTCCATAACCTCATTGTTTAGCCCTTCAATATGATATGGTTTTACACCTTGAGTTAATGTCTTGATCCATAATTGTCCACCATTTGAATAAGAAATATCTGTGATATCATCATCTTCTAATAACGGCATTAATAAACCAAAATCTATTTGGGAGAAAACTACATCATCCATTATTTAATCCTTTCTATTCTTTTTTATTCTTTTAATTTATATTATTCATTAGCTGTTTGAGTTGTACTAACTGTATCTTGTGGTACATCTCTACTTAATTTCTTGATAAATTGATATATATATTCACTCTTAACAGTAGTATTACCAGGATCATAATTTCTGTTTCTTAATACTGGTTTAATTGTACCTAATTCCATAGCTTGTCTAAATAATATATGTAAATTTTCATCTACTGCAAATATTAATGCAGCAGCATTCTTTTGTTCAGCACTCTTTTTAAAGATATGTTTTCCAGAAGAATCTTTTACCGCTAAAACTTTAATACCTTCAATAAGTTTTCCATAGCCAACTCCATTGTCATCAAATTCATAATATAAATCGATTATATCTCCAGGGAAAACAGAATTTCCTAATGTATCATCAGCACTTACTGATAATGAAACCAATGTTTTACCATTTTCTATATTTGTCCATGCTGAATCTGGCATATCTTCCCAATTAACAATAACGCTTTTATAGAAAAGACTTCCAGCAGGTATTTGAGTATTATAATTTACGTATTTTCCAATTACATCTTCTTTTCTTTGAATTACTGAAGAAGTAACCATAGTACGAGCCACTTTAACAGTAGATACCATATCTTCTGTTATTTCTGTTCTACTAGGAATCATTTTAGCAGCATATGGTACTGATACAGCGTCTATTTCTTTGTTTACTCTGTATTGGTAAGCAAAGAATATAATTGCTATACATACTATCATAGCTACCATAGTAACTAATCCTTTATTTCCAAGTATTCTCTTTATCATTAGTTACCACCTCCATCATTTAATGAGTTTCTTACTTCTTCTAAAGTTAAATCATTGACAGTCTTTGATAAAATATAATCTTTAAGCCAACTACTTGAGATAGAAGTTTCTTTAGGATTTAAGGAATATTCAGCGCTTCTAGGAACGGGAATTAAACAATCATTACCAAATACTTTTATTGTTTTTGTTAGTAATAAATAATAATCATCTGGAACTTCAAATAACAAGAAAGCAGGTATTGCCTCCGATTGAGTCTTCTCAAATACGCTTATATAGTTGCTATCAACAACATCAGTAACTTGAATACTTTCGATAAATTTACCTATTAAAACGGGACTACCACTACTATCTCTATCTCTATCTTTAAAATAAAGATCAATATAGTTTCCTTTAAAAATAGAATTACCATATGTTTTATCTAAATCAACTCTTAAGCTAAATATTGTGTTTCCATCTTGAATATCATCATATGGGCTTTTATCTAATGCATCCCAAGTAAGAATAGTATCTTTATAAAACAAACTATCCTCTGGTATTTGATAATCATCACTTACATATAATCCAATGATTGATCTAGTATCCGTAATAACATTAGGGGTAATAACACTTCCTGGTACATATCTTATACCTACCATATCTTCTGTTATCTCAGTTCTAGGTTCTAAATCTCTAAGTGCATAAGGAACACTTTGTGGCTCAGTAGCAACCTTAATTCTAGTACTATATGCAAAGTATAATATTAAAAGACATATAACAATTACTAATATAGTTACTGTATTTTTGTTTTGAAAAAACCTTTTAATTCCGATAAGTAAATTATTCATTCTTTTTCCCTCCATCTACTATCTCTATACTAAATACAAGTATATCATAAAATATCATATTATTTCAATAAGTATAAATAAAAAGTTTGAAAAATAAATAGTTTTTTTATAATTATATTTTAAATTAAAAAAAGATTCTAACAAATATAGAATCTTTCATTTATTACTTTTGCTCCTTCCAAAAACTAGAATCACTGTCGAAAGCATATACTGTCTCTCTATTACAATTATTGCCTACTGGGTTGTGTGATGTACAATTCTCATTGTTAGTACCACTTGAACTATTAGTTTGACAATATCTAATGCCTCTACGATTTCTGCAATAAGCTTCTGCAACGTCCAAACATGTATGTGACGAAGCAGGGCCATGATACCACACATAATCAAAATTATTTTGACCAATTCTATAACCACTATTACAATATACAGCATTACTACCTTTAAATGTATATTTAGCTGACATATAAATGCGCTGAGTTACTTTATATTCTCTATTATTTTTATCTTTAAAAATACCAGTTGTAGTTTTTGAAACAAGCGTTTTATTAGGATATTTAGCTATTGTAGAACCAGTTGGATCAGTTCTTACAAAACTGTGTCCTGGAGGACAGCTATATGAAATATAGCATCCTGAATTATTACATTCATGTCTTTTTATGTCACAAGAAGACTCATATGATGAACTGCTTGGTGGTTTTGTTGAACTACTTGATGAACTTGTTGAACTACTTGACGGTGTAGGATTAGGTGTAGGATTAGGTATTTTATCTGATACTCCATATATTGTCTCTACTATTCCACTTAATGTTGTATCTAATTTTATATCAAAACTTTCTGATCCTAGTGCTGTTGATCCA
>OMST01000028.1 GCA_900313815.1 uncultured Eubacteriales bacterium
TACCAAATTCACTATATAAAACTTCTATTATTTTCATTTTTCATCATCCAATCTTTTTTTAATATTATCTGTTACTTCAATACCCCAATTACCGTAATCTACATCACATATTAGATATATATCACTTTTATCAAGTGTTAAGTATTTATGAGCATCTTTATAGTCTTCACTTATAAATATTTTCTTTTCATCAATACCTGCTAATAAAAGTCTTAATTTATAATCTAGTGTATTTTCACCAGTTAGTATTATTTTTTTAACAGTTTTATCATTTAGTAATTCAAAATCATTGTCATATAACCAAGTCATAGTAGCTTGAGCATGAAAACCTATTTCAGCATCCATAATAAGAACTAATTCTTTATTATTCTTATTTTTCATAATGCTTTCAAATATTATAGAAGGAGCTGTTCCATTTTGCCCTTTACCACATTTTCTATAGATATTTATTCCTTTGTATTTATCAAAACCTTCTCTTGATTTTGGAATTTTAGCTAATCTTAATACTCTATCTATTTCTTTAGGTTTAATTCCTATTTCATTAAATAAACCAATTATCATTATTTCATTATATAGATTAAATATATCATTTGAAACAATATGATATTTTTCTTTATTTAATATTAAATTATCCCCATCAATCTTTTCCCATGTATATTTTGCTTTAAAGTTTTCAAAACCACATTTAGGACATTTAAATTTACCAACATGTCTATAATGTCTAAATTCATATTCAATCATAGAATTACATTTAGGACAAGTTAAAAATTCATTTGAAAAACCAGCATAAGCACTATAATCATATATTTTATTAGCACCTATATATACCCTCTTATTATGTTCACCTAATTGAGATGATATTGGATCATTAGCATGTAATATTAAAGTTACATCATGATTAGTATCAATTCCTTGATTCATCTTATTAAGCATATAATCAGGATATGCATTTCTTCTAATAGAATCTCTACATAAATTAGTTACTAATAAGTATTGTGGTTTAATATATGGCAAACATTGATCTAATGATAATTCATCGCATTCAAGAACAACTGCATCAACTTTAGATTTATTAAAGAATGTAACACAATCTAAAAGTATTCTAATGTGACCAGCTACCATATTAGCACCCCAATATGTAAATTCTGTTTTATAGCCAGCATTTCTAAGCATATTTGCTATTAAATCACAGGTTGTTGATTTACCATTAGTTCCTGTTACCATAATAGTTAATTTTGGCTTTGATATTCTTTCTAACATATTAGGACATATTCTAGCTGCTAATAAACCTATCCTATCACTCTTATATTTGCAAAAAATATCAGTTAAAAATACATAAATTTTTGATATGAATAAAGCTATCCAAAATCTCATAAATTCATCTCCATTCTCTCACTTATTTAGTATATTACATAATTATTATTTTTGTAAATATTTATATTAAAAAAAAATTAAAAATGTCGAAATACATCGACATTTTTTATCTTTTTAATGATTTAAATATTTTATTCCATAATTTACTAGATTCATAATTTAGTATACCTTCTTTATATATTTTAAGTCCATATTTATAGAATAAATAACATGTTATTATTAATAATATTATAGATATTATTAATTCTATTATTGATATTTGTCCCAATGAATACATAACTGGTGCTACTATACCAGAAATGAAAGGTATAAATGATGCAAATCTAATAAATGTTGCTCCTTGATATACTGATGCATATATTGCTAAATAATATCCTAACATTAAGAATATCATTACAGGAGTTTGTATTTGTTGATAATCTTCCATGCTAGTAGTTACACTTGCAAGTATGCCAATGAATAATGAATAAGCAAAGAAACTTAATAATATTATAACTATAAAGAATGGAATACCAACTAATAATCTATTTGCTACATCACTATGAATAAATAGGTTTATATAGTTAGTTACTTGCCCAACATTTACACTACTTGAAGCTGCAGTAGCTATAGGCGTTGATGTTAATGTTCTAATAATTAAGCCAACTAAAGCATAACCAATTAATAATGCTCCTTGTGTTACTGCAAATATATTAGCTGATACTAATTTGGATAAAAAATGTGTTTCAGCTGGTACACTGGATATAATTACTTCCATAGCTTTTGTTCTTTTTTCTTCATTTATTTCAGCACCAATCATTTGAACAATTAATACTATCAATATAAAGAATGGAACTATAAATATAATTATTATTACTCCACCAATCATTTCTATTAATTCTTGGTTTTCATTTAAATTTTCATTTAATATAACTCTATTTATTTTAATATTTTCATATATTTTATTTAGTTCTTCTTGACTAATATTGGATCTTTCTATAGCTTTTTCTACTTTTATTTTATTAATCGCACTTACTAAACCTTGATATAATAGTTGATCTACATATTCATAAGATATTATATCTGCTTTTAATACATTCTCATCATCATTTTGAACATATATTACCATATCTTTTGATTCTTCTTCTTTTATATCTTCTTCTAATTCTTCTAATGATTTATTACTTTTTTCTATTTTAACGTCGTAGCTTTCTAATAAATTAAATTCACTATTATTAACTTCTTTTTCTAGGCTATCATATATATTCATTTCATCTATAACATATATGTTAATTTCTTTATCAAAATCTCCACCAAATTTTTTAACAATAGTATCTAAATTAATAACGCCAATGATAATTATGCATAATATAATATTAACTATTTTAAATGATTTGGTACCCATTTTTTTCTTAATACTATCTTTTGTTAAAAACCAAAATTTCTTATTCATATTTTTCACCTACTTTGCTAATAAATATTTCATTTAAAGTTGGTTCTTCAACTACAAATTTATTTACATTTTTGCATTTAGATATTTCTTTAAATACTTTATCCACTATAGAATCATTTTCTATTTTAATAGTATATTCATTTTTATTCTTTTCTATAGATTCAACGCCTTTTATAGCCTTTATTTTATCTTTATCTATATCAGCTTGAACTTTTATATTCTTCTTTCTAAAATCTTTTTTAATGTCTACTAAATTACCTTTTAAAACAGTTTCACCTTTTACTAATATGACTAATGAATCACAAAAATATTCTATATGTTCCATCATATGAGATGAAAATATAATAATAGTATTATTATTCTTAAGTCTTAATATTTCTTTTTTAAACATTTCTACATTTATTGGATCAAGTCCACTAAATGGTTCATCTAATATTAATAGTTTTGGTTCTGGTAATATTGTAATAATAAATTGAATCTTTTGTTGATTACCTTTAGATAACTCTTTTATCTTTTTATTTTTATATTCTGTTATTTTAAACTCTTCTAAATATTTATCTAATTTTTTTTCAGTTTCAGAAGGATCCATTCCTTTTAATGCACAATAATATACTGCTTGTTCTAATACTGTTTTAGCAGGTAATAAACTTCTTTCTTCTGTTAAGAATCCTATTTGATCTGTTACTGTATAATCAATTGGCTTATCATTTAAGAAAATAGTTCCTTCAGTTTTATCTAAAAGCCCTAAAATCATTCTAAATGTAGTGGTTTTACCTGCTCCATTAACTCCTAATAGGCCAAAGATTTCTCCTTCTTTAATCTCAAATGATAAATCATGAACTGCTCTAAATTTATCATAATATTTAGTTATATGATCTACTTTTAACATATAGTCACCTCCATACCAGTTTCTATATTTAATTTTTCTGCTATATCTTTATTCATATGCATTTCTAAAACACAGGTATCATCTGATTTAATATGAACATCATCAATTCTTTGATTATTACATATAACACTAACTACTTCATTATTAGTTTTATTAAATGTTACTAAATCATCAGCACTCATATGTATATGTGTATTAGAAATAATAGTTGATTCAACGGCATGATATGTTCCATTAGGTCCAATTATATCTATTGATTCACTACCTTCTAAATCTCCACTTTGTCTAACTGGAGCATTTATACCAAAATATTCATTGTCTAAATCTAATAATTCAACTTGAGTATAACTCCTTACTGGACCAACTATTCTAATATGTTCTAAAGTCTTATTATTTTTGACTAAAGTTACAGTTTCTTCAGCTGCAAATTGTCCTTTTTGTAACAAAGGCCTTTTAACTGTTAATTCATAATCTTTTCCAAATAATATATCTAATGCTTCACGGGTTAAATGAACATGATGATTAGATAAAGCTACTTTTATTATCATAATCTACCTCCGTATTAATTATAAACTAATTAAGCATAAAAACCAATATTTTATCACTCTTTTAATATAGTTTCATTTAATACTATAGGAGATGATTTAATGAATGGAAGTTATTATAAAACGCCAGTATTTATAAATGATTTTGAAAGACAATCAAGTAGTCCAACATTTAATATAAATGATTATAATAAGGAGTATCCTATGGAACAAAGTTATATTGAAAATATACTTAGAAATAATATTGGAAAAAAAGTAAGAGTACATGCATCGTTTTCAGATTCTAATGATTGGAGAGATAGAGTTTTTTCAGGTATTATAGAACATGCTGGTAGAGATAATTTAATAATAAATGATATTGATGAAGGTAAATATTATCTTATATTAATGATATACGTAGATTTTGTAGAATTTAATGAAGAGATTATTTATTCCAAATAATTTTAAAAAATATTTTTTTATGATATAATATTTTAGGATGTGATAATATGAAACCAATAAACATTATTATATTAATTATTTGTATTGTAATAGTATTAACATTCTTATGTATTATATTATTTAAATATTATAATGAAAAAATACTAATTATATTAAAAAAATTAGATCAATCAGAAATAGAATATAAAGAAAAATATAATAATAAATATAATATATTAAATAAGTTGATTGACTTAATAGAAAGTAAATATAAAACCCATAGCAAAGTATTTGATGAAATTAAAGAAATTAATATGGAAGAATTGCATTTAATAGATAATGATAATTTATTAAATAAATGTTTTAAAGAAATACTTGAAATTAGAGATGATAATAAAAAAGGAAGAGAAGTTAAAAGCTTTAAAGAATTAATAGATGAATTTAATGAGAATGAATTACATATTGTATCTTTAAGAACTTTCTATAACAAATATACATTAGAATATAATAATATAATAAAAAAGATACCATATAATATCGTATCTATGTTTAAAAAATATAAAGTTAAATCTCTACTTGATGGTATGGAGATAGAAACTAATTCTGATCAAAAAGAAGTATAAACTTCTTTTTTTAATTTCTACTCACATGAGAATATTTTGAATTTATATAATCATTCACTTCAGGAGATATTTTACTTAAAGAATATAATAATTTATTAATTACATAATCTAAAATTTCTCTATCACTTTTATATTTATTGGAAAGAATAATCTCTTTAGCAAATTGTTCTATTGTATCAATAGCTGAATATATTTCTTGAAGACTATATCCCCTCATTTCTTCAATATTTTCATCAATTGTTTTTAAATAATATTCTGCATAAATTAAATTAATTTCTTTATCATCACGTAAATCTTCCGGTATACTATTTATAAGAGCTCCAATCATTTCTGGATTATTAATATTAAACAGTTCTAAAACAAATTGTTTATCATGTTTAATGCTATCATCAACATATGTAAATATATATGGATTGATAAGCATTAATTCTCTAATAAATTCTTTATCTTTCTTTAAATCCTGAGAAGCATAATCAAAAGTTCCAGCATTTGATTGGTTATTAAGACTTACACCATCACTAATTAATGAGCGTATTATTTTTCTATCACTTCTTATATTATTACCCATATATTTAGCAATATCTGGTTTATAATATTTATTTTTAATTAAACACTCAATAAATCTTTTATCATTAAGTGGTACTTGTCCAACTACTTCTAATTCAAACCTTAGTCCTTTATCCACCCATGATATTAGTAATTCAGTATCATTTTTAATTCTATCACTTGCACGTGATAAAGAATAATAATTATTTGATAATGCTGCCTCTATTATTTCTTCATCATCATTATACTTTTCCATTTTGTATAATAATGATCCATCTTTGGATAATAATAATAGATTAAATTGTTTATCTTTTTTTAATTCATCGCTTAATGAAAGGTATAATTCTGGTTTTTTAAAAATTATATCAGCCATAAATTCTTTATCATTTTGTATTTGTTCACTTGCGTATTTTAATGCGGCAAAGCGGCTTAATACTGCTATAGATACAATCTCCCTATCATTTTTATAATTTTCGTCTAATAGTTCTAAAACATACCCGTTTTTAGCAAGTGCATCTTGTATAAAGCCTCTATCATTTTTTAAAACAGGATTGACATAATTATATACATAATAATTTTTATCAATTAATGATAATATAAAATTCCTATCATTCTTTATATTCTCATCTATATCTAATAATAAGGATGGGGTATTTATTATAGCGGCAAAAATAACTTCTTTATCGTTTTTTAATTCATCACTAATTTGTGTAAATATATTTCCATCATGAGATACTGCTAGTAAAACCAATTCTCTATCTTCTAGGTATTTTTTATCCACTTTTGTTAAAAAATAAGGATATTTTGGAATAATTAATAATAGTATATCTCTATCATTTTTTAATTCATTGCCAATACAATAATGCATTGATGCATCTTTAGATAAAATAGTTAAAGCTACCTCTTTATCATTTTTTAATTTAGAACTTGCATATTTAAACAAACCAGAATTAGTAGTGGCAATTAAATCCAATAGAGTTTCTTTATTATCAATAATAAAGTTATTTGGCAATTGAGTAATATTAGCTTTAATAACTAATTTTTTTTCTTCTTTATTTAGTTTATTAACATCATCAGTAAAATTCCTTAATTGTCTCGTTTTTTCAACTAATGGATCTTGAGACCATCCAAATCCAAAATGATCAGTATATAATGAAATTATTTCTTCTTTAGTCAAATCTTCTTTCATTATAGTCTTTTTATAAATATCATTTAATTTTTTTTGCTTAGCTACAGTATCCAAATGTTTATGTATATCTTTTACGAATGTCATTTCATTTAATTTAGATTCTAAAATATCTATCATTTCATTTTCTAAACATTGAGAAGTTAGTATACCTCTAATTTCTCCAATGCTAGTTTTACCATTCATCCTAATGGCTATTCTTGGTATAGTAAATTTTCCTTCTTCATCTGCAGTGTAATATACATAAAAATCTCCGCCTTCTCCATAGTTTCCACCGCCACACACTTGATTAAATGCGTAAGATTCATTCGCTGTGCACCAAGGTACTCCTTTTCCTTGTAAAGACTCATATAGTTTTTTAGCATCTTCCTTACTACCTTGATTATATTTTATCCATGTTCCTGATGTAGAATCAGATTTATATATTTTTTCTTCATTAAATTTTCTTTCAAAATATTCATATATTTTTTTAAAACTTCCAGATTGTAATGGAACAGTTATATCTTGATTGTTAGTTCTTTTACTTTTTTCATAATCCATCATACTCTGTATACAGTTTGTTATTATCGCTGGATTGGGTTCTATAAAAGGAGCTAAAGTTTTATCACTTCTTCTTTGATAAATTCCTCTTGCTACATCAAAAGTTCCTAGCTTTAGCATTCCTTGAAAAGCCCAGTATTTTGCCCACATGGGAAAAATAGCATTTTCATCTGACAAATAGTCTATCCAAAGCCCTAATCTTTTTTTCTGATTATCGATTATAGTATTTTTTTCTTCATCACTAAATGTATCTGGTATATTTTCTTTCTTAATTACATATTTTTCATAATACAATTCTTTTATTAATTCTAATCTATTTAAATCTCTTGCTTTTTGATGAGTTCTTTCAAGTCTATCCATATATTTTCTAATAGCTTCTTCTTTTCGATCTCTTTTATCAATTGTATGCTGAACTTCATCACTTAAATATAGATCTTTAAATATTCTATCTAAAAATGCTTCACCAGTATAATCATAATCCATATGCTCCACCTATCCTATAATTAGTATATAACATGAAAAAAAATAAGTAAATAAATATAGTTTACTTATCTAGTCTAAAATCTATTTCTTTTATATTGTTCTTTTTTAAAAAATTATTAGTTTTAGAAAATGGTCTACTTCCGAAGAACCCA
>OMST01000029.1 GCA_900313815.1 uncultured Eubacteriales bacterium
TACACTTGTTATTAGTTCAGTAAAATTAGATAAAGATGAAGTAATTATTAAATCTTATAAAGAAAAGTTAGAAACAGTTGCTAATGTAAAAGCTTTAGTTGATGTTAATGCATTAAATGCTACAACTGCTGGAACTTATACACTTGAAAATGTTAAATTAATTGCATATGATGAAAAAGGTACTGAAATTAAAGATATAGAAATTATTCCAGAAACAGTAACTGCCACTGTAGAAGTAACTTCTCCAAGTAAAGTAGTACCTGTAATAGTTG
Organism: uncultured Eubacteriales bacterium; assembly: GCA_900313815.1. Lineage (GTDB taxonomy): Bacteria > Bacillota_I > Bacilli_A > RF39 > UBA660 > CAG-1000. The sequence goes on from OMST01000029.1 coordinate 273, forward strand.
TTCCTATTGGAGATGTGGCTAGTGGAAGTGCTATTGGATCTATTACATCTAATGTAAGTACTGTAACACTATATGGTGATGAAGATGCATTAAAAGCAATAGAAGATATTAAGGTTAATATTAATGTAAGTGGTTTAAGTAAAGATAAATCATTCCAAGAAACAATAGTTAAACCTAATGGTGTACGTTCAATGTCAGATACTGCAATCACTATTAAAGTAACTATGGAAGGTGAAACTTCTAAAGAATTTAAAGATATTCCATTAGAATTTGAAAACTTAGATACAACTAAATATAGAGCACTTGCTAAGAGTGAATCTGATACTAAAGTTAATGTTGTAGTAAAAGGTGTTAGCTCTTTATTAAATAAATTAACTGCTGAAGATATTAAAGCATATGTTGATTTATCTGATTTAGAGGCTGGAACATATGAAGTACCAGTAATAGTAACTGGAAATGACTTAAAACTAAAATATTCTTCTAGAACGATTAAAATAGAAGTAGTAATTAGTAAAAAATAATTAAAAGCTATTGAGAAATCAATAGCTTTCTTTTATAATATGTAAAAAAATTAAATTAAAAAAAGTGTTTTTAATATTTATTTTGTATATATATTATTAGGAGGAAAAATGGCATCAATAAATACAGAACTAATCGCAGAAATTAAATCAAAGAATAGATTAGAAGATGTTCTTAGATCATATGGTGTAGACTTAGATGGAAAAAATAAAGCTCTATGTCCTTTCCATTCTGAGAAAACTCCTTCTTTTAGTGTGCATCCTGAAAAACAAATATGGACTTGTTTTGGTAAATGTGATATGACTGGTGATGTATTTACATTCATTGAAAAAAAAGAAGGTATATCTAGAATAGAAGCCATTAAGTTACTAGCAGAACGTTCTGGAATAATTATTGACAATAAATCTAAACCTAAAGAAACTAAATATAAAAAATATTATGAAATAAATGATATAGTTAATAAATATTTTAAAAACAATCTATTATCTGAAACTGGTAAAACTGCCATGAAATATTTAATTGATAGAAAGTTAGATAAAGATTTAATACAAGAATTTAATATAGGGCTTTCTACAAGCAATAAATTAAATACTATGTTATCTAAAAAATATGAATTAAATGATTTATTAGATATAGGTATTGTTAGAGAAATAAATGGTAAAATATATGATACATTTCAAAATAGAATAATATTTCCAATAATAGATGAAGATAATAATGTAATAGGATTTTCTGGAAGAAAATATTTATTAGATGATATAAAAGATGAGAGCATATCTAAATATTCAAACTCTAAAGAAAGTAATATATTTAAGAAAAGTAATATATTCTATAATATAAATAATGCACTTACTCACATTAGGCTTTCTCATCAAATAATTATTACAGAAGGCTTTATGGATACTATTAGAATGTCTAGTATAGGGTATAAGAATGTAGTGGCTCTTATGGGAACTGCATTCACTCAAGAACATTTAGATAAGATATTAAAATGGAAATGTGAAGTAATTCTTAATTTAGATCAAGATGATGCTGGAGTTAATAATACACTTAAAATAGGTGATATTCTTCAAAAAAATAATATAGAACCAACAGTTATAGTGTTTGATGATTATAAAGATAGTGATGAATTTATTATTAATAAAGGTAAAGAGGCTTTTGACACAGTATTTAATAATAGAATTTCATTTATAGATTTTAAATTAAAATATATGAAATCTAAAAAGAATATGAAAGACTCTGTAGAAATAAGTAAATATATTAATGAAGCAATAGAATCTTTAAATCAAATACAAGATGACATATTAAGAGAATTAAAAATAAAAGATATATCTAAAGAATTTGATATAGATGAATCTATTATAAGAAATAAAATTGTTAAAAAAGCAAATAATACTAATAAAGTGGTAAAAAAAGAAGAAGTAAAGAAGAAAAAATATAATAAATATGATATTAGTGAAATTAGAATTTTATACTTGATGCTTAATTATGATGATGTTATACTATATTTCGAAAATTCTTTGGGTTATTTGTTGCATGATAATATGTCTAACTTAGCATATAAAATAGTTGAATATAGAAACGAGCATGGTAAAGTAGATTATTTTGATTTCTTAGATAGTATTATAGAAGATGAAAATCTTAATAATACTATTAATGAAGTTATGAATTATCATAATGATAAAGAGTATACTCAAGAAGAATTGGATAGTTATATAAATACTATAAAAGAATATTCAGTAAAGAAAAGAATAAGTGCTCTAAAACAAGAAATGAAAGATACTTTAGATATTAATAAAAAAATAGAAATAGCAAAGAAAATAGAAAATATAAATAAGGAAGTGTTAAAATGGTAAATAATATTAAAAGTTTTGATGAAAGATTAAAAGAACTAGTAGAGGAAGGAAAAGCTCAAGGATATTTAACTTATGAGCAAATAGCTAAAAAGACAATTGATTTAGATTTAGATGCTAATGCTCTTGATGAATTATATAATGCTCTTACAGAAAATAATATAGAAGTAAGATCAGAAGATGATGAAACAGATGGAGAAATAACTCTTACAGATGATATTATAATAGATGATGTACCTGATGAAAGTAAGGATATGTCTGTTAATGATAATGTAAGAATGTATTTAAAAGAAATTGGTAAAATTAGTTTGTTATCAATGGAAGAAGAACAAGAATTATCTAAAAGAGTAGCAGCAGGAGATGAAAAAGCTAAGAACATTTTAGCAGAATCTAACCTTAGACTTGTTGTTTCTATTGCTAAAAGATATGTAGGACGTGGACTATTATTCTTGGATTTAATTCAAGAAGGTAATATAGGATTAATGAAAGCAGTAGAAAAGTTTGATTATGATAAAGGATATAAATTTTCAACATATGCTACATGGTGGATTAGACAAGCTATTACA
>OMST01000032.1 GCA_900313815.1 uncultured Eubacteriales bacterium
AAGATAATCTAATAAACTTTTTCTTTTACCTACCATTTGTAGTAAACCACGATTAGTATGATAATCATGTTTATGTTCTTTCATATGCTCAGTTAATTTATTAATTCTTTCAGTTAATAATGCAACTTGAACTTCTACAGAACCAGTATCATTCTTACTTCTCTTAAATTCACTAACGATAGAACTTTTAGTATCTTTTGATAATGCCATTATAATTTCCTCCTTTTTCATATATCCGTTAATTCTGAGTAAAGATACGAGGAATATCTAAACCAAGAAGAAACTTCTAATTAATAATACTATAAAAAGTATATAAAATCAACCTTTTTTAGTTATTTTACAAGATTATTTAAAATAAGTAATTATTTAGTTTTGAATTAAATTATATACCATTTATGTCAATTAAACTACAATAAATCTGCAATAAAAAAATCTCAATTGCTTGAGATTAATTTATTAAGTTTTCTGAACTTATATCTTTTTTAGTAATAGTTTTTAATACTTTCTTAGATTTATTATTTTTAGTATTTGATGCATGTTTAATAATTGTTTTTTCATATACATTTCTAACAAATCTTGCATTACCAAAGTTTTCACTATTTCTATTTTCTTCTATAATCTTTCTAAGTTCTTCATGTGCTTCTTCTAAAACTTCAAATCCTGCTTTCTTCATCATTCCGTCAAATATTGCTACTAACTCATCTGTTGTATAATCATCAAATGTTAATGTATAACCTATTCTTGATGCTATACCTGAGTTAGCATTTAAGAATGATTGCATTTCTTTTGTATAACCAGCAAATATTACTACTAAGTTATCTCTATTGTTTTCCATTTCAGCAATTAAAGTTCCAATAGCATCATCATTATATGAATTATTTTTATCTCCAAGCATATAGGCTTCATCTATAAATAAAACTCCACCTTTAGCTTTTTGAATTACTTCATTTGTCTTTATAGCGGTTTGCCCTACATATTCTGCTATTAAATCTTTACTAGTTACTTCTATTAACTTATTTTCTTTAATGTAATGTAAGTTATAAAGAATACCACATAATAATCTAGCAATAGTTGTTTTACCAGTTCCTGGATTACCTAAGAATATCATATGTAAGTTAACAGAGCCTATTTTTAAAGTTCCATCACTCTTTTCTTTTAATTTCATTAAGTCTACTAAATCATATAAAGTTTTCTTAACTTTAGAAAGTCCAACTAATTCATTTAAACTTTCAAATATTTCTTCAATAGTTTTTTCTTCTTTAATCTTAGGTACATCTTCATTTAATAATACATAATTTATTAAATTATTCTTATATGTTTCTGCATCTAAATCACTCTTATCATATGTGGCCGTTATATAATCTAATAATTTAATTTTTAATTCTTCATTTGGATTTAATGTTTCTAATACTTCATTATATAATATAGATTTATCTTGTTTCTCTTCTTCTATATTAAATACAAAATATCTATCTCTTAAATCTAAATTATAGCTAAATAAACTATTTAATTCATTTTTATCAGAGCACACTAATATAGTAATACACTTGTTCTTTTCTATATTTTCTTCTAAACTATGCATGTATTTCTGTTTATCAGTAGTGCTTTCTAATTCTAAACCACTAATATCTTTTAAAATAACAATATTATTATCTTTATATAACTTGTCAAATATATTTTCCTCTAATTTATATAAAGTTAATTCACTAGATTTAGTATCACTTAAATATTTACTATGACTTACTACAGATTTAATTATTTTAACAATGGAATCTACTGTTTTATTTGTTAAACTATTAATAGTAATATTAAAAGGAATATATTTTTTATCACTATTATAATTATAAATATAACTAACTATCTTTCTTAATAATTCTTTTGAATCATCACTTATAAATAGTTTACTTATTTCTTCTTCATAGTCTACATTTATTATTTCTTCTTTTTCTAAGTTTTTCTTTCTTTCTTCGTAGTCTCCAAAAAAGTCTTTATAAATATCGTTGAAATATTTTTCTGAATTCATAAGCTTCCCTACTTTTTAACATTTATTTCTAATAAATTATCTTTTAATTCTTTTTCTAATGCTTCTAATTCTTTTTCACTTTCTTGTCTCTTAATACGACCATTCTTATGTATTTCTACAACTTTATTTAATGTTTCAATAATATCTTGATTTGTTTTTCTTAATGTTTCAATATCAACAATTGCTCTTTCAGATTCTTCAGCAATTTTAATTGAACCTTGTTTTAGAGTTTCACTATTTTTCTTTAACATATCATTAGTAAGTTCAGATACAGCTTTTTGACTTTCTAATGCAACTTTAGCTCTATTAATACCAAGTGCAAGAACCATTTGATTCTTCCATAGAGGAATTGTATTTGTAATAGAACTTTGAATCTTTTCAACAAGTTCTGCTTCATTACTTTGAAGTAATCTAATTTGAGGAGCCATTTGAATAGATATTAATCTAGTAGTTTTTAAATCATATAATTTCTTTTCAAATCTATTAATAATATTTTCCATATCATTAACTTTTTGAATATCTAATTGATCTCCAGATAATTTAGCTTTTTCTTGTAATTCAGGAAGTACTTTTTCTCTTAATTCTTCTAGTTTCTTTTCACCAGCGATAATGTATAGAGATATTTCTTTAAAGTACTCTAAATTCTTTTCATACATATGATCAAACATAGTAATATCTTTTAACATTTGTAATCTTTGTTTTTCTAAAGCACTTTCAATTGTATCAACATTTTTTTCTACTTTAGTATATTTAGCAATTAGTTTATCTACTTCTTTTTTAACACTAGAGAATATTTTTTCTAAAACATTCATACTTTCTGTATCAGTTACAGCTTTATCAAATGATTTTAATTCAGCAACTAATTTACTTAATTCATCTCCTACTTCTCCAGTGTCTTTTGTTCTAACATTTTCCAATATTTCATCAGAAAATTTAGATATTTTATTTTGAGCAGCAGCGCCAAATTGAAGTATTTGAGTATTATCAGTAACATCTAATTTACTATTAAATTCTTCAATAGCTTCTTTTTCTTCTTTAGTTAGTAAATCATAGTTTAATGAGTCTTCAATCTTTTCTTCTGTAACTTTCTTCTCTTCTACTAATTCTTCAACTTTTTTATTCTTTTTTTCATCAAAATTGATTTTTAATTCATTCATTTTTAAACCTCCATTATCTTAAATAATCAATTAATTTATTATAAGTATCCATTTTTAAACTAGTTACAGTACTAGTTATTGACTTAGGAACAGCTATTCCAAGTCCAGATACATCATAAACACCACCAGTTATACCCATTCTAAATCCATATTTAGTCCATGCTATTTGTTGAATTTCAGGGTCTTCAAATGCTTTATATAATAGTTTACCATCTTCTGTAAATATTGCTAAACAGTGTGAATTCCATATTGTTGGAGATGGATATAATATTCTAATATCATCTTTTACTTCATTAAATCCAGTTGGATTAGAATTAGCAAAATCTATAATACTCTTTTCATAATCAACTATCATAGGTTCCCCACCCATACCAGTTTTTAAATATCTTTCAAATAAATCAGCAGGAGTATTATTCATATAACCAGATTTATTATAGAATTCTTTTAATTTTGGAAGATTATTAGACAAGCTATTTTCATTTATATTTGCTTCACTTAGTATTGAAAGTAATAATCCATAATAAGTTGCTCCTGGAGAGGAAGTAACTGGATCAGTTGATGCTATATTGATTGTTCCATATAATTCTGGTATTCCAACATCACTCCATTTTTTACCTTCTAAAATATAATTCATAAGTTTATTCATATCAGTGATATAGTAAACACCTTCAGTTTGAGTAACAATTCCCTCTTTCATAAGAGCATCTACTATTTTACCCCAACTATATATAACTATTGGTGTATTTAACGTTAGCCCACCTTCTAAAACAGTATATCTATCTGCTTCATTATTCTCTCTATTAGGTTGTAATTTATAATAGTCATAGAATCTTTGATCTGATGTAAATAATACATCATATTTAGAAGCATTTTCACTTCTAACTGTTAATCCTTCAGCAGATCCATTTCCTAAACCAACACTTTCTCTAATTAATGGTAGTGATACTGTTTTACCATTACTCCAAGTATCATAAACTACATTTAGTTTATATTTTTTCTTTAAGATTTCATTAATTCTTTCATCTGCTAAGAAATCTTCTTTTCCACCACCAGTAGCGACATAAATAGTAGTTAAATTTCCTATAGATACCGTATCATCTTTAAATATCTTATAAGCTATTACACCAACAATTATTAGTACAAAGATAACAATACCTATTACTCTTTTTTTATTCATCTTTATCCTCCTTATTTATTTTTATATCACTAAATCCATCACTTTTAAGTATAGTATTTAATACTTTCATATCAGCAGTTGCATTTTCTATATCACTTTCATATAAATTATTTAATATTTTTTTGAATGAAACATCTATTTCTTCTAACGTTTCTTTAGATTTTTCAAAATATTCTTTTGCATCTTTACTAGATAATCTTTGATTTTCTATTTCATCATATTTTTCTAATATACCAACAGTAATTGGTAAATAATATGTCCAGAATTTTTGAGTTTGTTTGATTTTCTTTTTATTTTTAGCAACAGTACTTATTATCTTTGATGTTGTATTGTTTATACTTTTTAAATACTGCTGTACTTCTTCATCATCTATCTTAGGTACCATATCTAAAATATATTTATTTTTTAATCTAGCATCATTTAATACTTCTTCAGCATTCTTTTCATCTACCCTATCAAATATAATCATTGGAGCTTTACTCATAATAAGTTCACTTCCTAAAAAAGCCATAGCTCCGACTACTAGAGAAGGAATTATAGGTACACCTACTGCTAGGTAAGTTGCTGCAAAAAAGGATCCTCCTAAAATACCAGATAACACTTCTTTGTTTTTCATTATTAATTATATCCCCTTACTTTTTTGAATGCTTTAGATAAGCCACTCTTACCATCAAATACTTTTCCATTTGTTAACTCTGATATTTCTTCTAATTCACGTTCATCTGCATCACCAAATGTAATAGAATAAATTGGAATTTCTTTTTTTATTTTTTTATAATAACTCTTTAAGCTTGACACATTTCCAATATTGGCTTTTCCATCAGTCATAAGAATTATAGAAGGTATATATTCAGAATTATTTTCAGCATTTAATATTTCTAATCCCTTAGTAGCAGCTAAATAAAGGGCTGTTGCTCCATCAGCTGATGTATTTTCCATTTCTGAATAAATATCAGCTCTACTAAGTCCAGTGCTTGTAGACCATACATCTATTATACTACTACTAAATGCTATAACATCTATTTTATCTTTATCAGTAAATCTAATATTATTATCACTACCAAGAAGTACTTGTTTCATAGCTTCTGTTAATGCATCTATTCCATCTCCATACATACTTCCAGAATAATCTAAACAAAATACTACATGAACAGGTTTTTTAAGTTCCATTTGATATAAAGTTAAGGCTTCTTTTATTACTGATATACTTGGATATTTAATTGGTGTTATATATTTTGTAGTATTAATTCCCCATGAAGGATTAAATATATCTTTAGGGGCATTATTATTAACACCGCCAAACCAAGTTCTTCTTCCATTTTGTAATAATTCCTTTTGTCCATCACTACTTAATAAATAAGCTTGTAACTCATCAAATATATCTTTTTTATTTTGATTTTTATTATCTATATATACAAATGGACTATCTGATATTGCTACTCCATCTACAGGATATACTGCATATAATGTTTCTTTTCCTTCTTTTTCTAATTTTTTATTTATATTAATGATTGATGATTCATATGTAAATGCAGCATCATAATCACCATTAATAAATGATTCTTCTAAGAAATTTTCATCTCCAGATGTTCTTTTAATGCCTGTAAAGAATTCTTTTAATTCACTTATAAGTTTCTCATCTTTTAAATGTTCAGATTTTAATACTTCAGGGTTTCCTGCTAAATTAAGCAATATTTCTAAATAAGCTGAAACACCACTATTAGTAGCTAAAGGATTACCCATACTAAATGATAACTCACCTGTTTTAATTTTATCTAATATGTCTTTAGTATATACATCTTTACCAACAAAACCTAAACTTTCTGCTTTAGATTTTTTAACTCCAAATATAACTGGAGAAATACTTGTGGATCTTAGACTACTTGTTCTAACTTTACTAGAATCTAACATACTTAACCAAATTGAATTGGACATTATAATAGCATCATATTTAGCTCCAGTATTTAATTCATCTATTGCATCAAATGTATCATAATATTTAATATTTATATCAATTCCTTCTTTAGAAGCATATTTTTCTAGACTTGTACCTATATCTTTATTATCACTTGTACAAATAATATTAAAATCAGAATCATTTAATATATCTATATCATGCTCATCATCACTTAAAGCAGCATTTACAATAGCAAATATAATTATACCAAGTATAATATAGCCAATAAATTTATTATTCTTAGAACTAGTTTGTTTCATACTCTCTTCTCCATTCTATATATCAATTTAGATTATATCATTTATTTAATTTAAAAAAAAGTAGATTTATTAAAAATCTACTTTTTTACTATGAACAGCTATAAAGACTATTAAACTAATCATTGCTAGTGTTAAAAGTGCATATATTGGTTTAGATATACCTGTTTTAGCATTAGGTACAGTTTTTGATACCCAAACTGCTTTTAAAGATAAATTTGGTTTTTCTGAACCAAAGATATTTGTAAATACTTCTTCATCTGTATATTCATAATCTTTAGAAGAACTATCTTTTAGAACTGCGCCATTAGAATATATTTTCCATCCTTTAAATGTATATCCTTCTTTTGTACAAATACTTTTATCTAATTTATATTTATCATTTTTGCTTATTGTAAATGATGGCATAGTTCCAGTTCCACTATTACAATCATATGTTATAGTGCTTTCATCTACTGTATCATTTACAGTTACTTGAACTGTTGCGACTTTTGAGCCATCCTCAGTGGTTGCAGTTAAAGTAGTTGTTCCCTTTGCTAGTGTTTTTAATACATAGGCTTTATCATTTACATTTGATTCAAATACTGAATCAGAAATACATCTGCTATCCTCTTCAACTGCATCAGGTCTAACCGTTACACAATCAGAAACCATCTTCATAACAACAGCAACACTTTCATTAGATGAAGTCCATGTAATATTTTGATTTGTTGCATTACTTGGTAACATTATTGGTTGAAGCGTTCTATATTTATTTGGAGCAATAGTAATTGATTCTTGAACTACTGACATACTAGTTATAGGAACGTATTCTTTTACAGTTACATTTATTACTTGCTCAGCTAAACTTCCATCTGCTAATTTAACTTTTATTTGCGTTGTTCCAGGTGCCATTGCTGTAACATCATAACAATAAACAATGCCCCCTGTATGTACCATGTTCATAAATACCACAGGACACTCAGAAGATTCAGTAACAGTTGCAACATTAGTATTTACACTAACTACATTTAAGTTCTTATTTGTTGCATTTCTTGGTGTTACAATAATTCCTATTGTTTCTGAAGTCGTAAATGCTCCATCAGTTGTTTTAATTGCTAAATCTATATTTTTAGGATAAGCAGCAATTGATTCTACAGGAACAGTTGCTGCAGCAACATTTACTGTAACAGTTACTGATTTATCACTTTTACTTCCATCTTGTGCAGTAAAAGTTACTGAAGTATTTCCTTCAGATACACCTGTTACATTATAACAATTAACAACTCCGCCATCGGCTAATCCCATAAAACTAACTGGGCATGAATCGGCAGCAGTAACAGTAGCAATACCGCTAGTACTAAAACTAATATTTAAATCTTTATTGGTTGCATTTGAAGGCTTTACGATAACACCAATTGTTTCGGCTTTACCAACTGATGTATTTAAAGTACTGGAT
>OMST01000071.1 GCA_900313815.1 uncultured Eubacteriales bacterium
CCAACTGCTGAACCAACTGCTGAGCCAACAGAAGAACCTGTTGTAGAAGTTAAACCATTTGAATCATATGGAAACTTTACTGACGCAAGTGATCCAGCTGCATTAGAAGAAAGAGCTAATTGGTATTTCAATACTTATTTCTCACAATTTGGTGAAGAAGAATTAGCTAAAAGTGGTATTACTAGAGAATCATTAATCGATATTATGTCAATATTCAATGGTAAATTACCAGTAACAGGTGAAATGGAAGTTAATGAATTATTAAATTATAATAATTTAGCTGTTAAAGCTTTCGTTAATTTCCCATCATCTTGGGATAGAGTTAAAAATGGAGAAAGAATCTTCATTCCAACTCAATACTTATTTGAAGATGGTTCTTATGAACAAAAATGCGCAGCTGAAGTTGATGACTTAATGGAAAAAATAATTAAAGCAATGAATGAAGAAGACTATGTAACTTTCTACAATAACGCTGTCAAATTCGAAGAATTAATTAAAGATCAATATTTCTTAGTTGATAATAATACAGAACATTATTCTGTAAGAAGTATTGCTTCATTCCCATCAAGAATTCAATTATATGGTTTAGCATATGCTAACTGGGCTGATAATATTAATGAATTCCAAATTTCTAGGGAATTAGATGTATGTGTTGATTTCTGTTTCGATCATGAAACTAAAGAAATGACTCAAATTCCTTTAGCAAATTTAATGGCTACATTAGAATATATACCAATGGGTGAATGGGATGCAGTTTTAAGAAGAGCTGGAATTACTCCAGAACAAATTGCTAAGTTAGGTAATTCAGCTATAGAAGATCCAATGCCTGTTGTATTTACTAGAGATGCAAAAAATCACTTCAGAGAATTAATCAGAGAAAAAGAAGAACAAAAAGCATTAAAGTTAGGTTAATTTAAAAGGGGGTTAAATATTATGTATAATGAAAATAGTAAAAACGGTTTCAGCATAATAAAAATGGTAATTGTATGTTTATTAGTTGTACTATTCTTATTCTTATTTATGTGGTTAGCTAATAGATGCAGCGCGAATAATCCTATTAAAACTGGTGAAAATGTTTTCAGAGAAAATATGAAATATTTACAAACAGCTGGAGAAGATTATTTCACAAATGATAAATTACCTAAAAATATGGGTGAAGTCGTTAAAGTTACATTAGCAGATTTATATGAGAAAAAGGTTATGTTACCTTTTGTTGATAAAAATGGCAATGAATGTAATAAAAAAGAATCATATGTAAGTGTTAAAAAAGTTGAACTTGGATATGAAATGAAAACTAATCTTGTATGTGGAAAAGAAAGCAATTACTTAGTTAAATTACTAGGTTGTCGTGAATATTGCCCTAGCAAGTGTGGTGAAAAGGTTTGTCAAAAAGAACAAATCACAGAATATCAATTCAAAAAAACTGTAAATAAAGATACTGTAAGTTATAATTGTAATGATTATGCTGGATATACACTAAGTGGTAAGAACTGTGTTATTACTAAATTAGTGGATAGCAAAAATCCTACAATTAAAACTGATACAAAAACTGATACTAAACAAGCAAATGTTGAAGTGATTAGTGGTACTAAAAAATTAGTAGAAACTACTAAAACTAAAGTAAATGATAAAGTTGCAACTACTGTAACACCTGGTACTTCTGAAAAAATAAATGATACAGTAGTAAAAACTACAACGGATTCAACACAAGAAAAAGTATTTGATACTGTATTAACTAGTACAACACCAGATACAACTGAAGAACAATGTACTACTACACAAGAAATAATTAAATATGAATGTAATTGTACTACATATCGTGATTCAGATGGAAGAGCTCATACTACATGTAGTACATGTACAAAAACTGTTCCAAAAGAAACTTGTGAAAATGTTGTAATACCTGGAACAACTAAATATTATTGTCCAAGTACATCAACTCATAGTAGTGGTTCTGGTGTTAATCTAAAATGTTGGCATTATAAAACAATACCTGGAACAACAACATATTCTTGTCCAAGTGTATCAACTAATAGTAGTGGATCAGGAGCAAATTTAAAATGTTGGCATTATAAAACTACACCTGAAACAACAACATATTCTTGTCCAAAAGTATCAACTGATAAGAGTGGATCAGGAGCAAGTTTAAAATGTTGGCATTATAATTATACATGTCCATCTACTTCAAATTATAGTGAGGGTAGTGGAGCAAATCTTAAATGTTATGTTGTAACAGGAGCTACGTTCAAATATAATTGTAATGGATTTGATGGATATAAATTAGATGGTACTGTATGTAAGAAAACAACAACAACTGAAACTAAAGTATGTTCAGGAGATTATAAACTAGAAAAAGATAAATGTAATAAATATGGTACAGATACTAAGAAAGCTAAAGAAGTTACAAGTACTAAAACATCAACTGAATATAAGTGGAGTACATCAAAAACTCTATCAGGATGGACAAGTACTGGAAAAACTAGAGTAGTTGAAGGTAAAGAGGTTTGTTATTAATAACCTCTTTTTTCTTGTAATTATGGAGGTATTTGTGCTAAACTTAATATAGAGGTGAAAGAATGGCAAATAAAGCTGATAAGAAAAAAAGTGTAAAAAAGGTTGGTAAAAACGAAGTTAAAGTAGTTCTTGAAAAAGCCCTAGAACCAAAAAAAGATAAAAAAATGTCTAAAAATATGCTAACTACAATAATTATAGCAGTAGTTTCAATTCTATTTATAGTTTTATCTTTCTTAATTGGTGCTAAAAAAGATCCAGAAAAGGAAATAGTATTACAAGAAATGGATGTCTCAAAGGCCAGTAAAACAATTCAAGATTGGTACAATGATTTAGCTTCTGGAGAAACTGTTGTTTCAGTATTAGCTAGTTCAACATGTCCACATTGTCAGGAACTAAAACCAATTATTACTAAAGTAGCAGAAGATTACAAACTTAAATTATATTTTGTTGAGGCTGATCAAATGGATTCAGTAGATTATGAAATATATACAAATGCAATTGAACTTGTTGGTTATAATAGTAGCGTTCCATATATGTTCATTGTAAGTGATAAAAAGTTTGTTAATTCTCATACAGGTAGTATGAGCCAAGAAGATTTGGTTGATTACTTAAAAGATAATAATGTTATAGAAAACTAGTTAACTAGTTTTCTTTTTTTATTTATAGTATAATTTTATTAGGTGGTATTTGTGAAAAGAAAATTTGTTTTATTAATTATTATTAGTATTATATTAATAGTTATTAAATTTTTATTTTCAAATTATAAGTTAAATTATAAAATAGGTGAATATGATATTCTTACAAAATATAGTAAGAATAGATATTATTTTGAAATAAAGAATGATAATACATATAATTTTGATATATATAGTAAAAGAAAAATTAAAAAAGTAGTTATCAGTGATATTAAAGAATTAGAAGTAGAAAAATATAATTGTATATTACCTATAATAAAAGGATATGATACTTATCCATTATGTTATGATATAGAAAATAATTACTTAGTTGATTATCACTTAATAGATGATGAAGTATTAAAAGAATATAAAAAAGAAAGTGTTGAGATAGAAAAAAATCAAAAAGATTTTACATTCTTTAATAACTTAAATAGTAATGAATATATAGCTTTATGGACATATACTGGATATAATATTATGAATGGAAAAGAATATACAAATGTTAAGATATTTAATAAAGATAGATATGACAATGATTTAGCTCATATGATAGGTGATAATATATTTATGCCTAATTATGATCAAGAACATGAATTTGATACTTTAATTAAGCTAAATATAGTGAGTCAAAAAACAAGTAATATTAAATTATCTAAAAAAATAGATTATGACTCATATGTAGTTGGTAATATTAAAAATAAATTATATATATTCGATAATAAATCATCTGTGCTATATGAAATCAATACTAAAAATGGTGAAATTAAAACTATTGGAAGTAGTGATAAGGGATACGTTAAATACCTCGATGGTAAGTTTGTAAAATGTAGTAAGAGTGAGTATAAAGTTGATAAGATAAAAATAGAAAGTAACGTAAAAAGTAATTATACATATGATATAGATAATTACGTATTAAAATCATATGTCAATAATAAAAAAGTTAAAACATTAATAAGTAATGAACCAATTGCTAAAGTGTTTGAATTAAATAATAAGCTATATTATATAAAAGATAATTATTATTATGTTTATACTCCTACTAATGGAAGTACTAAAATATTTTATGATTATGAATTATCTTTTAATAATACTAAAGCCGTATTTATGTATATAAAATAACACTTAATAATAATTAACATATAATAAAATAGGTGATTATATGTTTGAAAATACAAAAATAGAGAGTCCATTTTATACAATATATAAAATTAAAAAGGGAGATACTTTATATGAAATATCTAAAGAATTTAATGTTAATACAAAATTACTAGCCGAATTAAATGGATTAAATATGGATGATTATATATATCCTGATCAAATGGTATTAATTCCAAAGAAGAATGTCAGTTATTATATTACAAAAGATGGTGACACATTGGATATAGTAAGTAAGATATTTAACACAGAACAAGAAAAAATAATCAATAGTAATAAAACTATATATTTAATGCCAGGACAAATGATATATTATAATAAATAAAGACTATGACTAGTCTTTTTTTTAATCTCGTGATATAATTTATTTATAATAGGAGTTGGTTAGATTGATAATTAGAAAGCCATATGCATTTTTAATTAAACATTTTAGGCTAATACATGGCATTCTTTTTGTTATGCTTGTATATTTAGCAACTAAATCATTAAGTATTTATAGCTTTTTTAATGACTATGCAACAAATCATTTTTATACACCAACTGCTAATTTAGTGAGTAGTCATATTAATTTATTTATGTTCTTAATGTGTGTCTTAATTATATTAATAAGTATCGCTATAGGATATTTATTGTCTGTAAAAGAAAAGAAAATCAAATTATATGTATTTACTTGTTTATTCTATGCGATTTTAATAGTTTATTTTATATATATATTTAATGTTTTTAGTGATTTAAATAAAACAGCATTAGCTGTTGAAACCGTACGTGCTATCAGGGATATTGCATTAATAGCAGTAATACCTCAAGCATTATTCATAGTTTTAGCTGCCATTCGTATGTTAGGATTCAATCTTAGAAAGTTTGAATTTAAAAAAGACTTACAAGATTTACAAATTGATACTAGTGATTATGAAGAAGTAGAAGTTACAGTTGGTAAAAATAATTATAAGTATGGTAGATTTATTAGAAGGACATTAAGATATACAAAATATTTTATATTAGAAAATAAATTCTTTGTTACAGGACTAGCATCACTAATTGTATTATCAATATCAGTACTAATATATGTTAATATAAAAATAGAGAATGAAAAGTATTTAGAAAGACAAAATATAGCCACTAACTCAATTGATTATAAAGCAGAAAAATCTTTTTATACTCAAAAAACTTTAAGTGGAGTTGTTATAAAGAAAAATAAACATTATATTTTAGTTGATGTAGATATATATAATAAAACTCAAAATAAACAAGACTTAACAAATGATCTATTTAGATTACAAACAGATACTGAATTAAAAATGCCAATTACAAATTTGGTTACTGAATTTCAGGATATTGGAAATATATTTACTCCCACTACTATAATATCTGGAGAAACAAAAAAAGTATTAGTTGTATTTGAAGTAGATAGTTCTAGTATTAAAAATGAATATATTTTAAAAATAAAAAGAAATATGAATGGTGAAGCGGCTATTTCTGATTCTCAATATAAAGATGTAATAATTAAACCAGTTAATTTAGATAAAGAAGAAGAGAATAATTATTATGATGTTCCATCAGTAATTAATTTTAATGAAAGTACTCTAGGTGATATTACTTTAAATATTGATAGTATAGAACTTAAAGAATCATTTAAAGAAACTGATAAATATTGTTTAAAGAATGATTGTTATGACAAAACTATTATAATGAAACCTACCTCTTCTGAAAAAATAATAATGAAGATAAAAGCTTCTATGATAAATAATTCTGAAATTAAATATGCAAATAGTATTAGTCAAATATTGGAAACTTTTGGTGAAGTTTGTTATTCTGAAAATGGAATTGTTAAATGCTCTAAAGTAAATATTAATGCCACAAAGCATTCACAAAGTGATTATATTTATTTGGATGTGACAGAAAAACTTAATAATTCTGAAGAAAAACATTTAATTTTAACGATAAGGAACAAAAAATACGTAATTTCCTTGAATTAATGCATATAATTTAGTATAATTATATGTACTTGGAGCCATAGCCAAGTGGTAAGGCACAGGTCTGCAACACCTCCATCGTCGGTTCAAATCCGACTGGCTCCTCCATAGGAAATTATGCTCGAGTATTCGAGCTTTTTTATTGAATAAATATTATAAATTTTGTATAATTGAGTTGGTGAAAAAAGATGAAGTATTTATTAAATAATTTGTTAGAATTGGATCTGGAATTAGAAATACAAATAGGTATTACTTTATTCGTTATATTTGCAATATTCATTACAGTAATAATATTAACAATAATTAAAAAGGCTAAGAAATAAAATGAAAAACAAGAAGTTAAACATACTAATATGGTGGGTATTTTGGTTTATTTTTTTAGAATTAATTTTTAGAGTATTTATTGTTAAGAATTTTGTATCATTATCAACTTTAACTGTATTATTATTTTGTATTCCATGGATAGCTGTTCTATCTATTATATTAAATTTATTTAATGAAAAAGTTAATAAAATATTAAATATATTTATGGCTTCTTTTTTATGTGTATTAACTTTAGCACAGTTCGTGTATTTTAAAGTATATGATTCCGTATTTTCATTTTTTTCAATTACTGCTGGTGGAGCTGGACAAGTAATGCAGTTTTGGCAACAAATAGTAAAAGTTATATTAAAGAATTGGTATGTATTTTTGATTGTATTTATTCCATACATATTATTTCTAATATTTAATAAAAAAATATTTTCGTATAAAAAGATTAAGAAAGTTACTATTATATTTCAATTGATTATTTTGGTGTTATCTATGGGAGGAATAATACTTTGTATTCATTTTGATAATAAATCCATATACTCTTTAAACAGATTAATATTAGGAACTCATGCTCCGATGTTAACTATAGAAAAAACAGGTTTAACAACAATGGAAGCTATTGATCTTTATAGATATACTTTTGGATTTGATGAAAAAGTATATATTGATGAATCCGAAAGCAATAAAGAAAAAGTAGTTATTGATGAAAAGAAAGAATATCATATGCTTAATATAGATTTTGATAAACTAATCAATGAGACACAGGACAGTAAATTATTAAGCATGCATAAATATTTTCAAAGTATTGAACCTATTGAAAAAAATAAATATACAGGACTATTTAAAGGAAAAAATATAGTGTTTATTACTGCTGAAGCATTCGACACAATTGGACTTGATCCAGATCTAACACCAACATTGTATAAAATGGCAAATAATAGTTTTGTGTTTAATAATTACTATCAGCCACTATTCCCAGTTTCTACAACTGATGGTGAATATATGAATTTAACAAGTTTAATTCCAAAAGAAAGAGTATGGAGTTTTTACAAGTCAAGTAAAATAAGTATGCCTTTTGGATTTGGAACAAAATTTAAAGCAGCAGGATATACTAGCTATGCTTTCCATAATCACACTCACGCATACTATGATAGACATCTTTCCCATCCAAATTTAGGATTTGATTATATTGCGTGTGGTAATGGTTTACAAAAATTAATGAATTGTAAACACTGGCCTAATAGTGATGATGAAATGATAGAAGTAACTACACCTTACTATTTAGATAGAGATCAACCATTTGCTACATATTATATGACAGTAAGTGGACACTTAAATTATAATTTTCCAGGTAATAATATGGCATCAAGAAATAAAGCCGCTGTTAAAAACTTAAAATATAGTGATGCGGTTAAAGCTTATATAGCAACTCAAATTGAATTGGATAAAGCCATGAATAGATTATTACAATCTCTTGAAAAATCTGGCGTTCTTGATGATACTTTAATTGTATTAGGTTGTGATCATTATCCATATGGGCTAACATTTAAAGAGTTAAATGAAGTAAGCAAAATAGATAGAAAAGATAAATTTGAAAATTATCATTCAACATTAATAATGTATAATCCTTCAATAGAAAAAACTGTGATTAATAAGGTTGTTAGTGGAATTGACCTATTACCAACAATATATAATCTTTATGATATAGACTATGATTCAAGATTATTTATGGGTAAAGATATATTCAGTGATACAGAAGGATTAGCAATTTTGTCTGATAGAAGTTGGATAAGTGATAAGGGCACATACAATAGTATTAATAAAGTATTTACTAAGAAAACTGATGAAGAAATACCTGATGATTATGTAGATCAGATGAATAGAATTGTTAATCAAAAATTCTCTATGTCAGCTTTAATACTAGATAATAATTACTATAGTAAGTTGGGCTTATAATGAAAATATTAGTTAATAATTTTAATTTAAAAGATACAATATTAAGTGGTTCTTGTTTTAGAGTTAAGCAAACTAAAGATGGTAATTTTATTAATATATTAAAAGATAGAGTAATTAAAGTTAAACAAGAGGGCAACTATTTAATAGTAACTTCTTCTAATGATGATAATTTAGAGGAAGTAGTAAAAGAATATTTTGACTTAAATAGAGATTATAATTCAATAAATGATTATTTGATAAAAAATGATAAAAAAATGATAAACATTATAAATAAATGTAATGGTTATAAAATATTAAATCAAGATTCATTTGAAATGGGTATATCTTATATAATTAGTCAAAGTAATAATGTTAAAAGAATAAGTAAAATAGTAGAAGATATAGCATTTAATTATGGTAGTCCAATCAATTTTGAAGGAGAAACATATTATTTATTTCCTACTTATGAACAACTTAAAGACTTAAGCATAAATGATTTTACAGCATTAAAAGTTGGCTTTAGAGATAAATATTTATATGATTACATAAGTAAATATCCTAATTTAAAAATAGATTCATTAAATACTGAAGACGCATTAAAAAAATTAATGAGTGTTAATGGAATAGGATTAAAAGTAGCATCTTGCATATTATTGTTTGGATATAGAAGATTGGATACTTTTCCTATAGATACATGGGTTAAGAAAAGTATCTCTGAACATTATAATATTAAAAATGATCAAAAAGAAATAGAAAAATTTGCTAAAAAGATATATGGTGATTATTCTGGCTTAGCTATACAATATTTATTTCATAGTCAAAGAAACAAATAGTTATCTATTTGTTTTTTATATGATATAATTATTTTATGATAAAGAAGATTATTAAGGAAAATTATGTGATACCATTATTAATGGTTTTAACTATTATATCTTTTTTGATTATTAAAAATTCAAGTATAGTTAATAATATTATTTCTGTTGATAATAAGATAATCGAAATTTTTGGATATCTTCATTTAAATGGCATTATTAATTTTATGGAAATAATGACTTATTTTGGTGATTGGTTTATACCTGTTATTATATTATTATGCTTATTTTTATTTTTTAAAAATAAATGGTATTTTTACATAATGACATGCAGTTATACATTGGCAGGTCTACTATCATTTATAACTAAATATTTAATAAATAGGCCTAGACCAATAGAGGCACTAATTAAAATGCCTACTAGTTACAGTTTCCCAAGTGGACATACATTAACTTCAATAGTGTTTTATTTAACTCTATGCTACTTAATAACTATTAATTTTAAGGATTATAAAAGATACTTAATAATGTTATTAACACTAATATTAATATTTATAATAGCATTATCTAGAGTATATTTAGGAGTTCACTATTTTTCTGATGTAATTGGTGGTTTAATATTAGGTATTTTATGTGAAATATTTGTAATTAGAGTTATTAAGCAAAACTTTATAGATAAAATCATTAAAAAAAGTAAAAATAGTTGAAATATTATAAAAAAAATCATATAATACTTTATATGAATGCAGGTATAGTTCAACGGTTAGAATGTGGCCTTGCCAAGGCTAAGATGCCGGTTCGATTCCGGTTACTTGCTCCATATGTATAAAACATGGCATTATGCCATGTTTTTTTATGTAAACTATTTGTAATATTTTTTGCATAATGATTGATATTAAATGTATATAAAAAGATGAGATACTCTCATCTAATTATTAATACATAGATACACTTACTACATTGAATTTTGCAGATTTTAAATCGTTGACTTTATCGCTTGTAACAAGAGTAAAAGCTTCTTTACTTTGAGTTTGACCAGGATTTAAATTACTAATATAAATTGTATCGGTATCTAATCTATTTCCGTTGGTGTCGACTGCTTCAATTTCAATGCTAAATGATTTTTGCTCACTTGACTTATTAGTAACATTTACTTGAAGTTTTGTGTCAGTTAATCCATATTTATCGGTTGTTGCAACAAAATCGCCAATAGCTACATCGACATTATTTTTTAATACTTCTTCTGTATTGTCACCTGTCAGAGTATCTAAATCTTTTGATATATCATCAATTGCTTTAGACCAACTATTTTGCAATGATATAGTAATAATTATGGATAGAATGCCTAATACTACACCAGCAATTGCCTTTCCCTTCTTTTGCTTCTTTATTAATCCGATTATACCAAATATGGCAGCTAGAATACCCATAACAAAAGAAGCATTATTGACAATAGGAATAAAACAAGTACACATGGCTACAATTCCAAGAATCAAGCCAGCTTTACTCATCCCGTTACTTTTTGCTTTTTCTTCTTTATTTTCCATTTCTTACTCCTTTCTACAATAAGTATATCATAAAAACTTTACGTAGGCGACATATTTTTTAATTGTTTTATGAAATAATCTTAGTGTTAAGGAAGTGATTAACTTTGACCAGCAGATATTCTAAGGAACAATTATCATTAATTGTTAGAGTAAATATTAGAAAATATCGTTTAATGCGAAAGTATACACTTCAGCAATTAGCTGATTTGACAGGACTTACTCATGGATATGTAAGAGATCTAGAATGTCTATCAATTGATAAAACTCCTCTTCTTGAAACAATAGGCAAATTTGCTGATGCTCTCGAAGTGGATATCAGGCAACTTTTTGATGATATTATTTAATATAAGTATTTGATAAAATACAAGAAAAAATGAGGTTGAAAATCAATCAAAAAAAGATTGATTTTTTTATTAATTTTCTTTGCTTTTAGATTCATAATATGGTATTATTTAATTAGAAAATAATGAGGTAAAAGCAGTATGAAAAAAAGTGTTATTTTTCTTTATATTTTAGCGGCTTTGGCAATAATATTGTCACTTTTTGCATTACTTAAAAAGAATGATAATGGTACTGCTGTTTCTTCTTCTAAAAATATAGTTTTAAAAGAAGAAAATGGAAACTTAATGTGGAAATATGATAATGAGGTATCATGGAATAAATTATATGATCTTGCTAGTCTTAAAGGCATGGATGGCGCTAATGGAATTGATGGTAAAGATGGCATTGATGGCAAGAATGGTGCCAACGGAAAAGATGGTAAAGACGGAATTAATGGAAAAGATGGTAAAGA
>OMST01000062.1 GCA_900313815.1 uncultured Eubacteriales bacterium
ATAATCTAAATGATCTTCTGTTAAATTAGTAAAGCTAATAATAGAATAATCTATTCCAAATAATCTATCATATGAAAGTGCTTGTGAGCTTACTTCCATTACAACTGTACTACAACCTTTTTCATATGCATGATATAAAAGTTTATAAACAGTTAATACATCTGGAGTTGTATTGTTAAGTTCAATTACTTCATCTTTATGATGAAAGCCAATAGTTCCAATATATGCGGTATCAACATTTAATGATAAAAGCATTTGATATGTTAAATAACAACTAGTAGTTTTACCATTAGTACCAGTAACACCTATAAGTTTTAATTTACTTATATATTGTCCATATTCTTTTTTTAATGTTTCTTTTAACCATTCTTCTGTACTTGAAACCACTTCATAATCAATATTAAAATCTATATCATGTTCACATATTATTTTAGTAGCCCCATTATCAATAGCTTGCTTAATAAAATCGTGTCCATCTACTGTAAGACCTTTAATAGCTACAAAAGTTTGGCCTTTAGTTACTTTTCTTGAATCACATTCATATTTAAACATATCATCACATCCTTAATAATATTATAGCAAATATATGTCCCACAAATTGGAAAATTGACATTTTTTGTTAATTTGTATACCATATGTGTAAAATAATATATTGAGGTATTGTATAAATTTATAAAAAATGTTAATATTTAACTATAATGGGAGGGAAAATATGAGACAAGAAAAAAGTTTACAAAATATCGTTGTTGTAGTTTTAGCTATTGCAGTATTAGCTATGTCTGTAGGTTTTGCCACATATAACCAAAGTTTAAATATTAATGGTACTGCTACATTCACAGCTGCAGTGTGGGATGTTCACTTTGATACTACCACTTTTAGTGAGACTAGTACATTAAAGGCAAGTCCAGCGCCAACAGTAGGAAATACTTCAATTTCTTATAGTGTAACTCTACCTCAACCAGGATCAACTTATTCTTTCACTGTTAACGTAAAGAATTATGGTACAATTGATGCTGCATTAAAGAAAATCACTATGACAGGGTTAACTGCTGCTCAAGCTAAGTATATTACTCATACTGTTACCTATGGTGGTACAACTTATACTGCTACAACAGATAATATTAATACTGTTTTAGCTGCTTCTACACATGAGACAGCTACCGTTACAGTTACAGTTTCTTATGTAGCACCAGCTGAAGCTACAGATTTACCTGCAACTGATCAACAAGTAAATTTAAATGTTCAATTTGATTATGTTGATGCAAACCTTAATACAGGTAACTAATAAGAACAATACAAGAATTATCCCCGTTTAAGGGATAATTCTTGTTATACAATTATGGGGTTGATAGTGTGAAAAATTTAAAACTATATTTAATTGAATTAATACTATTTATCTCTATTATAGTATTTAATATAATTTATCAGAATGCAACATACTTAAATATATCTATAATTATATTAACTGTTGTTTCTTTTTTGCTATTAGGATTTCAAAGAAATAATTCATATATTAAAGGTAGTATAAATCGTATAATAATATCGTGCTTATTATCATTTTTTATAGTGATTTATTCTGTAGGTTTATTCGTTGGATTTAGTAGAACCCCATATCTACTTACAATGGACCATGTTTTTAGAGTAGTATTATTTACTGCTTTAGTAATTATATGTGAAGAATTATTAAGATACATAGTTGCTAAAAAATCTTTCGATAGCAAATGGCCGCTAATTATTTTTACAATAATAATGTGCATATTAAATATTATAATAGAAATAAATGGTAAGAACTTTAGTGATAGAGAATTAGTATTTATATTTATTAGTGTGACTATTTTACCAGTTATTTCTAGAGAGGCATTATGCTCATATTTATCATATAATGTGGGTTATATACCTTGTATTATATTCAAGGGTGTTATTGTTTTATATGAACTTTTATTACCTATAATTCCTAACCTGGGTAATTATCTTTATTCTGTATTTAATATTATAGTAGTTTATGCAATATTTTACTTTTCTAATAAAATTATTATGTATGCTGAAAAAAGTAATAAATACTCAAGAAAAGCTTCTAGAGGAATTATATATGTTCCTATAATAGTTGGACTATTATTTATAGTAGTATTAGTTTCAGGATTTTTAAAATATAAAATGATAGCTGTTGGATCTAATTCTATGCTTCCTGTTTATGAAAGGGGAGACGCTATAGTATATGAGAAAGTTAAAGCTGATGAATTACAAATAGGGGATATTATAGCATTTAAACAAAGTGGGGTAGTAATTACTCACAGAATTGTAAGTATTAAACATAATGATTCATATGTGTTTAAAACAAAAGGAGATCACAATAATTCTATAGACTATTTTGATGTAGAAGGTTATAACGTACTAGGAAAAGTAGTTTATAAAGTCAGATATATTGGATATCCTACTATATGGATTAATGAATTCTTTAAGGGAGGAGCGATAGGCGATGACGATTAAAAAGTATACTATAATACAAGTGTTTTTCGTAATTTGTATTGTTTTATTCTCTCTTTTTGAATTATTTATGTATAAGAAAGGATACTTTGAGGAAAAGAAAGTAACACTAAAATATCAAGAAAATAATGAAATAGATTATAAAGTATATTTAAAGAAAAATGATTTCTTTGAAACAGATTATTTAGAAAAAGGAAAAACATATATTACTAGTTTAATAGATCATATAAATGCGGATTTTACATATAATATTCAATTTGATAATAATGTAAGTGGTAGTTATAAATCTTATGTGTATGCTACAGTTGAATCAGGCAAATCTAATGGTGATGCTAAATACTGGTCAAAAGATTATAAACTTACTGATGAAAGATCATTAAATATTAAAGAAATGAAAGGTTATTCTATTCATGAAAATGTAGACATCGATTATAACAAATTTAATAGTATTTTAATGTCATTTAAGAAAACATTAGGTCTTTCAGGAGCAAATGGAACATTAAAAGTATATTTGAATGTTGAGAGTGATGTAGTAGGTAATGATGTACCAGCTGTAATAGAAAATAAGTTATTATTATCATTACCACTATCAGAAATGACTATAGAGGCATCTATTAATTCTGATGCACCTAATAATGTAAAAGAATTTAGTAAAGTTGTTAATACAGAAAAATTAAAATTATATAGAACTTTAGGAATTGTATATGCAGCTTCAATAGTATTCTTTATTATTCTATTAATACATGTTACTAAGAGTAAAAAGAATTTAAATAAATATGAAAATGAATTAAAGAAAATATTAAATGCGTATGATAGTATTATAGTTAATGTTAATAAATTACCAGATATGACTGGTTATAAGATTATAGATGTAGCTTCTTTTGAAGAACTATTGGATGCTCATGGAGAAGTGAGAATGCCAATAAATTTCTTTAAAGATGTTAGAAGAAGTTACTTTGTACTTTTAAACGATAATACTGCATGGAAATATGTAATGAGTAAAAGCAAAATAGAAAGGATGTGATTATATGAAGAATAATAGGTTAATTCTTATTATTAGTATAATCACTTTTTCTATCTTATTTGGAACTACTGTCGGTTATGCGTTGTATGGCGCTAGAATGGTCGGTACAGGTTCTGTAACTTTTAAAGCACCTGGAGAAATAGCTATTACAGATGTTACATTGTCAGGTCATAATCACTTAAATAATCCAAGTAATCCGGAATTCACTGCTGATAGTGTAGTTTTTGATTTGGAATTTGAGGTTGAGAATAATAACGCATTACAAGATGAATTCTATGCTGAATATGCTGTAACTATTACAAATGATTCTTTTAGTGATTATAGTTTTGCATCCCCCGTATTTCGCCCTTCAGTTGAAACAGTTAATAATCAAGATATGAACGTTACATATGACACTATAGGCATTGATTTAGGAGAAGTAATACCTGCATTAAGTTCTAAAACTTTTACATTAAGAATTAATATGTTTCCAACAAAACCTGGTACATATAATGTAAATGGTGATACTGGAATGGAACTTGAAGAAAATGACAATGTACCAACCGGTAGTTTAATGGCAAGTATACCAAAGAATTCCGAAGTGGATTTAAGAGGTGTAGTAACAAGGGATAGTGTAGTTGTTACTGTAATAAATACATTTGAAACATCACAAACATTCTCTTTTAGCTCAAATAACTCCAACTTTGAAATAGTTAATTCTAGTGGTAATACACTTGGTAATCAAACTATAGGTGCTAATACTACTCAAGACTATACAATATATATTCAAAGAAAAAGTGGAATAACTTTTGCATCCAATAGTCAATCATTAAACTTAGTATTTATTAAGACAGATGCTAATGTTAGTTTAGGTACTGTAACTGCTTTAGTAGACATAGATCAAACATTATTAGATGATGATGCCCCTATTATAAGCAATGTACAAGCAACTTTTGTAGCTGATAATGGAAAAGTAAATTTAACTTGGTCTGCAACAGATATTAGTGAAATAGATCATTTTATAATTGAGGCCTATGATAATACTGATACTAAAATAAAAACTTATACAACAACTTCTAATAGTAGAAACTATACTGCAACCGACTTAACAAATGGAACATATTATTTCAAAGTATATGGTTATGATGTTAAACAAAATGATGGAACGGTTCAAGCTACTACATGTACAACTAATGAAGGAAAATGTTCAAGAAGTACAAGTAGTTCTTATACATGGGTATTTACCGTAACATATAACTTATCTAACGGGCTTTCTACAACCAGTTCAACAGAGGCAATAATTAATACACAATATACAGGTAGAATAACAGTAAGTGGTAACTATAGTTTACCAACAAGTATTACTGTAAATATGAACGGTCAAAATTTAACAAGTGGTTATTCATATAGTTCTTCTAATGGTAACATTACAATTAATAATGTAACTGGTAATATAACTATAACTGCTTCTGGACGTTCAAGTGGTATATGTTTAGTCAAAGGAACAAAAGTATTATTATCAGATGGAACATATAAAAATATAGAAAATATAACTTATAATGACCTATTAACAGTATGGAGCTATGATTCTGGTAGTATTACATATGAATATCCAATATGGATAGAAAAAACATCAACAACTGATCATTATCAAAAAACAACTTTATCTGATGGAACAGTTCTAAAAACAGTTGGATTTCATGGAGTATTTAGTCCAACATATAATCAATTTATATCTGTAGATGATTATGATAAGTTTAAAGTTGGAATTAAGGTTCAAAAAGTTGAAAATGGTAAATTAAAAGAAGTAACTATAACAAAAATAGAACAAATAAATGAAACAGTTAATTACTATCATGTGGTATCTTCAAGATATTATAATATAATAGCTAATAATGTTTTAACTACTGATGGGACAGTAATATTATCTAACTTATATGGTTTTGATAAAAATATTACGTGGCCAAAAGAAGTTAGAAATAAAGTAATAAATGATAAAAATGAATTATATGATTATAGTGAATTTTCTGATATTATGCCATATTATATGTTTAAAGCATTAAGAGCAGAAGAAGGAAAATATCTTAATAATTATGGTTTAACTAAAGATATATTTAGATATTATTTATTAAATAATCAAATGAATGAAACTATGTTATTACCAGTTGCCACAAATGGAAATGGTAATAGATTATGGATGGTTACTACTAATAAAGATAGCAATATTAATAGTTTAGATCATTTATATGAAGAAGGTAGTTATTATACATTACCTAAAGTATTAGGTGTATATAGATGGTATTCTACTTCTGAAGATAAGTATTATAAACCTCTTGATAAAGTTAAAGTAGAACATTCAATGCATTTTATAGCTGAATAAAAATTATGTTTAATACATAATTTTTTATTTTGCAATTTGACAAAATATTGTATTAAGAATATAATATATTTTCATTCATGGGGGTTGTATGAAAAAAATAGTTTATAAAAAACTTGCAGCATTAGGACTAGCCAGTTTACTTGGCTCTCCTTTGGGATGTTCACCTGATAAAAATGAACCAGTAAGTGAGGATATAGTTAATGCTCCTACCGCTGCAATCTATGATGTTGTTAAGATAGAGACACCTAAAGAAGATAATATAGAAGATTTAATAGATTTTGATGAAGTAGAAAACTTCGATGATGAAGATATTGATACAGAAGAAGAAAATGTAGAAATATATGTTCAAGCTAAAGAAAACACCACTATATATTCAGAAAATAATACTAAATCAGATAAATTAGGTATACTATTTGAGAATTTAACTTTACCATATATATCTACAGTTAATGACGAATGGTATGAAGTATTATATGATGGTAAAATAGCGTATGTTAAATCAAAAAATATTAGTATTATTGAATGTATAGATATTCCTGGAGAAGAAAATATACCATTTATATATACAGAAGATGATTTATCAGATTGTTTAGATTCTAAAAATATGGTAAAAGCTAATGCTACTGTTAATGTTAGACAAAAACCAACAACTGATTCAAAAAAATTAGATCAACTATCAAGAGGAAACACATTACCTTTTATAGGAGATTATAATGATGAATGGTGTGAAGTATTATATAATGGTGCTTCTGCATATGTTTATAAAGAATATGTTGATAGGATAACTGGATATACTCCTAAAGATGAAATGTATGATATGGTTTATACATCTAGCAAAACTCCTTTAATAGATGTTAAAACTGGAGAAACATTATTAAATATTCCAAGACATGAAGTTGCTGAAGTATATGGAAGAACAGATGATAGTTACTTAGTATCTTATTATGGAACTATAGGGTATGTTTCAAAAGAATATGCTTATTCCTTAGGAGATACATATATTATTGTTGATATATCTGATCAACATATGAAATTATATGTTGATGATAAGTTAATGGTTGAAGATGATGTAGTAACTGGAAAGCCTTCAACACCAACATATTGTGGTTTATTTGATATTAATAAAATGGATACAGATATATATTGGCCAGAATTTGGTGTAAAAGTTAAAATGGGAATGAGATTTAGTGGTAAGAAATGGTTTCATGATGCTTCATGGAGAACAAAATTTGGTCCCAAAGTTAAACCTAAAGATAGATCGCACGGATGTATTAATTTAAGAGAAAAAATAATGAGAATATTATATAAGTATTGTAAAATTGGTACTGCTGTACTAGTTAAGAAATAATGGTGAAGAGTATGTCAAATATAATGTTTTATAAATTATTTAATAAATATTATTTTAGCTTTGATGGTACTAAATATGAAGGCAATACAGAAAACATGATGTTTCTTAGAGATAATTTATCTTTACCATTTAGTGTTAATTTTTATAATTGCTCTAAAGAAATAATAAATAGAGTCATCAAATTTTTATCAACTGAAGATATGGCAATTAGTGTAGTAAGTTCAAACGGGAATAATGAAATAACATTTTTATTTTCAAAATCTCGTTTTCAAGAAAAATTATTAAAAAATAGAATAGGAAGTGTTAATAATGGATAACAACGTACAATTTATATTAGCTATAGATAGAAGAGATTTATTTACTGATTATGAACATTTTGTTGTTCCAGTAAAAAGAGTTAAACAAAAAAATCAATCATTCTTTGATCATAATAAAGTCATATTAGAATTTAATAAAGGATCATTTATAGAAGTTATAACAGGATATAGATTTGTAAGAGTTGATGATAACACATATTATAATGTAAATACAGGACTATATTTTTCATTACCTGAATATCCTCAATATGTTAATTTTCATTTGGCGTTAGCTTATTTATGCGATTGTAATTTTGTATATAGTAAAAATATAAGAAAGTTCTTTGAATATTATCAGAAAATTAATAATAAAGATAAGGAATTAAGGGCACAAGGTAATAAATTATTATTAAGTAAGTCTGTAAAATAAGTCGTAAAATAATAGTAATAAACTATTATTTTTATTTTGCATATGTTATGTTTATAATAGAGGTGTAGTATATGGAAAAAGATAAAGAAAAACCAGTATATAGTGAGCATTGGGGAGAACCAAAACTAGATAAGAAAGAATTAGAAAAGGAAAATGAAAAATTCCTAGGGGAAGGAACTAACGCAGAACAAAAAATGATTCTTTATAATAAAGTAATGAGAATTGAAAAGATGGTTTACTTCTTAATTGGTGAAGTTGCTGTATTATATATTATAATTATGTTAAATTATTTTTTTAATTAAGATGCTTTGCATCTTCTTTATTTTGTTATAGTAGGTGATAATATGTATGATATAAATACAAAAAAATATAATAAAGGTATAATATTTTTGACAATCCCTATAGTGATTTGCGCTATTTTTATTATTTATATGGTCTGGGATTTTATAGATGCAAATAAAATTGATAAAATAAAATTAGCAGCAATGTTTGAATCGAAAAACTCACCATATATAGATGGAATACTTGCAAGTGCTCTAGGGATATTAGTTGTAGCAGCATTTATGACTGTTTTCATTATTATGATAATTAATAGAAAGAAAAAAATAAAACGACTTGAGGAGTTAAATAAAATTGGAAAACTTATAAAAGGAATACCTTATCGTCTTGTCAATAGTAATACCTATTCGGGGGATGATCCATTAAGTCAAATTGAAATTAAATATATTTTATCCTCAGGCAAGGAAGTAACTTTGCACGGAGATCCAATAAGTAATTCAAAAAAAGTAGAAAGGTTTGGCAAAGCAGATTTGGTTATTGATGAAAATAATCCTGATAATTATTATGTTGACTTTGAAATAAATAGATTGCTTGGAAATACATCTGCAGACTATTATGTTAATCCTAATGGTGAAGAAGACAATATAACTGTTCAAGAAGAACATCATTTAGATCCCAAAACAGAAATAAGAATTACTAGTGGTGTTGAAATGATTAAAGGCATTATATTGTTGACGTTTGGTCTTATTGTATTGTCATCAAGTAACATTTCAACATTGCCTGAAGGACACATGTTGAGAATAGTAATTCCAATTATTTCAGGTGCTTTTATAGTTGGAGGTATATTCTTCATTTATAAAGGAAGAAAAGTAAATAAAAGTGTAACAAATAATCAAAATGAAAATATGGAGCCTATGATTATTGAAGAAGGAAAAAAAGAATTAGAAGTTGCTAATGAAAAGTTTACTAATATCATTATTTTAATAATAGCAGCTTTAGTAGCTATATCTGCAATATATTTTGACTATATAGCATATAAAAATTGGAATGAAGGAGGAATGGCTTATCTTATATTTTCACTATTTATTTGGTTAATATTTATTATAATTATATTAAAAGGTATGAAAAAAAGAGATAAATAGAAAATATGTTATAATAAAAAAAGAAAGAAGTTTAACTATATGAAGTATAGAGAACAATTTATGGCCTTAGGAAAAGTATTAATGTAAAATTACCAGTAAACTAGTAACCGTCGGTTATTAGTTTTTAATATTTTGCTGGTATAATATAAGTAATATAAGGTGATAATATGGATAATCAAAAACAATATTTTGATCAAACTGAAGTTAATACATTAGAAAAAAGCAAAAAAATAATAATAGTTATTTTAATAGTAATAGGTATAATAGTAACAGTATATTTCTGGTTTTTAAAAATTAGCCAAGGTCCCGTTAATAGAATGGGAGAAGTTTCCTATATAATTCTTGAGGATTCTACTGGTTTAACAGAAGGCAAGAAATTAAATAATGAACTTGCTCAGATATTATCCAAATATGATAAAGATAGAAACAATACAATTTACATTACCAATATGGATAATTCTGAAGGCGAAGAAGGATGCAATATTTTTCGCTTCTATGACGATAATGATGAATCATTATATTATTTAAAATACAATGATTCCGATAATAGTTTATATTTAATGGTATTATATGATGATAATTATTATTATTTGATTAATAATAAAAAAGCATTAAATTATGTTCAAAAAACATTAGCAACTATTAAAATAGAAAATACAGTAGAAAATCTTATTGATAGTATCGAAAACAAAATTAATGAAATGGAAAAACAAGAAAATATCGAAGAAGTTATTAATCAAGCTAAAGAAAAAATAAATGAATTAAAAGAACAAGGCAAAGAAGTAATAGATGAAGAAAATATTGATAGTATTATAGATAAGGCCGCAGAAAAAATTAGTAAACTAAAAGGACAAGGAAAAATTCAGCTAGAATAAAACACTTTTAAATCTATTGTATCTTCAGTTTTAAATGAAGCCATCAAAAGTAAAAAAGAATTAGAAGAATATTATGAAAGTAATTCTAATTCATCATTAACAACAGATTCAAAAAATATTTATAATTTAATAAATGAGAGATATAAATATTTTTTTAAAAAGAATAAAATATAAATATTTTTATGGTATAATTTAATTAGTTAATAAAGGAGGATATGTATGAGAAAATACAAAATTGTTGGTGGACCAAAAAATATAGTTGTTGGAAAAGGAAACACAGAGGAAGCTTATAGATTATTTGAAGAAATAATTAATAAAGAAGTAAGCCAAGGATGGGAATATCATTCAATGGAAAATATTACAATAACTGAAAAGCCAGGTTGCTTTCAACAACCAATTATTAGATATAGTTATATGTTAATATTCTATAAAGATGAAAAATAGTGATGATCCTACTAGTATTTACTATGATAGGAAATATAACAAAGAACCTATAAATAAAAAAAGATTAACTATTATAATAATATTAGATATATTATTAACAACTATTGTGTATTTAATATTTCATAAATTATCATATATTTTTCTTTTTAACATAATTTATTATTTATTCTTGTTAAAATACGTTTTAATATTCATAGTAAAAATGTATCAAAAAATTGCTCCAATAAGCATAAGAGAAAAGTGTAGATTTGAACCTAGCTGTTCGAACTATATGCTACAATGTTTGGAAAAGTATGGGTTGTTTAAGGGATTTAAAAAAGGCATTAATAGATTAAAAAGATGTAATATTAATGGTGGAGGATACGATTATCCATAAAAAAATATTGTTTTTATAACAATATTTTTTTAATTCATTAACAAGCCTGTTATAATAACTAAAGTCACAATTATGAGTACATTTAAAAATGTATATTTTTTAAATATTTTATATTTACTTTTGTCAATATTTAAATAAACTATTAAAACAATTAAAGGAATTGCAGGAGCATAATCATTACTTCCTATCGCACCAATAACCAATAATCCTATAAAAATGCTCCATCCTTGAGCAGCTGTTAGTCTATTTGGATTAAATTTAGTACTTTTTTTTGCAATATTAGAGTTATCATTTTCAAAATCCTCATCATTAGAATATTCTTTTCTTAAAGACTGTAATCTATGTTTTTCGCTTGTACTGATTGAAAATAATTGATTAACTCTATTACCATTTTCATCAAAACCTGTTTTATATTTTTTTTCTGAAATTAAATCATCAATTGTAGAAACAATTTGTTTTGATATATGATCTTTCTTTTCTTTTGCATGTTCATATAATTCTTGATAAACCTCTAAACAAGAGTATAGTTTAGTTTGAATATCAGCCAACTCAGTACGTGTTACAGAATAAGAATTATAATACTTTATTGTTGAAAACCTTGAATCATCTACAACATCGCAAACATCATTTATATAATCATTAATTATTTCATCATATTTTTCTTGTTTCTTTAATAGTTCAACAACATTTTTAAAGGTTGTTTGTAAGTGGTCTAATTTAAAATCAATGCCATTGTTTAAATAGGTTTTGCAAATAGAATATCTGATTAAGGCTAATGTGTTATCAGGATCAAGTGTTAAAACTTCATTATAATCTTTATATGCATCATCATAATTTTTTTCTTTAAAGTTTCTATTAGCCTTTTTTAAATAATTATCTATCTTTGGTAAATTTTTAATTTCAACTTCTCCATATATTTCTAATTTGTATTTTGCTATTGCGTCCTCAATTAATATTGCTTGTTGACAATACTTACATTTTGTAGTTTCACTTTTTTCATTTACTTCAATACTTGCTCCACAACTAGGACATTTTGCAGCTACTAATTTCATAAGACACCTCACATTTTACTTCTAAATATCATTATACCATAATTTGGTAATATTTTTATATTTCATTCAATTAATTACAATTCATAATTGTTTTCATTTGTATCATATTATTTGGCTCCTTTCCTGAGCAACAAAAAAAGCTCATCATGTGATGAACTTAATAAATAAAAAAATCGCTTGTGGCGACTTTCAA
>OMST01000033.1 GCA_900313815.1 uncultured Eubacteriales bacterium
CTATCCATGAAAATACCAATTTTTAGTCTTTTATTCATGTTAATATTCTCCTATGTAATAAAATTATAGCATAAATTTCTTTATAATAAAAACAATATGTTATATAATAATATTAGGTGATATTATGGACAGAATGAATGAATTAATCGAACTTTTAAATAGGTATGCATATGAATATTATACTCTAGATAAACCTAGTGTAGAGGATCAAGAATATGATAGGCTAATGCAAGAATTAATTAGAATAGAATCATCACATCCAGAATGGGTAAGAGCGGATTCTCCTACTCGTAAAATTGGTGGTGAAGTAATATCTGAGTTTGTTAAAGTAAGACATGATGTCCCTATGTTTAGTTTAGGAAATGTTTTTAATGAATATGAGATTAGAGAATTTGATGATAGAATAACTAAAGAATTTCCTAATCATGAATATGTATGTGAACTTAAAATAGATGGATTAGCAGTTAGTCTTGAATATAAAAACGGTATATTTTTTAGAGCTACAACTCGTGGAGATGGTGTAGTTGGAGAAGATATTACACATAATGTTAAAACAATAAAATCTATTCCACATAAATTAACAGAGAATGTTGATATAACTATTCGTGGAGAAGTATATATGCCTAAGAAGAGTTTTGAGAGACTTAATAAGTATCAAGAAGAGCATGGCGAATCTAAGTTTCAAAATCCTAGAAATGCAGCAGCTGGTTCTATAAGACAGTTAGATTCTAATATAGCCGCTAAAAGAGGATTAGATGCATTTTTATATCATTATCCACTTACTCCATTTAAAACTCATTATGAGAGTTTAATGTATATGAAAAAACTTGGATTTGTTGTTAATCCAAATATTAAATTATGTAAGAATGTAAATGAGGTATTAGATTATATTGAAGAGTGGACTAAAAAAAGATCTAGTTTACCTTATGAAATAGATGGTATTGTTATTAAAGTTAATGATATAGATATGCAAAGGGAACTTGGATATACTGCTAAAGTACCTAAATGGGCTACTGCATATAAATTTCCACCAGAGCATGTATTAACTAGATTAACTGATATAATATTTACTGTTGGTAGAACTGGTCAAATTACTCCTAATGCTGTGTTAGAACCTGTTAGAGTAATGGGAAGTACTATTTCTAGAGCAACTCTTCATAATCAAGATTTTTGTATACAAAAAGATATACGAAAAGGTGATTATGTGTATATATATAAAGCAGGAGATGTAATACCTGCAGTAGATAGAGTAGAGTTATCAAGAAGGAATGGTACTGAAATACCTTTTGAAATGATAAAGTACTGTCCAATGTGTGGAAGTGAATTAAAAC
The DNA here is from genome assembly GCA_900313815.1 of uncultured Eubacteriales bacterium. GTDB lineage: Bacteria > Bacillota_I > Bacilli_A > RF39 > UBA660 > CAG-1000. Next base: position 1,332 of record OMST01000033.1, read on the forward strand.
AAAAAGAAGGAATGGTAGATTTCTTTTGTGAAAATATTCATTGCCCAGCTAGAAAAGTAGAAGGATTAATTCATTATGTATCTAGAAATGCCATGAATATTGATGGCCTTGGTGATAGAATAATGGAAGACTTTTATAATTATGGATTTATTAAAAAGATAAGTGATATTTATAAATTAAATAGCAAAAGAGAAGAATTAATTGAATTAGAAGGTTTTGGAATTAAGAGTGTTGATACTATGTTAGATAATATTGAAAAATCTAAATATAATTCTTTAGATAGATTATTATTTGCACTAGGTATTAATGGTATAGGGGCTAAAACTGCTAAAATATTATGCAAATATTATAATAATATAGATGATTTAATGAATGCTACAGAATATGAGTTATCTAATATACATGATATAGGTCCAATTCTTTCTAAAAATATAGTTGAGTATTTTAATAATGAAAATAATATTAAAGAAATAGATGAATTAAAGAATCTTGGAGTTAAAATGGAATATGTTTCTGAAGAAACAATAGAGGATGATAACTTTAAAGATAAGAGATTTGTAATAACTGGTTCTTTTGATGATTTAACACGTGATGAGATAAAAGAATATATAGAAAAAAGAGGAGGATTAACCTCTGATTCAGTTAGTAAAAAGACTGACGTTGTGTTAGTAGGAGATGCCCCTGGAAGCAAAAGAGATAAGGCTATCGAACTAGGTATTACAATATGGAATAAAGAAAAATTATTCGAAATAGTAGGAAAAGTGGAAAAATAGAATAAATTATAGTATAATATTAAAAGCCAAGGGAAGGTGTAAATTAATGAAGAAAAAAAGAGTTAGTGGAGATACTAAAATATTATTGGTTTTATTTCTAATATTAATAGTATGCTTTGCAGTAATAGGTTTCTTATTTTATAAATTTTTCTATGCAGGAGCAGGTGCTACAAAATATGGTGATAGACTTGAAGGAATAGAAAAATATAAATTAAGTAAAACATTAGAAAAAGATATACAGGATATATATACAGATAATAATTCTGTTAATACTGTTAAGGTAGATGTTCAAGGTAAAATTATTTATATTATGGTTGATTTTAAAGAATCATTAAAAGTAGATAATGCTAAGTCTGAAGCGATAAAATCATTAGATAAAATTGGAGAAGAAAATCTTAAATTTTATGATGTTCAATATATTTTGACTTATTCTGGTGAAGATGAAAACAATAATTTCCCAGTCTTTGGAGCTAAAAGCGCAAGCAGCTTAAAAGTAGTGTGGATGGTGAATAAATAATGAAAAATAAAAGCAATAAAAAGACTGTTTTAATAGTCTTTTCGATAATACTGGCTGTTATATTAGCTTTTTTTGGAGCTTTATATATTTTAACAAGCACTGCTAATAACTATTCTTTTGCAGAGAAAAAATGGATAAATGATAATTCATCTCAAACATTTGATATATATGTTGAACCATATCTTCCAGTTTTTTCTAGTGAAGGAAAGGGTATATATCATGAGTATTTAAGAGCATTAAAAGAAGATACTGGATTAAGTTTTAATATAGATATAAATGATACTAGTGATATCAAACTTATTAATAAAAATAATATAAATGATGATGATATATTATTTTATAAAGATCATTATGTTGTTTTAGGAGCTCTTAATACTGTAAATAATTTAAGTGATTTGAGTGATAAAAAGATAGGTGTCATAGCTTCAGATAAGAATGTAGTTGCATATTATTTAACTGAATATAACAATATTGAAATTAAAGATTATGAAGCATTTGATGCTTTAAGTGGTGCTTATTCCTCTAAACAAATTGATTACATGGTTGTGCCTATGTATAAATATTTAGATAAAATAGTATCTAATGAATATGAAATAGTATTTCATTTAGATGGATTATTCTCATATTATTGTTTAGTTCCTTCAAAGGAAAATGATGAATTAAATAGTATTATGAATAAGTTCTATAATAGATGGAGTACTGTATCATCTGACAAAATGAATGAATATTTCTTAGATATGTACTATACTGCAAAGAAATATAGTGAATTAGAAAAAGAAGATGTAACTAATGAAGATTTCTTAGTTGGTTATATTAATAATCTTCCATATGAAGGAATGATTAGAAGAAGTTTCACTGGATTAACTGATACTTATTTATCTAAGTTTGCTAAAATGACTGGTGTTACTTATAAATATATTAAATATGATAGTGTTGATGATATGAAGGCTGCACTTAAAAATAATAAAGTTGATTTATTATTAAATTATTATTCTTTAAGTGATAATGGTTATATTAGTACTAGAAATTTAGGTAATACTGAATATGTAGTATTAGCTCATGCAGATAATAATATAGTAGTTAATTCATTATATAGCTTATCTAATGTAACTGTTACTATGCTTGGAAATATGAATTTAAAATATAGTATGGCAAGTAAAAATTTATTTGAAATACAAGATTATTCAAATATTAAAGAATTACTTAAGAAAATAGATAAACAATCAGTAATAATAATTGAAAAAGAAACTTATGATTATTATAAAGATAATTCTCTTAGAAATTATAGTATAAGATATATTGATAATATTAAATTAAACAATTCTTTCTTACTAAATAAAAAGAATGATTCATTTAATAAATTGTTCGATTTTTATCTAAGTATGTTAAGTTCTAATGAAGTTAAAAATGAAAGCGTTATTAGTGTATTATCAACATTAAAAAATAATATTGTATTTAATTTCATAATTGAAAATATATTATTTATAGTAATAGGAGCATTAGTAATAGCTTTAATAATATATGTAACTATTAAAAGAATGATGTATTCTAAAAAGATTAAAAAAGAAGATAGATTATATTATTTTGATGCTATGACTAATTTGAAAAATAGAAATTATTTAAATGATAATATCGATTCTTGGTCTTCTACTAAAGTATATCCTCAAGCTATAATTGTAATTGATATTAACAATTTAAGAAAGTTAAATGATAAAGACGGACATGAAGCAGGTGATAATCAGATTAAAGCTGTTGCTAGTGTGTTAATTAAAACTCAAAGAGATAATACTGAAATAATGAGAACTGATGGAGATGAATTTATTATTTATTTAGTTGGTTATGATGAAAAGAAGATCGGAACTTATATTCATAAATTAAATAGAGAATTATATGAATCTATTCCAAATAAAGAATATGGTGTATCTATAGGATATGCAATGATAACAAATGAACAGACAACTATAGATGATGCGATTAATGATTCATTAACTATGATACGTTCATCTAAGGAAAATGCTGATGAAAGATAGAGTACAAAATGCTATAAATTTATTATCGGGTAGAGCTTTAGGAATACTTCCGGCTAATTTAGCTTATTCATTCTTTTTAGCATTAATTCCAATATTAACTTTATTGTTTTATGTATTAACTAAGTTTCATTTACCACTTGATATTATACAGAATTTCTTAAATAATACATTTCCAAAAGGAGTAGTAGATTTATTACAACCAATATTAACATCAGAAATATCTATTGATTCTCTTATTACAATAGTATTTGGATTACTTGTAACTATAACTGGATGTAATTCAATTATTCTTGCAAGTAATGAAATATTTAATATTGAAGATGCTCCATGGTTAAAAAGATTTATTAAAGCTATAGTATTAACATTATTATTAATATTACTATTTGCATTCATAGTAATCGTTCCATTATTAGGTAGTTCTATATTAAGTGCTATAGCCAGATTTGTAGATTCATTTATTGAATATGAAAATATAGTTAATGTTTTATATATAGTATTACAAATACCTGTATCAATACTATTTATATTTAGTTTTATTAAACTAGTATATGTAATGGCTCCTGATGATAAAATACCTAGTAAATATACTAATAAAGGTGCATTATTTACAACATTTGGATGGTTATTAGCAACAAATATATATTCATATTATATTAATCATGTGGCTAGATATAATTTAATATATGGTAACTTAGCTAATATTGTAATACTAATGTTATGGTTTTATGTTCTGGCTTATATATTTGTGATTGGTTTATGTTTAAATAAAAACTCTGTTGATGCAGGAATTGAAAAAACAAATACAATTAAACTAGATGAAATTAGAAAAAAAGTACATCAAGTTAAAAGAAAATAGTGTTATAAATTGACAATATTTTCTTTTTTATTGTTATAAAATTTATTTGGTGAGTGTAATGTTAAAAGTTAAAATATTTGATGATAGCCATGAAAAAGATTTAGAAAAACATATAAATGATTTCTTAATAGATAATAATTATGATATAATAGATATACAGTTTAGAACGGCTGTTTCAATATTTAGTGATGAACAAGTATATTGTTTTTCAGCAATGATATTGTATAAGGAGTAATATGAAAAAGAATACATTTGTAGAAGGGACTATTTTTGCTTCATTATCATATTTGATAATGAAGATTTTAGGCGCAGTATATGTAATTCCCTTTTATGCTATAGTTGGTGCTTTAGGTGGAGCATTATATTCTTATGCTTATACAGTATATAGTTTAATTATAAATATGTGTACTATAGGTATACCTAATGCAATAAGTAAAATAGTCAGTGAATATAATACTTTAGAAATGTACGAAGCTAAGGAAAGAACATTAAAGACAGGTAATAAGTTAGTAGCTATTATGTCTACAATATTATTCTTAGTAATGTTTATCTTCGCTAAACCAATGGCTTATTTATTTATAGGTAATTTGGATTCAACAGGTAATAGTATTGAGGATGTTGTATTAGTTATTAGATCAATATCATTTTGTTTATTAATAGTTCCTTATTTAGCAATTAAAAAAGGTTATTTACAAGGGCAAAAGTTTGTTACTGTAACTTCTAATAGTGAAGTAATAGAACAATTTATTAGAGTTACTATTATAATAGTTGGATCTTATTTAGCTATTAAAGTATTTAAATTATCAACCGGAGTTGGAGTTGCAATAGCATTATTAGGTGCATTTTTTGCAGGAATAATTGCTTTTATATATTTGAGTATTAAGATTAAAAGAAATAAAGATAAAATAAATTTACCAAAGGAAAAACAAAGAGATAAAGTAAGTGATAAGACAATATTAAATAAAATAATTAAATTTAGTCTTCCGTTAATGGTAATATCTATTGCAACTGATTTATATTGTATGACTGATTTATCTTTAGTAATTAGAGGTCTTACTTATTTAGGATATAATGGTGCTTCTGCTGAAACAATTGCCAGTGTTATATCAACATGGGCTATTAAAATATGTTCAATAGCAAATGCAGTTACATTTGGATTATGTATAAATATAATTCCTCATATGGTTTCTGACTACATTAAGAAAGACTTTAAGAGCATAAATAATCAATTTATTAAATCACTAGGAATAGCATTTGTAGTTGGATTTCCAATGAGTGTTGGTATTAGTTTATTATCACATGAAGTATATTTATTATTCTATGGAGCAAGTGAATATGGCGGTATTATATTAAGGCTATTGCCTTATGCTATTTTTATGAGTAATATTAATTTAGTAATAAATAGTGTATTGCAAAGTTTAAATAAATATAAAGTAATATATTTAAGTACAATAGTTGGATTAGCTACTAATGCTATATTAGATATTCCTTTAATGATACTATGTTCTAAGATAGGTATTTATACTTATTATGGAGCTATAATGGCTACATTGATTGGCTCATCATTATCTGTATTTATATCATTAAGATCATTAAAGAAATCAATGAATTTTAAATATATTGGATTACTTAATATAATTAAAAAAGAATTGTTGCCATTATTGGCAATGATAGTAGTTGTTTTAACAACACAGCATTTTATTAAAGGTTTATTTACTGGAAGAATGATTATGATAGTTCCATGTATAATATATGCTTTATTAGGAGCTATTGTATATGGATTTATATCATATAAAACCGGTTTATTATATGATGTACTCGGTAATGAATATATAGATTCTATATTAAGAAAATTAAGATTAAAAAAATAAGTGATTTATATCACTTATTTTTATTACATATATGCTTTTAATATAATTAAAGATATTACGCTTACTAATATAGATATTATATATAGAATAACACTTAAATCAGTAAGACCAGCTTGAGGACTAGTTTTTAATGAACGTATTTCTTTTATGTCTTCTTCAGTCAATTCTAATGTTTGTTCTAAATTCTTTCTTAATTCTTTAGCGTCATCTAAAGTAATTTGCTGTGATTGAATAAATGTATCACTTAAATCATTATCTTTTTTAACAAATATATTAGATGCGGATATACTATTTCTATCGGTATATTTTAATAATTCATTGAATAAATAATCTTGATTAATCATCTCTGTATTTTTAGGATTATATGCTTCTTTTAATAATGAAGATACTTTATTTGGATTTAAACATTTTAAAACAATATTTTTATATTTAATATATTGTTCGCCATTCTTATAAAACATATATATAGTATCCATAATTATCATCTCCATATTATACTAGTAGTATATAATATTTTTAATGTTTTTACAACTTTTATTTTAGTATTTCCTATGCTATAATATAGGTACATTATTAATGGAGGTGAAATCATAATGAAAGTAATATTCATAAAAGATGTTAAGGGTCAGGGGAAGAAAGATGATATAAAAGAGGTTAAGGATGGATATGCTAAATTCTTGATATCAAATTCTTTAGCGGTAGCTTATACATCTAATAGTGTTAAGGTATTAAATAATCAAATTGATAAGAGAAAACAAGAAGAACAAGAACTAATAAAAGAATGTAATAAAATAAAAGATAAATTAAAAGGAAAGAAAATAGAATTTAAAGTTAAGACTGGAAAAGAAGATAAAGTATTTGGTAGTATAAGCACTAAACAAATTAGTGAAGAACTATCTAAAATGGGATATGATATAGATAAAAAGAAAATAACTTGTGATACTGAAATAAATTCACTAGGGACACATGAGGTTACTGTAACATTACATAAAGAGGTTGTATTTAAATTGGATGTTATTTTAAGTAAGTAGGAGGTATTATGGCAAGACGTGAACCACAAAATTTAGATGCTGAGATTTCTGTTTTAGGATGTGGCTTCTTAGAAAAAACTGCTCTAGATAAAATAATGGATGAAGTTAGTGATGATATGTTTTATAGTGAAGCTAATAAGTTAATATATAAAACTATGAAATCATTACATATTAATAATATTCCAGTTGATGCTCAAACAGTATGTAATGAACTTGATAAAAGTAAATCATTGTCTAAAGTAGGTGGAGTAGAATACATAACTGAAATTATAAATTCGGTGCCATCTACTGCTAATTTAAATTATTATATAAATATAATATTTGAAAAGGCAGTATTAAGAAACCTAATATCTAAAAGTACTAAAATACAAGAAGACTGTTATGAAGAAAAAGAAGATGTAGTAGATATTGTTGAAAATGCAGAAAGAAACATATTAAGTGTATATAATGATAAATTAGGACGTGATATTCAAAGGATTCAAGATATTCTACCTGGCGTTCAAAAAACATTAGAAGAATTATCTGAATCTGATAATGAATATACTGGTCTTAGAACTGGCTATTATGATTTAGATAGAATTACTAGAGGTCTTCAAAAGAAACAAGTAATCATTATTGCAGGTAGACCAGGTTGTGGAAAAAGTGCATTTGCTTTAAACATTGGTTTAAATGCAGCAATACAAGGTAAAAAGAGTGTGGCATTATTCTCACTTGAAATGGGTGCTGAAGAAATTGCTAAAAGAATGTATGGCTGTGTTGGTAAAATAGATGGAGATGTACTTAAGACCGGTAAATTAAAAAACACTGATTGGAAGAAATGTAATGAAGCTATGAGCGAGCTTTCTGATACTAAATTCTTTATAGATGATTCAGGAGGTCTTACCGTTAGTGAAATTAGACGTAAATGCAGAAAACTTAAAAATTCTGATGATGGATTAGATTTAATAATTATAGATTACTTACAGTTATTATCTAGTTCTTCTAAATATGCTGGGCAAAGAACTCAAGAAGTTAGTGAAGTCAGCCGTGATATTAAGAAACTTGCTATGGAACTTGATATACCTGTTATAGCATTAGCGCAATTATCGAGAAGTATTGAACAAAGAAAAGGCGAAGATAATATGCCAAGATTATCTGATTTAAGAGAATCTGGTTCTATTGAACAAGATGCCGATATAGTAATGTTCTTACATAGTGATGAATATGGTAAATATGGATCAGATGTTAATAGAAAAATAGATTTATTAATTGCTAAACATAGAGCTGGTTCAACTGGTAAAGTAGAATTACTGTTTAGAATGAATACTGGTTCATTTGATAATTATATGAGTAAGGAAGATGGAAATGAATAAAAGGAAATATTCTGTATCCTCTATATTATTAGGATCATTTTTATGCGTTTTAATCACATATATGTGTTTAACGTTTAAACCTATTAATAGAACTGTAAATAGCTTTTATCAAGTTTATTTGGGTGGTAATAAAATAGGTTTAATTAGATCAAAAGATGAACTATATAATTTAATAGATGAGGAACAGCAAGAAATTAAAAATTATTTTAAAGTTAACAAAGTATATCCTCCATCTGGTTTGGAAGTACAAAGTGTTTTAACTTATAAAGACAATGTAATGACTGCTAAGGAGGTATATAATGAAATAAAAGATATAGATCCATTTACTATTGAAGGATATGAAGTAACTGTAACTGATGATAATAATAGTAAAACTAAGTTTTATATCTTAAACAAAGAAGATTTAGATGAAGCAGTTAGAAATACTGTAGTATCATTCTTATCAGAAGAAGATTATGATGCTTATTTATATGGAAATGGTAAGAGAGCCAAAGATGATTCTATGGAAATAACAGATGTTTATTTCGATCAGAATGTTAGTATTAAAAAAGCTTATATTTCTACTGAAAGTCAAATAATAACTAATGTGGAAGATTTAAGCAGATATTTATTATTTGGTGAGTTAAATCTTACAAAAACTTATAAAGTCAAAGAAAATGATACAATAGAAACAATTGCTGATAAGAATCAATTAGGAGTAGCAGATTTTTTACTTGCTAATCCAAAAATTAAAAGTGAAAATGCTTTATTAGCAGTAGGTCAAGAGGTTATAGTTTCTCCAATTAAACCTGTTGCTAATATAGCGGTTGATTCATATCAAACTGAACTTCAAACTATAAAATATGAATCTAAAGTAGAGTTGGATAAAAATTTAAATGCCTCTCAAAGATATATTAAGCAAAATGGATCTAATGGCCTTTCTAAAGTTACATATGCTACCCATGAAATTAATGGTCAAATTATTAAGACTACATTAGTTGAGGAAACTGTTATATCACCTGCTGTAGATGAAATAATAGTAGTAGGTGCTAAAAATGTTGTATATGTAGGAAATTCTACTTATTGGGCATGGCCTACAACTAAGCCATATAGAATATCTTCATACTATGGATGGAGAGTTCACCCAATTCAACATGTTCCAAAATTACATACTGGCGTAGATATTACAGGAACTAGTTCAAGAGATATTTATTCTATTCAAGATGGTGTTGTAACAAAAGCAGCATATGATAGTTCTGCAGGTAATCATATAAGAATTAATCATGGAAATGGTTATGAATCAGTTTATATGCATTTAAACCAAAGATTAGTAAATGTTGGAGACGAAGTAGAGAAGGGTCAAAAAATTGGAATCATGGGTTGTACAGGTTCTTGTACTGGAACGCATCTACACCTAACTGTTTATAAAAACGGTTCTTTGATGAATCCACTTGAATTATATCAATAATGATTAGAATAATATGTGTAGGTAAACTAAAAGAAAAATATTTAACTGATTTTATAGATGATTATAAAACCAGGTTATCTAAATATACTAAAATAGAAATAATTGAACTTAAAGATAGTAATATTAATAAAGAAAGTGAAGAAATACTAAAAACTATTAATGATAAAGATTATAATATTATGATGGATATCAATGGTAAGAAGTTAGATTCTATTGGATTCTCTAAATTAATAGATAAAACATTCTCAGAAGGATATGGAACTATTACATTTATAATAGGGGCATCTAATGGAGTAACTGATGAAGTTAAAAATAAATGTAATTATCAATTATCTTTTTCGGATATGACATTTCCACATGGTGTATTTAGATGTATACTTTTAGAACAAATATATAGATCATTTAAAATATTAAACAATGAAAGTTATCACAAATAGTGATAACTTTTTATTTGTATAATAATATTTAGTATGTGGATAATTTTAATCATATATTTATTTATATTATCAATATATTTAAGTATAAAGATAGGTTTTAAAAATTATAAAATTAATATTAAGGAATTAATTAAAAGAGATAAAACATCTTTGTTTTTAACATTGGGTACTAAAATAGGAGTAGGTTCTTTAATTGGAACTATCTCATCTATCTTAATTGGAGGTTTTTCTTCGGTTATATGGATAATTATTTTTTCTATATTATCTACATCAATAATATATTTTGAAAGCTATTTTGGTAATAAATATAGTTATAATGGTAGAGGTGGTCCATATTTTATATTTAAAATAGGTTTAAATAATAAAATATTATCTATAATATCATTATTATTAACTATTATTATATATTGTTACTTATTTCAAATGATTCAGTTTAATACTATGAGTTATATATTAATAAATACATTAAATATATCTAAGATATTAATTGTTATATTAAGCATATTTATATTATTAATTACCACTTCATTATCTTATAAAAATATATTAAATATAATGAATAGAATAGTTCCTTATATGTGTATTATATTTATAGTTATTTGTTCTTATATAATTATTAATAATATTATGTTTATCGATTTGTCTATTTTTATAAAAGATATAATATCAATCAAAAGTATTTTAATTGGTTTAATTATAGGTGTAAAAAGAAGTATATTTATGAATGAAATATTAATTGGGACAACTAGTGTAGGAGCAGCTTCTGATAAAAATGATATAAATATATCCACAAAGTATCAAATATTGTGTGTATTTTTTATATCAATTATAGTTACTTTACTAATAACATGTCTACTTATAATATATATAAAACAAGGCTATATAATTAATGATGATTATAATTTATTAATTAGTAATATGTTTAATATCTTTCTTGGTAAATTTGGAATATACTTTTTATCAATAATATATTTATTATTTGGATTTACCACAGTACTTAGTGGTTACTATATAGGAATAAGTTCATTAGAATATATTAATAATAAAACAATAATATTATTTAAAATGCTTTTTATAGTATCGTGTGTTTTAGGAATAATATATTCTAGTAATATAATTTGGAAATATACTGATATATTAATATTTATTATGATTATTATTAATTCTTATAGTATAATTAAATTAGTGATGAAAGATGATTGGAAATGATTGGGATGAAGTATTAAAACCAGTATGGGAAAGTCCTGGATTTAATAAATTTTTAAACAAAGTTAAAGATGAATATAATAAATTTACTTGTTATCCTAAGTATGAAAATATATTTAATGCTCTTAAATTAACTCCTTATTCTAAAGTAAAAGTTGTTATAATAGGACAAGATCCATATCATGGAGAAGGGGAAGCTCATGGTCTTTCTTTTAGTGTACAAAAAGGTATTAAATTACCTCCTAGCTTACAAAATATATTTAAAGAATTATATGATGACTTAGGAATTAAAAATGGTGAGTGTGGAGATTTAACACCATGGGCTAAAGAAGGAGTATTACTTTTGAATAGTATTTTAACTGTAAGAAAAGATTCACCACTATCTCATAAAGATTTAGGATGGCAATTATTAACAGATCATATTATAAAAATATTAAATTTAAAAAAAGAACCCATAGTATTTATATTATGGGGTAGTTTTGCTAAAAGTAAAAAAGAATTTATAACAAACAAAAACCATCTAATAATTGAAAGTACACATCCAAGTCCATTTTCTGCAAGAA
>OMST01000018.1 GCA_900313815.1 uncultured Eubacteriales bacterium
GAATTGGTGCTAGTATCACACTAGCCAACCCCTTTTTATTCTTTTTTCCGGACTGTCATCAGGGGGTGGCAGTCCTATTTTTATGCAATTAAAAAGAGATTTACATCTCTTTTTTTATATCTTCTAAACTTACTGGATGACCATCTTTATAAAAAGCTGCATTTACTCTACTAACTCTTTCTATTTCTTTATCAACATTCTCTTTAGTATATCCTTCTTTTAATCTTACAGTCCTTATTGCAGATAATAATTGATCATAACTTATTCTACCCACTTTAAATCTTCTTTCTAATTCATCTAGTTCTATATCACCAACAGATTTTCTTGTATCATAACCAAGTATTTTGTTTACAATAGGTGTTTTATCTATAAATTTATTGGGTTCTTCTTTCTTGGATTCTTCTTTTATTTTATCTATTTCATCTGTAAGAGCTTCCATAGAGAATTCTTTATTCAACTTTTCATTCATAAATAGCCATGGAAATGAATCATTTGGAAAAACATCTCCATATTGATTTATGGGTACCATAAAGTATCTATACAAGTCTAATGCCGTATAATCTTTATCTATAAATCTTCTCTTAGAATCCTTAACACTGTCCCAAGTAGGATCTAATATATATATCCCATGAATGCCATACTTATCATCATCTATATTAACTAAACTTCTTGCATGGCCACCTAAATATTCTTTATTAGCATCATAACATGAAACGCTAATATCAATATGTTTAATATGAGGATCTATTCCTTTTAATATTTCATCTAACATTGAAACATAACCAGAACATACTATATATTGATCGTTTAATATTTTAGCAGGATTCCTTGAATCAGATGAAAATTCCTCTTTTTCCCTATATGGAAAAGTTTTCATAATATCATATGCATATATTAATTTTTCAAACGGAGATAAATCACTCTGACTAATTAATTCTTTAAACCATTTAATCCCTTCTACTTGGCTTTTAAATTCCTCATATGAGATTAAACCAACATGTGGTGTATCAATAGTAACATTAATACTTTTTTGCAACTTATCCAAATATCTATAATCATATGAATAAACATCACTAGCCTTTCTAATATCAATCACTAAGTCAGTTATATTATATCCTTGACTAATAAAATATTCACATAATGGTTGTAAATTCTTGAGTGTATTATCTTTGATAGTTATTCTAAATATCCCACCATCATTTTCTATTACATAGTCATCTCCGTATCTTTCTTTCGCAACACTTATTCCAGATACTAGAGATGTAATATTTAATGCATTATAAATATTTTTCATTTCTTGATTATTTAATTTAGGACTTACCATTTGTATTGAATGAACTTCTTCCATTTCACCTTCTGGCATAATAATCATATCTTTATATGCTAATATTTTAGAATTCTCTTCGAATGAAATATTCTCAAATTTTAATGGTAAAATACCAAAATCTTTTTCATAAAATACTTTTCTAACATTAGTTTTGTCATATATAAGTTTTATTAACTCTTCATTAAGCCTAACATATCCTACTATTGTTATTTCTTCTAAATCTTTTAAAGTTGATAAAAAATCTATATTACTTATAATATAATCTTCAGATAATGATAATCTTTTAATATTTTTACTTAAATGCTTTTCAATATCTTTTAATATAAGCTCATCCGGAAAAGAAACGATAATCTCATGATCTTTAATAACTAATAAATTAGGATTAATATAATTAGGATTATTCTTTTTAGCTAACAAATCATCAAAACTAACATCTTGTATTCTAAACACAAAATAATCTTTACTATTTTTTATTGCATTAATTATTTTATTACGTAATTCAGAATATAATTTTTGATAATCTTCTCCATAATATTTTCTTGCTAATTCATTAGCCTCCATAATTATTCACCCTCTAAATTTTTAAAATAATTATATCTCTTTTTAGCATCATTTAAATTCTTTTCATATAATTTTTGATATTCTTCTTCATTCTTATATTCTAAATTTTTATATCTTAATTCTCTACTAAACACTGTATCATAATTTTCAAAATCAGGTTCTTTAGAATCAATATATAATTTATTTTCTTCAGGATTATATCTCATAAGTATATTATATCCAACATCAACTAATAATTTTTGTTCATCAACAGAATTATTAAGTCCACCATATATTCCTTGCTCTATACATGGACAATATGCGATTATAAGAGATGGTCCATCATGCTCATACGCTTCTTTTAACGCTTTTAAAGTTTGCATATTATTAGCTCCCATAGATATACTTGCTACATAAACATTTGGTATAGACATCGCAATTCTAAATAAATCTTTTTTAGTTTCAAATTTACCTGATGATGCGAATTCAGCAACTGAACCAGCTCTTGTAGATTTAGATTTTTGCCCTCCTGTATTAGAATATACTTCAGTATCTAAAACCATTATATTGATATTTTCATTACTATGAAGAACATGATCAAGCCCACCATATCCTATATCATAAGCCCATCCATCTCCACCAATAATCCATACTTTGCGAGATGGAATATAATCTAATAATTCTTTTAAATCATTTGGTATATCACTATTTTCTAGCTTCTCTTTAATAGCATACGTTAAATCATCATCTTCAATATTATCTATCCATTCTTTGAATGTAGCTTTTATTTCAGGTGATACTTCATCTTTATATTTATACATTAATTTTTTAATTCTTTCACGTTGTTTCTTGAATGATTCATGTATACCAAAACCAAACTCAGCATTATCTTCAAATAATGAGTTCATCCATGGAATTTTATATGGTGTTAATGGAAGAGAACCTCCATATATAGAAGAACATCCTGTAGCATTAGCTATTACCATATTCTTACCATATAACTCAGTAAGTATTTTAATATATGCTGCTTCTCCACATCCGGCACAAGCACCACTAAATTCAAAATATGGTTTTTCAAATCCAATACCTTTAACAGTAAATTTATTAAATGAAGTATTATTCTCTTGATGTTCGAATAAATAATCACTTATTCTATCAAACCTATCATTATAAGGTCCAAATTCAATAGCCTTTTCTTGATTCTTTCCAGGACATACTTTTTCACATAAACCACAACCTGTACAATTAGCTTCACTTACTGATATATAGAAATTCTTATTATTTTCGCCAAGACTTTCTAGTGTTTCAACTTTATCTATACCAGCCATCATTAATTCATTATCAGTAATTGAAAATGGCCTTATCGCAGCATGAGGACATATAAATGAACATTGATTACATTGAATACAATTCTCTTTAACCCATTTAGGTACCATTGATGATATTTTTCTCTTATCACTTGAGGCAGTTCCTCCATCAAAACTACCATCTTTATGATTTTCAAAATCAGATACTTTTAATGCATTACCTCTAAGTTTTAATACCTCATCTACTAAATCTTTAGATTTATTTTTCTTATCTTCATCAAGTACCCATATACTATTATCTATTTCTTCTAAATATTCTAATGCTTCATCTATAGCATTTATATTATTAGATACAACACTTTCACCTTTACTCTTATAAGTCTTTTCAACTAACTTTTTAAATTCATTTATTTCAGATGTTGAATAATTATTAAGTTTAAGCATATATAAGCACATAATATTATTAATTTTTCCATGTAGATTATATTTCTCATTTAATTTATCTACATTTGCTATATATACTTTAATATTCTTATCTAATATTTCTTTCTTATTATCTAAATTAACTAATTTATTTAATTCTTCATCTGTTTTAGAACTTGCTATTAAAAGAATACCATTTTCTTTAATTCCTTCTAAACAATTATATTTATTTAAATATATATCTTTAGATACAGCTACAAAATCCGGAGATGTTAAAAAGTATGGAGCTTTAATTTGAGTAGGACCAACTCTTAAATGAGATATTGTTACTCCTCCACTCTTCTTTGAATCATATTCAAAATATCCTTGAACATAATTATTATTAACACTTCCAAGAACCTTCATAAAGTTTTTAGATGCTCCAACCATTCCATCAGAACCAAATCCAAATACTTTAATCTCCCTATAATCAGGAATATATTCTATTTCTTTAGGTTCTATACTTAAATGAGTTACATCATCATCTATTCCAACAGTAAATCCATTTAATGGGTTATATTTAAATAAGTTTTCAAATACACCATTTATATCTTTAAGAGGAACATCTTTTGAAGATAAACCATATCTACCGCCATATACTTTAATATTAGTTTCTTTTAATGCAGTTAATACATCTAAATATAATGGTTCACCTATACTACCAGCTTCTTTAGTTCTATCAAGTACTGCAATCTTAGTAACAGATTTAGGAAGAACATCAAGTAAATATTTACTACTAAAAGGTCTATATAAATGAACTTCTATTACACCAACTTTTCTATTATTTTTATTTAATAAATCTACAACCGTTTTAATAGTGTCACATACACTTCCCATCGCTACTAAAACATATTCTGCATCTTTGCTTCCATAATAATTAAATGGCTTATAATTAGTACCAGCTAGTTTATTAATTTTTTTCATATTTTCATTTACTATATCTGGTATCTTATCATAATATTTATTTCTTACCTCAGTATTTTGAAAATAAACATCTGCTGTTTCAGAAGTACCTCTAGTAATAGACTTACCTAAATTTAAAGCTCTATTTTTAAATTCATATACTTTATCATAATTAATTAATTTTCTTACTTCATTTTCATCTAATAATGATACTTTAGATAATTCATGACTAGTTCTAAAGCCATCAAAGAAATGTAAGAAAGGAAGACTACCTTCTATAGCAGACATATGTGAAATAATACTCAAATAATACGCATCTTCAACTGAAGATGATGAAAGCATACAAAATCCAGTTGGTCTAGTAGCATAAATATCTTGATGATCACCAAAAATAGAAAGTGCATGAGTTGCTAAACTTCTAGCAGCAACATGAATAACACCCGGTAACATTTCACCAGCTATTTTATACATAGTTGGAATCATCAATAATAAACCTTGTGATGCAGTAAAAGTAGTAGCTAAACTACCTGCTTGTAAAGCACCATGTGTTACAGCACTAGCACCAGCTTCACTTTGCATTTCAACAACTTTAACAGTATCATCAAATAAATTTTTAAGGCCTTCACTTGACCACTTATCTACAAAAGATGCCATAGGGCTAGCAGGAGTAATAGGATAAATACCACATACCTCACTAAATAAATATGCTCCTTTAGCACATGCTTCATTTCCATCAATTATATAATCTTTCTTCATATTATTCACCATTATAATTATAATACATTTTTAAATATAAAAAAAGAATTAATATATATTCTCTATTAATGAAAATCTTCTAATCTCTTCATGTTCGCATATTACATTTATACCATCTATATTAATACCATTTAATTTATAATATATCTTTTCTTCTAGATTTTTATCTTCAATATACTTTTCTATTAATCTATCTATATCCCAAGCATAATATTCTTCATCATCTATAATATAACTTATTACATTCATATTATAATCATTTAATATTTTTTTTATTTCATGACTATTAATAGACTTTTTAAAATATATTTTAAACTTATCCTCATTATGAATATTAGTATTATTATAAAAAACCATCTTTTCACTATTAGAATCAACCTCACATAAATTAACAAGAAAAAATAATATAATAATAAATATTAATTTATAAATAATTTTAATAGTAATCACCATTATTATTTTTAACTCAAATAAAAAAAATATTTACCAATTATTGGTAAATATTTATTAACAAGCTTTATCAATAGAACATGTAGGATTACTATCTAATACACATTTAATAACGCATCTAAATAATCCTTCAGTTTCCTTAATCATTTCATCAGTTAAATCCATATATCCATCAGTTTGAAGTGAACTAATTCCAGTAGTTAATTCAAGAGCTTTGCCATTAAAAATGCCAACTACATTTGGAGCATATATTCTCTTTTCATTAGCTTCTACTTTATTGCCTTCACTATCAGATAAATTATAATCACTTAATACATTATCAAGTAATTCAAGTAATTTATAATATGCATCTGTCCCTTTTTTATCAACAACAACTTCTTTATTATCGTTAACTTTAAGAGTATCTCTTATTTCAAGAACATCCACATAATATATCTTATCTAATCCTAAATCCTTACTAACATCTAATAATGTAGGTAAAACACTTCTACACCAAGGACAAGCTGGAAATCCAAAATATACTACAAATGTTTCTTTATTTTCAATCATTTTAACAATATCATCAGCACTCTTATATATCATTGGATTATCTTTATCAATAGTAATTGATCTAATCTCTTTCCCTGACGCTGACACAGTTCCATTTAAACTTTCATATTCTTCTTTAAATTTAACTGCATCTGATTTACCACATCCAGTTACCAAAAATAACATTAAGAAAATAGTTGCAAAAAACAATACCTTATTTTTCATTACTACTTTCCCTTTCCATATGTTCTTTTATTATCTATAGCATATAATACTTTGTCATTATTCTTTTTCATAACGAATAGAATTACTCCAGTTGCTACTGCAACAAAAACAAAATTCCATGCGATAACTGGATCTATTTCAATATTTAATGATGATTTACTTTTGCTTAATTCTTTAAATACATCATAGTTTTGATTATCATATAAATCAGTAATAGCTTTAATAATATCTTCATTCCATGCAGAATCATATCCTGGGAATACTTTCTTACCTATAACAATATATGGTACTCCACCAGCTTCTTCTCCAGTAAATTCTGATACTTCATTCATTAAATTATTATTAGATTCATCATACCATACTTCAAATGAAACTAGTTTAAACTTATCACCATATTGTTTAGATATACTATTTAAGAATGTTAAGAATGCCTTACAATAACCACATCCTTGTCCCCTAAATAAATATACTATTGCTTGATCATCAGTTTCAGTATATGAAGTATTTTCTAATTCTAAACCTTCTGCTTCTAATGCCTCTTTAAGATTTAAAGTATTATGTCCTTCATAATATAAATCAGCAAAAGCATTTAGAGGTAATACCATTAATAATGAAACAAATAATAATACGATAACTAATAATTTATTTTTCATGTCTACTCCTTTCAAATAATATTCTAATTGAAATATCAATTTTTTTCAATCTTTTTATGCCTTCTTTTTTGATTTTATAAAATCAACTATATCAAAATTCTTAATAAAGTCAAAGAATTTATTATCGTTTTTATTTAATACATAAAATATTAATTTAGTTATATAAAATGCTATTATAGCAGATAAAGTTCCACTTATTATTCCTCCTATTACATCAGTAGGATAATGTACCATTAAATAATTTCTAGATAAGCCCATCAATACAATAAATAAAATACATAAATATTTCTTATTACCTTTAGTAAAGAAAAATATACTCATCATAGCAGCACTTATTGCTGTAGCATGTCCGCTAGGAAATGAAAAATCATCTTCAAGAACACTACCTGCATATTTCCACCAATCTTTATACTCTAATATTTCACTCATAAATGGTCTTGGTCTTGCTACTAAATCTTTAAGAATAAAATTAGTTATTATAGCTCCACATCCAATAGCTCCAAAAACACATATACCTACTTTTCTAGTTTTTTTAAATAACATTAAAAATACAGAAAGAAGTAATAAGAAAATACCCTTATCAGCAAATAGACTAATTAATCTAAATAACCAATTCAAATAACCACCAGTTAATATAGCAAAATTATGTAATAAATTAAGTATAAAATGATCAAAACCACTAAAAGTAGTATTTAACCAATTAGAAATTGTAATTATTTCCATATTATAATCCTAACCCCCCAAATATATCTCCAAATCCTTTTAAACTATCTATATTCTCTTGAACATTCGATTTCCAATTATTCATTGGATCTAAATAATTAGTTTTAATATATCTATATCCTAAATATATTACTAATACTAATGCAATATAGAAGGCTAATATTACTATGAATTTAATCCATTTCCATGTTTTTCTCTTCTTTTCTATATTTTCTAACTTTTCTAATCTTTCCTCTAGTGTATGTACTTTTTCTTCTAAACTCATATTTTCCATAACAATACCTACTTTCATATCAATAATAACAAATTTTCATATAAAAAGATAGATTATAATCTATCTAATTAAATGTCTTGTTACTGTTTGCCAAGTATCCATTTCATCTTCATTAACATCTAAACCATATTTAAATTTATCAAACATTTCTATATATTTTGACATTAATTCAATCTCTTTCCAATTATTATTACACTGTAATTTGTCTAAAAATTTCTTTGAAGGAGAATGATATATTCCATTTTTATCTGGTTTTAATGAATACCCATCAATTAAATGAGCAAAATATGTAATTTTAAATAACCTAATTGCTTCATAGTCAATTAATTCTGCCACAGAAGCACTTATTTCATTTCCTTTAACATATGCGAGTCTCTCATGAGGATTACAATCATATAGTCTATTCATTAAAAGGGTATATTGCATTAATCCAATATTTTTTAATAATCCTTTTCTATTATTTACAAGCTTATCATAATAATTATCAATACCAATTTGAGAATCATTAATTAATAATCCCTCTATATTCTTTTGATGTCTTATTTGTAATTCTTGTCTAGCATGTTCAAACTCATGTATTAATATATTTAATATAAAAAGTGGTTCATAATATTTAGTTCTTTTATTATCATAAACTTTTTTAATTCTTTCTTCAGCAGCATCCCATATGTTTTCCATATTATATCCAAGTATATCAGATTTACATTCATCATCAGAAGGACAATAGAAAGCTAGTGAACCACGTTGTCCAAAAGCAGCAAAGCCATCGTCATCAAGTTCGGTTAATTCAATATTATCAATACTATAATGTCTAGATATTATTTCAAATATTTTTCCAAAATAATGTTTATCATAATATTTGCTATCAACAATAGCTTTAGCTAATTCCTCTAACATATTAATCCCCCTTTTTGAACGCACATTATTCTAATAAAAAAAGTAATAATTGTCAATATTATTACTTTTTAATTTGGCATTGAACTTGTTGGAACTACTATAACTGGACGAACGCCGTTGCTACGGTCACGCCAGAAGAGGTAGTTGCTCACACCGCCACCAATCCCGTTCCTAACGCTGCTCCGAGAGTCAGCAGAGCCAAGCCAATAAGACAAATTACCTTTTATGACGCTTGATAAACTATTTGCTTCTTCATATGTTAATAGCCTTCCTGTTATATTATTGGGGGCTCCCAAACTCTTTAATCTATTTACATATCCTTCTACATAATATGCAATTGTATATCCATTATCTGTAGCGGCTTGCCATGGATCACTATATATTCCATACTCTGGTGCTACACTTGACATACTACTTTCATATACATATGGATATGGACTTAAATAAAAGTTCACTGTTTTACCTGCTTCATTTGCTGAGTTTGCATATTCACTCTTTAATCCTGATGTTCCTGGACAAGTAGTTGATGTCCCTGAACCACTCCATACACAATTTGCATTATCCCAGTATCCTTTCCCTGAAAATGCTACTACTCCTGTTCTATCGGTTGCTGAACTTCCATAGTCTCCTTTTGCTGTTTCACTTTGTAATCCATATCCTGTGTCACTTGTTGTTAATGTTTTTGTAAATGTCCATGTGCTTCCACCATCACTACTATTATATACATTTCCAACTAGTAAGTTGTATTGGGCTAAGAGTACTGTATTTGTACTATCACTACTTATTACATAGAAGTGTTCTGTATCTATTGCTACTTCATCTCCTACTGTTATACTTCCTGCATTTTGTCTATTTATATATGTTAAAGATGAACTACTTCCTCCAGAACAGCTTAATGTATATCCACTCTCTGCATCTAATATATCACTACTACTTGTTTCACTTACTATTCCGTTGCTTTCATATTTATAACTTCCATTTGTTGCTTGTAACCCTGTAATTTGCCCTTGTCCATTTATTGTTATACAATAATTTAATTCTGAATTACCTGTTAAACTTAATGGATTAGAATCTTTACTATATGTCCCAGCTTGACCCCCACTTAAAAGATATTGTTGTCTTGCTGTTCTTATTATTGTATTTAATTCATTATTAAATGTATCTATTCTTGCTTTGTTATACATTCTAAGTACTGCTGGTAAAGCCATTATTACTAAGATTGCTAATATTGCTATTACGGCTAAAAGTTCTACTAATGTAAATCCTCTTTTCTTCATATTATCACCTAGTATAATTATAACATATTTTATTTAGTATAAAACAATGTAAAGTTATATTTAATGTTAATTATTCTTTTACTGGTTGTGATAATATAAATATAGTATGATAAAAAGTAATTTGAAAATGATTATTTGTGTTACTTTATTTGCTATTAACCTTTTTTTAGGTACTACAGGGCTTTTATATTCACAAGTACGTAGTAATGTTGATGAAGGGTTTTCTTTAATTGGGCCTCATGAAATTACTGTATTATATGGAAATCAATATGATGATGAAGGATTTAATGTAAATTTATTTGCTAATAACAATCCTTATATATTAGTATCCAATAATGTTGATACCTCTAAACTTGGTAATTATGAAGTTACTTATACATTAAATTATTTAAATTATACTAAATCATTAGTTAGAAAAGTTAGTGTTATTGATAATGTTGCTCCAGAAATAACTCTTGATTGTGAAGATGATATTAATTTAGTAGTTAATACTAAATTTGAAGGTTGTACTTACAAAGTTAAAGATAATTATGATGAAGATAAAGATATTAGAGTAGATATTAATTCAAATTTAGATGAATCTAAAATAGGAGATTATACAATAACATGGATAGCCACTGATACTAGTGGTAATACAAGTGAAAAGAAAGTTACAATACATGTTAAAAATAGAAATGATTTATATTATATTATTGTAACTATAACTAAACAACAATTAGATTATTATGAAAATGGTAAATTATATTTAACTACTCCAGTTACTACTGGATATTATAATAAAACTCCTAAGGGTAACTTTAAAATATTAAATAAAGCTAAAAATGCCACTTTAAAAGGAGCAAACTATTCTTCGTTTGTAAAATATTGGATGGCGTTTAGATCTGGAGGATATGGAATTCATGATGCTTCATGGAGAAATAATTTCGGTAATATGAACTATTATTATAATGGTTCTCATGGATGTATTAATACTCCTTTAGAAGCAATGAAAACATTATATGAAAGAGTTGAAGTTGGAACTCCTGTATATGTAAAAGATTAAGCATTAAGCTTAATCTTTTTTTAATGATAATTTAGGATCTCCAAATAACATATTCATATATTTATCATGAATAGAGCTATATTCTTCATAAGTAATCTTTTTCATGTAATATTGATATAATGCATCATCTAATTCTTGAGCCATACTATTTCTTTTTAATATATCATTTAATTCTTCATATTCATCTAGTAATATACTTCCTTCATCTCTATACATTGCTAATATCATATATCTAGATAAATCTTTCTTTTCTTCTTCAGTCATTTATATCACCTAATAAAAATTATACCACAATTAAAAAAAATAATTGAATTGGTTAACAATAGTAGCCTGACTATCTACCTTTATCATATCACTTCAATTAGATTTATTTTTACATATTCATTGAATTAAGAGTATCTTGCATTTGCTGTTGCATTTGTTGTTGAAGAGAAGCTTCCATCATAATTCGATGTGATTCTTCAGTTAATCTTCTAAGTTTTTCTCTCTCTTCTTCTTTTCTCTTTTTTTCTCTTTCTTCTTCTAATTTCTTAGCATCCTTAAATTTACTATATTCTTTTTCATCATTACTATTCATCCTATATCACTCCTTATAATAATTTTAGCATAATTACGATATAATAGCAATTTGCCATAATATTGTTTACACCATTATTTGATTATTAATTCTCACATATATTGAGTGAGCAATACTAAATATTCTATATTCCTTTCAATAGATATTCCATAAAATAATCTAGATGTTTTATTATTTTTTTGAATAGAAAAAGCAGACTAGTCTTTTTGACTGTCTACTTTTATCATATTGCTTAAAATGCTCTTATTTAAATAATTTATTTGCTACAAAGATTACTAAGCAAGCACCAACTACTGAAACAACAACTGTTCCAAAGTATCCTGATACAGAAATACCTATTAGTTCAAATATTAATCCACCTACAAATCCACCTACAATACCCATAATAATATTTCTAAGTAAGCCGCCTTTAGATTTCATAATCAAACTTGCTAACCATCCTGATACTGCTCCAATAACAATTGAAATTAGCAAACTAATTAACATATTTTACCTCCTACCTTATAAAATTTTATTAAAATATTTTGTATATATTACAAAATATATTAATCCTCTTTTTTATCTTTCAAGTCTTCAAACATTTTAGCAACTGTTTCACTATTACTTGTTAATTTTTTAATAGATAAATCTTCTGCTTTATTATTTGCTATTCTTAAATGATTATCTGATTTTAATAAATTTTCTTTAGTTTTTTGTAATTGAACAATAGCTTTATCTATTTCTTCTATTGCTTCTTTAAATCTATCCGATGCATTCTTATAGCTCTTAGAGAAACTATCTTTAAATAAATTAATATTCTCTTCAAAATGAGTTATATCTATATTTTGATTTTTAACTAATTCTAATTCTTTTCTATATTCTAAAGATTTACTAGCTAAATTTCTAATTAATGTTATTAATGGTATAAAGAACTGTGGTCTTATGACATACATTTTATCATATATATGAGATACATCTACTATACCAGTATTATAATATTCATTATCTATTTCTAATAATGATACTAATACGGCATATTCACAATTCTTTTCTTTTCTATCTTTATCTAATTCTTTTAAGAAATCTTCATTTTTATGTTTAGTAGCAGTTTCATCAGCTTCATTTTTCATTTCAAACATAATAGAAACCATTTCATTTCCATCATCATCATAATCTCTAAAAATAAAGTCTCCTTTAGAACCGCTTTTAGCATCATTGTCTTTTTCAAAATATGAATTTTTAAATAATGGCCTTAATTTATTAAATTCAATACTACAATGTTGTTCTAAAGATTCACCTATCATTTTAGTAGATTGTTTAGCTTTAAAGTCTTTATAATATGCTATTTGATCCTCTTTATCTTTAAGTTTACTTTCATAAGTTTCACTTAATTGTTTTTCTTTTAATTCAAATTCTTTATCTTTAAGATTTAATTCAGTTGTTAAAGAATTAATTTGTTTTTCTTTTTCTCCTAAAGCTTTTTCAATTTCTAATTGTTTCTTAGATTCTAATAATTCTAATTGTTTTTTTAATTCAGATATTTCTAAAGTTTTTTTATTAAGTGATTCACTATATTCTTTTTCTTTGTCCATTTCAGCTATTTTAATGGATTTTTCTTTATCTTTTTTATATTGTTCATCTCTTAAAGATAATTCTTTTTCAAATTCATGATCTCTTATTTGTTTAACAATAGATTCATAGTCCATTTCACTAATTTGGAATACTGTTCCACATTTTGGACATTTTATTTCATTCATAAAAACCTCCCTAATATGCATTTATTTTTGATAAGAATGATTTTAAATCTTCTGATTCAGGATTATTAAATAATTCTTTACATGGTTTGTCTTCTTTAATTATACCATCATTGATGAATACAACTCTAGTACAAAAACTCTTAATAAAATTCATTTCATGAGAAACTATTATCATAGTCATACCTTCTTTAGCTATTTTTCTCATTAAATTAGTTACTTCTCCTATCATTTCGGGATCAAGAGCACTAGTAGGTTCATCAAATAATATAATATCTGGTTTCATTATTAATGTTCTTACTATAGCTACTCTTTGTTTTTGTCCACCTGATATTTCATGTGGATAATTATTAGCTATATCTTCTAAATCAATTTCTTTTAATAATTCGTTTGCTTTTTTAATAGCTTCACTTCTACTCATTATTTTTAATAGTGTTGGTGCTAAAACAATATTTTCTAATACAGTCATATGATCAAATAGATTAAATTGTTGAAATACCATACCTATTCTTCTTCTAATTTCTTTTAATGAATCATTGTCGACTAGATTATTTCCTTCAAATATTATTTTTCCACTAGTAGGTTTTTCAAGTAAATTTATGCATCTAAGTAATGTTGATTTACCACATCCAGATGGTCCTATTACACCTAATATATCACCTTTTTTTATTTCTAAATTAACTCCATTTAATACTTTTTTATTACCAAACTTTTTCTTTAAATCAATTATTTTTAACATTATTTAACCTCTTTTCCATAGTACTTATTAATTTACTTAAGAATAAAGTTATTATTAAATAAATAATTGCTATTAAAATTAATGGAAAGAAATAATCATATGTTCTAGATGCAATTATATCTGATGCTTTTGTTAATTCTACAATACCTATATATGCACCTATAGAAGTTTCTTTTACTAATGTAATAAATTCATTTCCTAAAGCTGGTAATATATTTTTAACTGATTGTGGAAATATTATTTTCTTCATAACCTGGAAATAATTAAGTCCTAAAGAATAACCAGCTTCCCATTGTCCTTTATTAATAGAAGAAATACCTGCTCTTATTATTTCAGCTACATATGCTCCACTATTTATACCAAAAGCTAATGCTCCTACTACAACAATATTAATACTAGTTTGCTTAAATATTACATAATAAATTATCATTAATTGTAATGTAGATGGAGTACCTCTAATAATTGTGACATATGTTTTTGATATTAAACTTAATATTTTTAGATGACCAGTATTTTCATATATATTTCTAGATATAGCTGCTATAGTACCCAAGACAATCCCTATTAATACAGCGCATATCGCTATTAATAATGTATTTTTTAAGCCCTCTAAAATATATTTATATCTTCCATCATAAATAACACTTTTATATATTCTATTAAAGAAATTATTATTATCTGGTGTAGAATCTTTTATACCCATATGATATAAAAGATATTCATCTATTTCACCTGAAATTTTTAATTCGCTAATCACTTCATTCATAGTATTTAGCAATTCCAAATTACCTTTTTTTACTATCATTCCATAACTATCAGTTGTTAATTCTTCTTCTAACAATCTCATATTATCAGTTATTAATTGTTTAGCAGGTAATTCATCCATAACAACTGCATCTGCTTTTCCATCTTTTAAATCTTGAATTGCCGCTAAAAACTTCTTTTCACGTATTAATTCTGCATCTGGAAAGAATTCTGTTATATATGAATCAGCAACAGATCCTAATTGAACAGCTATTTTAGAACTATATAAGTCATTTATATTATTTATATAACTATTATTATTTACTATTACTACTTGTCTAGATTCAGAATAATTAATAGTAAAGTCTACTTCTTGTGCCCTTTCTTCTGTATAACTAATACCAGCTGCTCCAAAATCGCTTTTGCCAGTTTTAACTTCACTAATAATAGAATCAAAAGCCACATCTTTAATAACTAATTCTTTATTTAATCTTTCTGCTATTCTTTTAGCAATATCAATATCTACTCCAACTATTTCACCATTAGAGTAATATTCATACGGAGCAAAACCAGCTTCTGTAACCAGCACAAGCTTTTCTTTATCTTTATTACAACTTGTTAATAATACTAAACACATAATTATTGTTAACAATTTTTTCATACTATACCACTATTATAATAATATCACTTTTTAAGCAAATAAAAAAGCACTAATGTGCTTTTTATTTCTTATAAAACCATTAATGCTATTGTTAAGATTACAATGTTTACTAGGGCAACAAGAATAATAACTTTAGTAACCCATTTAATCCAAGTAGTAAATTCTACTCTAGCAAGTTTTAATCCACCCATTATGGCTCCACATGTTGGAGTAAATAGATTAACAAGCCCATTGGCAGCAACCATACCCATAATAGTTGCTTCTACTGAGAAACCAATTTGTTTCGCTAAAGGTCCCATAATTGGAGTAGATAATGATGCAAGACCACTTGATGAAGGTACCAATACAGATAAAACCACATGTAATAAATAGTTTAAAGGGCCAAACACAATTTTAGGCATATTACTTAATGCATTAGCAGCATTAAAGATAATATAATTATCTAAATGTGTTTGAGTCATAAGTACTGATGCTCCACGAGCTATAGCAATAACTAGTATAACTCCTACCATATCATCTGCACCATCAATAAATGTATCAACAAATTCATGTTCACCAGTTCTATTAACAAATCCTATAACAATTGTCATTATTAAGAACCATAGTGTTGATTCTTGGAAGTACCATTGGCCTAATGGTAAACCAGTAATTGTTGAGAAGAATAATCCATGAGCGAAGAAATCAATTCCAAAGTCTTCCCAAGGAATAAATCCTATAATCATTACTACAAATGTTAAGAAGAATAATACTAAAGTGAATTTTTGTTTGCCAGTAAGTTTAACATCTTCATCTTTCTTACCATCTTTAACACCATATGTTTCTTCCATAGCTTCTTGTTCTTGTAATGATAAGAAAGTTGAACCTTTTCTCTTAATTACTTTCTTAGCATAAGAAACTACAAATAACATACATATTAAATAACTAGTTAACCATAATGCAATACCTATACCAATTATTGCACCTTGATTAACAGCAATTCCTTCAGGTAATGCATCAATAGCTGCTCCTACTGCAAATGGGTTAATAGTTGAACCTAAAACACCACTACCAGCACCTAACAATACTGTTGCAGATGCCACTATAGTATCCATACCTGCAGCAACCATGGCAACACTTAATAATGCATAGAAACCAACTGTTTCTTCAAGCATACCATAAGTAGTACCACCTATTGAGAAGATAAACATTAAAATTGCAATTAAAACTAATTCTTTTCCTTTTAGTTTTTTAATAAGAACTTTAATTCCTGTCTCAATAGCTCCTGTTTTTGTCACAATCTTTAAGAATGCTCCCAATATTAATACGAATAAACAGATATCAATCGCATCAACAAATCCTAATATTGGAGCTAGAAAAGTTTGTGATAATGTTGCTCCCAAAACTCCACTACCATCGATTAGCATTTCACCGTCATATTGTGCTTCAGGCAATAAATGTGTAATTATTGCCAGTAAGAAAATAAGTAACAAAATGATTGTGAAAGCAGATAAGGCAAACGTTCTTCTTTTAGTTGGACGTAACCTATTTTTTTCTGAAACTTCCATATTCTTTATTTCCCTCCTTCTATGGCTGTACCAGTTTTTCCTTCTATTGCAAACTTAGCTTTTGCTAAAGATGTAATTATAGCTTTCTTGCCCTTAGAATTCTCTACAAAATACAAGCATGCTTCAATTTTAGGAAGCATAGATCCTTCAGCAAACTCCTTGTTTTCAATATATTGTTTAGCTTCTTCGATGCTTATATTACCAAGTTTAACCTCATTAGGTTTATTATAATTAATACTTGCTTTTTCAACTGTTGTAAGTATTAAAAGAATATCAGCATTTAATTCACGAGCTAAAAGTGCACTTGTTCTATCTTTATCTATAACAGCATCTACACCTTTATACCCATCTTTTGATTTAACTACTGGAATTCCTCCTCCTCCACATGTAATTACAACTATTTTATCTTCTACTAATTGATTAACAGTTGATAATTCACATATTTTAATAGGTTTAGGAGATGGAACTACTCTTCTATATCCTCTTCCAGCATCTTCTTTATATGTACCAGCTCCAGCTCTAGCAAGAGCTATAGCTTCTTTTTTAGTATAAAATGTTCCAATTGGTTTTGTAGGATTTTGAAATGCGGCATCATTTTTATTTACTTCTACTTGAGATACAATTGTTACAACTTTCTTTTTCATTCTTCTTTTTTCAAATTCAGCTTGCATTGCTTGTTGTAAATGATATCCAATGTATCCTTGACTCATTGCTCCACATTCTGCAAAAGGGAACGCATCTTCTGGATTTGATGTGTTAGACATTGCTTTATATATCATACCTACTTGAGGACCATTTCCATGAGAAATAATTATCTCATTTCCCATTGCAACTAAATCTACTAATCTTTTAGCTGTCTTTTTAACAGTTAATAATTGTTCTTTAGCATTATTACCTAATGCATTTCCACCAAGCGCTACTACTATTCTACTCATTTTTTCATCGTCTCCAGCATTACAGCTTTAATAGTATGCATTCTATTTTCTGCTTCTTCAAATACTCTTGATTGAGAAGATTCAAATACTTCATCTGTAACTTCCATTTCAGTAATTCCAAATTTCTCATATATTTCTTTTCCAATTGTAGTATCTATATTATGGAAAGATGGTAAGCAATGTAAGAATATTGCTTTAGGATTAGCATTCTTCATAACTGAAGAATTAACTTGATATGGTTTTAATAATTTAATTCTATCAGCCCATAACTCCATAGGCTCACCCATTGAAACCCATACATCTGTATATAATACATCAGCATTTTTAGTTGCTTTCATAATATCAGTTTCTAATCTTATTGTTCCACCTGTTTCTTTACAAATACTTTCACATTCTTTAACTAATTCGTCATTTGGAAATAATTCTTTAGGAGCAGCACATACAAAATTCATACCTAATTTTGAACATACCACCATTAATGAATTACCCACATTATTTCTAGCATCTCCACAAAAACATAGTGTAATTCCTTTTAATTTTCCAAATTCTTCTTGAACAGTTAATACATCTGCTAACATTTGTGTAGGATGGAACTCATTAGTAAGCCCATTCCATACAGGAACAGAAGAATACTTAGCCAAATCTTCAACTATTGATTGCTCAAATCCTCTATATTCAATACCATCATACATTCTACATAGAACTCTTGCTGTATCGGCAATTGTTTCTTTTTTACCTAATTGTGATCCAGTTGGACCTATATATGTAGCTTGCATTCCTAGATCAACTGCGCCAGCTTCAAAAGAACATCTAGTTCTGGTTGAATCTTTTTCAAATATTAATGCAACTTGTTTTCCATTTAAGTATCTATGTGATTCATGATTTCTTTTTTGTTTTTTTAATGTTTGAGAAACCTTAAGTAAATGATTAATTTCTTCAGGAGTAAAATCTAATAACTTTAGGAAATCTCTGCCTCTTAAATCTACCACTTAACATCCTCCCTTACTAATGGCATACTCATACATCTAGGGCCTCCACGTCCTCTGCCTAATTCTGCGCCACGTATCTCTATTACTTTAAGGCCTTCTTTCTTAAGAACTTCATTAGTTACATTGTTTCTATCGTAAACAACAACTGTACCAGGAGCAATACATAATGTATTAGAGCCATCATTCCATTGCTCACGTTCAGCTGCTACTTTATCTCCACCAGCACAAGGTATTAATTTAACTGGATGTTTTAAATACATTTCAAGTATTTTATCAAGAGGAGCATTTATTTCTTTAACATTTAAATCTTCAAATGTAGTTGGATCATATCCTTCAGTTATTTCAAACACTTGTAAAGTACCCATAATACCAGGATGATATGTAAATGTATATTTATCTATTTGAGTAAATACTGTATCTAAATGCATAAATGCACGACTAGATGGAATACTAAATGCTAAAATAGTATCGATTTTACATGATTGATCCTTAAAGAAATTTTTTGCTAATTGATCAATAGCTTCTGGTTGTGTTCTTTGAGAAATACCAATCGCAACTATATGTTCATTGATATTTAACAAATCTCCGCCTTCAGTATGCCAATCATATTTTCTATTATAATATAGTGTTGTTTTCTTATAATCAGGATGATATTTAAAAACATATTCTGAATAGATACATTCTCTATTTCTAGTTACAGAGTACATTCTGTTTAAATCAATTCCTTCACCTACACTAGCAAAGTTGTCACGAGTAAAGTATAAGTTTGGCATAGGATCAGCAATAAATACATCAGGAGTATTAACTAAATCTACCAATGTTTTTTCTACATCTCTCTTTTTCTTAGGTAGATCTCCTACTTTAATTCCTTCCATAGTTTTTAATACTAATTCTTTTGGATCTTTAATACCTAATAAATAATTCTCTACAAGAGATTTATATTTTATAGTATTAATTCCTGCTTCTTGCATAAATTGACGTATAAATTTCAATTTAATTTCTTCATCTTTGATAACATCAGAAACTAAATCTTCAAGATATACTACTTCTACGCCATTTTCTCTTAAAGCATTAGCAAATGCATCATGCTCTTTTTGTGCATCAGGTAAATATGGTATATCATCAAATAATAAACGCTCTAATGTATCTGGTGTTAAATTCAATAATTCGTTGCCAGGTCTATGAAGCAAAACTTTTTTTAATTTACCTATTTCACTGGTAACATGAATATTACCCATTTTCATTCCTCCTATCATATAATAATATTATACCATATAAAAAAAATAAAGCCATATATTTAGCCTTATTTTTCATCCTCATATAATGTAGATAAAGTATCATAATATGCACTTTTAATTTCATCTTTTTTAATATAATCTTCTATAGTATCTATATCTTTAGTTAATACGGCATCTAGTTCCTTATTACCTAATTCTTTTATAATATCATTAAAGGTATTAAAATAATACTCATCATATAAATTATTCTCAATCATATAGAAGCACATTGAAACTGTATAATATAATTCTAACATTTCATTATTAAAATCATTTTTATCTATCATATTATCTATAATAGAGTCATTTATATCTTGTATATTATCTGAATCTATTTTTTTAAACTTTTTATAACAATCATATATTTTATTTTTGATATCTATATAGTTTTTCATATTACCTACTTTCATATTTAATATTATTTTCATCTAAGAATTTAATTATTTCTTTAGATGTAATACCTACTCCTAAGTTAATAAAAGGAGTATAGGTAACTTTTTTCTCATTTATCCCTCTTTTAACATTCTTATCTACGTCAAAGTTTAAGTCTAATTGTTTAGTAAAAGACTGAATTCCATAAACTATTCCTTCTGGGGAAAATATTGGTCCTCCGCTTTGACCTCTTATACCCGGAGTACTTGTTTCAAACATGGATTTTTCATTTCTTTCATCCATTACTATTCTAGTAACAATTCCATCCATTGGAAATAATGGAAAATTATCTACTTTTTCTTTCTTTAAAACTATATTTCCTACTTCTTCAGAATATTCAAAATAACTGTATTCTGGAAAAGCAAAGCCTAATTTACACACGCTTTGGCCTTGCTCGGGTATATTTTTTGCAAATATTGGATAATTTTCTAATTTGACATTTATTCCATCAAATCTAATTATCGCCAAATCTAAATATTTATGCATTTTAATTTCTATATTTATGTCTCTATTAATCTGAAATGGTAAATTAATATTAGTAAGTACTGCTGTAGAACTGTTTAAATTATATTTCTTTTCTAATTCTTCTCTTTCCGAATCATTTTTACATTTTTTTAAATCATTTAATAATTTAGGATAAGAAGATGCTAACTTATCATTAATAATAAATTCTTGTGCTATATGTTTACAAGTTAAAATATCACCCTCATCATTTAATATAATCATTGTTCCAAGAGCATGTTCTATTTCATTTGAACCATAATATTTAATACCTTCTACAAATGGTACTAAATATTTAGAATTATTTTTAATACTTTTTTTATACATGTTTTCACCTAAATTTATTATATCATTATATATAGAAAAAGAACAAGATAGCTTGTTCTTAAACTATTAATAATCTAGTTCCCATCTTAATATTTGTATTCTTTACAAATTCATTTAAATCATACTCTTTACCAGTTGTTTTATTAATTAGTTTGGGATTATGATCTTTATAATATCCTTTTGATAATTCAGGAATATTCTTCTTAACAACAGATATTATTTCATGAATTCTCCTATCAGCAGGAACAAACAATTCACATTCTTTTTCTAATATTGGTATTTCTATTAAGACATATACTTTAAAATCCATATAATCACCTATTCCTCTGTATAAAAATCTAATAATTTAACTAATGTTGAAGTACCTTTATCAACCTTATAACCAAAGTCACTAGGTATTTGACTTCTAGTTTCTTTATTATATGTAGATGATTTAATAGTAAATTGATCAACTATTCCATTACCTACCCATATAGCATTAGTAGGTTGAACACAATTCTTATAAAAATCTTCATATTCAAACATTTTAATCTTGGAAATAGAATCTGCTATTATAACTCTAATATCTTTTTTATTCTTAAGATTACTTAACATAGTCTTTAATTTTCTTTGCTTTTCAGAATCAAATGCATTAATAAATGGTTCTATTTCATATATTATAATAATATTTGTTTTATTAGTTTCTTCTGATAATTTTTCTAATACAGAGTACATTTCTTTCATATTAGAACTATCATAATAATGTTTAAATGTAACTGTATCTTTAATATTATCGTTAGAATCTATCATATATAATTCAACATTATGCATATTTTGAAATACTTGTCCTAAAGAAGGTAAAAATTTCTCTAAAAGGGATGTTTCTTGAGCAGATACAAGTGAAATAGGATGTTTCGCAAAATCATATGTTGATATAGACAATGAAGATTTTTCTATACCTATAGGAGTATTATCTATTCCATTTATATTATTATTAATATCTAATAATCTAACATGGTTAGGTAATATAGATATTTGAGAGGCTCTTTTAGATAGTAATCGATTTAATTGAGAACAAACATTTTTAATAAATATATTGATTTCATCCCATTTATATGGATAAGCAGTTTGGAATTCAAATATTGTACCATCTAATTTAACTAATCCTCTACCATCAATTTCTGAAGGAACCATACCATGTGTTAAACCTAAGATACTCATATAATCACTTGGATCATTAAATTGTAAACAGAATTGATGATTAAAGTTTTGAGCAGTTTTACCTCTTACAGAATTAGCACCGGTAGCAGTTATAATAAATGATATACCATATTTATCTCCTTCACGAGATAAAGAAGCAATAACATCAACATAATCTTCATAATTTTCATATAATGATTCATAGTTATTTATAAATACTAATAACCTTGGTAATGTTTTTCCACTATTTTTAATATAGATATTATAACTACCATTATAATCTGCAAATAATTTTTTTCTTCTTTCTAATTCTTTAGATATAGTATTAAATAAATTATTTAGTTTTTCACTTTCATTTAAGAATACTACATCTCCTACTTGAGGAGCCTGAACAAATGTACCAAACATTTCAGTACCAAAATCTATAACATATATATTTATTTCTTCAGAAGTATGCATAGTAATTAAACTATATATAATAGATGATAACATTATTTCTTTACCATTAATGCCATATATTAATGTATTACCACCATCATTAAAATCAAGTTTTAATAAACCTTGTTTTTGATTATTAGGATCATCATATTCACCTATTATTGCTTCAATATTCCAAGGTGATGCATTATATGAATATTTCTTAATAAGATTTGATACATATATTTCAGAAGGCATCTTATCAAGCCATAATTGATTAGCTTTTACTCCCTTTTCTTTAGCAGCATCACAAATATATTTTAATATATTTGTTACTTCTTCACCTTTAGAAATTACTTCATTTCTCTTAGAAGTTTCAACATTCTTAACTATATCACCAATATTATTAACAAATAATATATCTCTATCTACAGCTTTACCAGCTTTTTCTTTTGGAACATATTTTGCTCCAGCATAAGCAGCTTGTCCCATAGCAAAATAATCATTATATCCAACTTGTAAGTAAAATCTACCTGCTTTTTTAAGAGTTACAGCATCTGGACACTTAATAACATCCATACTATCTGCTCTTTCTTGTACTTTTAAACATACTTTAAATTTAGAGTTTGACCATATTTGGTCATCTACTATACCACTAGGTTTTTGAGTAGCTAAAATAAGGTGAACACCTAAAGAACGACCTATACGTGCTATAGAAATTAATTCAGTCATAAATTCAGATTGTTGATTTTTAAGTTCAGCAAACTCATCTGATATTATAAATAAATGAGATACTGGTTCATCTATAACACCTGCTCTATATAATTGTTGATATTTATATATATCTAAAGTACTTTCATTTAATTTAGCTTTTACATCATTAAATAATGCTTGCCTTCTTTTAATTTCACTCTGAATAGAAGCTAAACTTCTATTAATTTCAGCAGTATCTAAGTTAGTTATAGTACCTGCTAAATGAGGAAGTTTTAATCCAGTTAACTTATTTTCAAAAGCTCCAGTTAATCCTCCACCTTTATAATCTATTAATACAAAAGATACTTCTTCAGGACTATAATTTATGCACATAGAAAGTATATACGTAATTATAAACTCAGATTTACCACTACCAGTCATACCTGCAATTAAACCATGAGGCCCATGGAACTTTTCATGTAAATCTAAATTAAATAATTCTCCATCAGAATGTATACCTATTGGTACACTTAAACTATTTACAGGGTTACTAGCTTCCCATCTTTCTAGTATATTTAAATCTTCAACTTTTCCACATTTATACATTTCTAAGAAGGTTACAGAAGAATCCATTTCATCAAATATTGCACTTGATTTAATAGGCAAATTTGATAATTTTTCACACATTAGTGGTAAATTAATAGATTCTACATCATCCATAGCAAATTTCTGTTGATTGTTTTTATTTAAATCATTTTTGATTATAGCAGATGTTTCACCATCAGCACTTAAGAAATCATTACATTCATTAGGCAAATCAGAAATATTATCGTTTAATATAATTAAACCAAATCCCAAATTGTTTTCTTCTTTTAATATTTTATCTATTATTTCAATATTTTTATTTTTCTTAATATTATCTACAATTATTAAATAATATGGTTTAACATTTTTATATGAAATTTCATTCTCAACTAATTTACCATCATTTTCATTATATTTTCTAGCTGTCCATACTTGTTCTAAATAGAAAGATATTTTAGACATTTCATCATAGTTATTAGCATAAAATCTTATATTCTTAGAATCACTCCATGCATGAGGCAATATCTTTAAACTATTCCATATATTACTAGTTTGTTCATTAACCATAAATACTAATTTTAAATCATCATAGGCATGATTAGTAATCAATTGTAGTAATATACTCTTAAGCATATTTTCTTTATTATATCTATCCCCTATTAGAACTAATTTATTTCTCAAAGTTAAATCTACCGTAACAGGTGCATTAGTTATTTCAGTAGACTCTGTTGTTAAAGAAGTTAATGCCTGTTTTAAATTATCTTCTACCATACTAAAATCTTCAATTGAATAATTTAATTTTAATTTGGCGGGTACAGTTCCAATACCAACTCTAACATGTAAAAAATCTTCACTATTTATTTGTCTCTCCCATAGATTTCTTTTCTTATTTATTATTATACTTTGTAAATCTTTAGGATCAGGATAATTAGCATTTAATACTTGAAATTGATTATTCTTAATAGTTAATATTTTGCTTTTCTTTTCTTCTAAATATTCAGTATATTTCTTTTGACGTTTTTCTTCTGATTTAATTTGTCTTTTCTTATTATATCTTTTCATTAAAGAAGGCCATAATAAAGTAGATGCTATCATAGCTCCAGCTATTAAAAGAGCAGGAATAGCACTTCCCCATGTAGATTTACCTGTAGACATATTCATAATAGTTGTTGTAATAGATACGGCAGATGTCATAGTCATAGTAAGCATAGGACCCAAAGTATATATAAGAGGCATATCATCTGGTTCTATTTTAGCAGGAGGATTATCTATTTGAATAACCTCTTCATTTATTGTAGTTACAAATCTAGGTTGCCTAGAATAATAATCATTATCATTATATATTACAGCATTATCATCATCAACTGGAGGTAATAATTGAGTATTAGAATCTTTTTCTTCCTTGAGAACAAGATTATTAGAATTAATATTTAAACTATTAAATGGATTATTTATTAATATACCATTTCCTAATATAATTATTTTGTAACCATATATAAAGATAATATCTCCACTTTCAAGTGCTTTTTTAGACACAGCTGTATCATTAACATATACCAAACTATCATTAACATTATTTATAATATAACCATTATCATTTTTAGTTAATATAGCATGAGAAGCATGAATATTTAAACCTTTCATAACTATATTTTGATTATCAGAAGATCCAATAGTTAATTCACAATTATCATTAATATTATATCTCTTAAATGTATTATCGTTTTCTTCACAAATATAAATATACCCATCAATAGGACCTACATTGCTATTAATAACTATTTTATAAAATACATTAATTCTTAATTCAGCCTGCTTTAAAACACCATTATCTTCCAAATGGCAGTTTTCATTGCTAAATAATACCCATTTATTATTAACTTTTTCAATACACATTAGATCTTTTTCATTACCATTATCAGCAATATCTTTTATCCAATATGAACTTACATTTCCACCAGGAAATGGGTACTTATAGATTTTATCAGATTTTATTAAGATTATCTGCATTTATACCCTCTATTCTTTTTTCTCTATTTTTTCTTTTAATTCCTTTATCCTTTTATTTGCACTTTCTCTTTCATCTTCTATTGCTTTTTGAACATTAGATAAAAATTTATTATTATCATTAGATATTTCTTCTAATGATTGATGAATATTTCCACCTTTTATAGATGAATCTAGTAAAGAAATACATGTATCAACGTTCTTTTTTAATGAATATATCTCCTCTTCTATTGAATCTAGTTTTTTAATTATCTTTTTCTCATCAAATAACCTATCTTCGACATTTTTCTTACTAGATTTTTTAATTATTTTATTGTCTGCCTTTTTCCCTTCCATAGTTCACCTACTATAAGAATTATAACATATCTGAAGTAATATTTGAACTAGGAACTATAGAACTTACTTGAGTATTATAAGCTGCTATATCAACAATTGCAGATGATAACGTTGAATACGCATTTATATCAGCCATTTCTAGTCCCTCAATTTTTTCTATTTTACTATCTAATTCACTAACTAAATTAGAATATCTATTAATCTCTCTTAGTGCTACATATATATCTTTTTCTTGTTCAGTTCCTTCCGTAGTAGAATTTAATAGATTTATATATTGTGTTCTAGCATTATATAAATTATTTTTATATTGTGCTCTAAGTCTATTTAGTTCTTCCAAATATTGAGTATTTAATTCAGTATAAGGTCCCATATATGAAGATAGGCTATTATTTGCTTTCTTAATATCTCCTGCTAAAGAAGAAGCAATGCTATATCTTAAATTCAAAGCGTTTAAATATAATGATAATTTACTTCTCACCGAATCCCAACTTGTGCCATGTAATCTAGTGCTTGAAGATGAAATAAAATCTTCTATTGCAGCAATTAATGATTTTGTTTGACCACATTCATTTTCAAGATTTTGTAATGCATCAAGACTATTCGCATCATTTAAATCCGCTTTATATATTACTGTCAACTTTATCACCATCGCTTTCATTAATATTATTTAGGTTTACTAAATTATCTAATATTTTCTTATCAATATTATCATAACTAATTCCAATACCTATTATTGCTGCAGTTTCATCAGCAATTTTTGATAATAAATCTGCAGTAGAATTATAATAACTAGCAAGTGTGTTACTGCATTCATTAGGTATATTAGTTGTACTTGCATAACCACCACTAGGCATTGATGCTGATGATGCATTTGCTTTAATTAATCCTCTTATTTTATTCATTTCATCTACTACGTAGTTTAAATTAGAAGATATAGCAAAATCTTTCTCTAAGCCAAGAGTTTTTATTAAATAACCCGTACTAATATCACTTAAATTACTTAATTTATTAAATTTATCAGTAATTTGCCCTATATTTAATACTTTTTTAATATCACCATAAGACAATTTTTCCCAAACAGAATTATCATATTTATAAAATTCATAATCACTGTTATCAAAAGAAGTAGCATCCTTTCCAGACATTAATCCCATGATTCCATCTGTTAATAATTTATAATTAATCCCTAAATGATCATTTTCAGATGTTTTAATTAAATATGTACTAATGCCTGAAGCACCGATAGCGTTAATTACAGAATTACTTGTATCTTTATTTTGAGGAACAACCATAAATACGTTAGCGCCAAAATCTTTTAAATTGCTGATAGTGCCGTCCAGTTTTTTTCTATCAAAACTTCCATAAAGTCCATCTCCATGACCAGCAGGATCTATAAGAGCAATATTTAATGATTTTACATTAGTAGTGCTGACTAATCTATTAGAAAATTCAATTGCATAATCAGTACCTTTACTAAATCCATATACAGAGACATCAACATTACTAATATTTGTTTTTTCATTGGCAATTTCTATGAATGTATCAAAATAATTAACACCACTTGTTGAATCATTATATCTTTTAGATATAATCATCATATCTGGCAAATCATTACTTGAACTAGAAAAAACTTGTTCAAAAGCTGCTGATGTGTCTTTTCCTACATTGTACCATTCTTTATTATTATAAAAACCACCTGATTCAGAAATATATATTCCTAATGTCTTAGGATGATATTCAGTACCATCATGTGGACATTTATCTGAATAATATATAAAATACCCATCATTAGTGTCATGTTTTCCATACTCAATTAAATAACCGCC
Source organism: uncultured Eubacteriales bacterium (assembly GCA_900313815.1). Taxonomy (GTDB): domain Bacteria; phylum Bacillota_I; class Bacilli_A; order RF39; family UBA660; genus CAG-1000. The sequence continues at coordinate 28,867 of OMST01000018.1, forward strand.
ATTTTCACATTGAGTTATATTATTTGCAAATGAAGGATCAACATAATTACGATTATCACTGGTATTATTATTTGTATTATTTTCAGCCATATTGTCCTCCATTCATATATCATATTCGATTATACGATTTAATTATATCATATTTTGGTGAAAAACATATATTCAAGCATAAAAAAAGAAACATTCGTTTCTTTATTTAACATCTGATATTGAAGATGCAGATTCTTCAACAATTTTATTTGTTGCTTCAGTAGCTTCAACTGCTTGTTGAAAGTCTTTAGCAAATGATTCAAATAAATCTTCAAAATATGCATATTCTTTCTTTAAAGTATCATATTTTTGGAAAAAAGTAGAACCAGCAGATCCAACAAAAGCATTCCCAGATGATAGCTTTTTCATTATATCATTGAAATCTTCAAATCTACTTTTCATTCTGTTTTTAGTTTGTCTTATTCCTTCTATATAACTTTTAGCTTCATCATTTAAATATGTAGAATTATCCATTTAAAATACCTCCTAAATCACATATTTGTAAAATTTGATGCATTATCGGCATCCGTTTTTACAAATCTACTAGCTGTATCATCTAAAAATGCAGCATATTCGTACATAACATTATACATTCTTTGTAAAAGGTCACTCTTATCTACTATTTGTTTTTCCTTCTCTCTTGATGCATTAGTTACATAACTCTTTGTTACAAATTCATTTAATTGATTATAAAAATCTTTCATATCCTTTGCAAAAGGATCAGCTATTTGTTCTCTGATTGAATTTGCAGTATTTTTTAAATCACTTGGAACAATTGAAATTTCTGACATAAAAATTCCTCCTATACTAATTTAAGTTTATCATACTAAAAATATTTAGTAAATTGAATAACACTTTAGTTGACACTACATATTATCAACACTTTTAGCATTTTCTAATGCTAATTCTATATTATTAATACAAGTATCTAAATGTTCAAATATTTTATCCATATTAGTCTTTAATAAATTAGATAAATCTTCTTTTGCATTTAAAGCAGCAGAACCGTCCCATAAACCAGTATTATCATTTAATACTTCTAATTTACCTTCTAATGTTTTTCTAACCTCTGTTAAATCATCAAAAATAATATTTAAAGCATTTTTAATCGCAGATATAGTATTATAATCATATCTAATTATGCTTTTATTAATATTTTGTTCAGATAATTTCTTTAAATTATTATAATTAAGAACACCAAACATATTTAAGATACTATAATCATAAAAATATTTATCATTTTCCATATCCATTAATTCATATGTTATATAACTCATTTTTTCTTTAAATACACTACTAAATAAATTAATAAAATCAACCATTATATTATGAGTTTCAACAAATGCTTGATAGTTTCTAGCAGCAGCAGAACCAGTCCATACATCAGGCTGAACTAATTTTTGCAATTGTTCATTAAATAATACACATGATCGATATAAACTTGGTTCTTCACCATTTAAACAATTATTAATATCATTAACCCAAATATTAACTCTTTCTGGATTAAAAGTAAAATCCTTAGCCATAAATCCTCCACTATATATTTTAATTATAATATTTTTTCATTAAAAAAGAAATATGAAATGATTTTAAATTTCTAGTACTAATCATTTTCTATTTCTTCTTTTATTCTTAATATCTTTTCTAACTCTTTTCATTATATATTTTACTTTTTCATAATAATCTATTGTTGGTTTAGTTAGACTTTCATTTAATTCTAAAAATAATTGATTTAAATAATTATATTCATGATTATAATTAATCTCCAAATAATGTAATAATATATGAGAATCTTTAGTTAATAAAGCATAATTAGATATATTATCTATTCCACCCTTTTCTTTCTTAACAATATGATGTCGCGTTAAATCTAATAATGATTTAATTTCATTACCCATCCAATCAACACCATTAGGTTCATATATTTTTAACATTAATTCTATATCTTCATTCATAATCATTTTTTAACTTTTATACTTGATATTATTTCTTCTTCAGCTGTATAACATAAATTATCTGTATTTCCCCTATCTCCTTTTAAATAATCTGTTATTGAATAATTAATTAATAAATTATTATCTTTGGTTTCTAATCCATAATAATGATCAATAGAATTTTCAGATACTATTTCTACAAAAGGAGCTTCTTGTCCATCAATAGTTACTTTGGTTTTTTTAGTAAGCTCTTCATTTAGATTGACACTAACCATTGTAGCAAACCATTCATTTAAATCCATATATTTATCACTATCAAATATATATAAATCACAATATACAGAATCATCACTATAAGAATAATTATTTGGATAATTTTCTTCAAAATCATCCGGTACATTAAAACTTATATCTTCTAAAACATTTTCTATATTTTTTTGATATTCTTTTTCATCTATAAAATCAGTAACAACTGTAAATATAATTATAGCAACTACGATAACTACAAGAGTGA
>OMST01000030.1 GCA_900313815.1 uncultured Eubacteriales bacterium
AAGCGAAAATAGTAGTATTATTGGTACTACTGTTATTATTACCTTGATTATAGTTACTACTATATTCATTATTTCTAACACATTTGGGCTTTCACATATTCCTAATATCATTCTTATCCTCATATATATTGTATCATAAAAAATAAAACTTTCAAAAGTTTTATTTTAATTTGGCATTGTACTAGTTGGTATTGCTATAATAGGACGAACTCCGTAATCTGATAACATATAATGTGATTCATAGCTATATGATCCATTTTTACTTATTGTTTTAACTGGGGTTTGACCACTAGTTGAACCAGTCCACGCTACGGATGCAACCCAAAAACTAGTATTCTCTAACCATAGATTTCTATTGTAGGGACAAGATGTATTTCCAGAACATCCCAAATTTAAAGCTTGAGTATTATTTAACAAGTCACCATATAAAACGTTAATTCCCAAAGATCTAATTTTAGACACATAGTCTTCTACATATAATGCAATGCTATAATCATTTTCAATTGACCAATATTGTTTTTGAATATCTGGTATATGTTCTTCTACAATTAACTCACCTCTGAGATTAGGATTATAAACAGAAGCATTTCTGGCATCAGGATATTCATCTGTAAAATAATTTGGATTTGATGTGGATTGCCAATATTTTGTTCCTGAAAAAGGTACTACTCCAACTCTTTCAGTAGCAGTCAATTGACTTTGCCATCCATATCCACTCTCACCAGGTTGTATTTCTCGCACAATAGATGCTCCTGTATCATTGCTAAAATCTGTAACATATCCAACGTATAAATTATATTTTGCAAGTAATATTGTTTCTGTAGAATCACTACTAATAACATTAAAATGTTCTGTATCTATTGCTATTTCATCGCCAACAGATATAGAATTTTCATCAGCACGAGAAGTAAAGACGATTGAACTTGCTCCCAATGTTAAAGCATTTTTTTCTGTTACTGTTTCTACATCAGAGCTTTCTGCTACGTCTATTCCCGCATTATTTGCTATATCATATTGAAAATCTCCATTAGTTACTTGTAACTTTGTTATCTTTCCTTCATTATTCATTTTTACATAGTATCTTAATTGAGAATTACCTGTTAAGTCTAATGATTTAGTGCTTCCTTCTGCATTTGACCATGTCGTGTTTGTTCCCCCACTTAACAAATATTGTTGTCTTGCTGTTCTTATTACTGTATTTACTTCATTTGTAAATGAATCTCTTCTTGCATTATTAAACATTCTTAGTACCGCTGGCAATGCCATTATTACTAAGATTGCTAATATTGCTATTACTGCTAATAATTCTACTAATGTAAAACCCTTTTTCTTCATCTATTATCACCTATTTTAATTATATTTATTTACAACAATAATGTCAATTAAACAGCAGTGAATTTACATATTAAAAAGACTAATTAATTAGCCTTTTTATCATCTTCATTATGAAGTTCTTCAATAATTTTTTCTATCTTTTGACCATATTCTATAGATTCATCAAATATAAATCTTAGTTCTGGTGTATGTCTTATTTCTAATCTTGAAGCAAGTAATGATCTAAAGAAACCAGCTGCATTATTTAAATCATGCTCAACTTTTTCTCTATCATCAGTTGTTGTAAAATAAACTTTAGCATAACTTAAGTCATTAGTTACTTCTACTGCTGTTAAAGTTACATTTTTAAAATCTTCATCTTTTGCTTCTAAAAATAATATATTACCTAACTCTTTTTGAATATCGGAAGCAGCTCTTTCAGCTTTTAATTTCATATTCTCTTCACTTCCTTAACTTCAAATACTTCAATAATATCTCTTTCTTTAATATCAGGGAAGTCTTCAATTGTCATACCACAATCAAAGCCTTGTTTAACTTCTTTTGCTTGGTCTTTTTCTCTTTGAAGTGTTGCTACTTTAGTAGTAGCTAGTACTATACCATCTCTAATAACTCTACATGGAGTATTTACCCTTACTACTCCACTTGTTACATGACATCCAGCAATATTACCAACTTTAGAAAAATGGAATAATTGTCTTACTTCTGCTTCTCCAATTACTATTTCTTCATATTCTGGATCTAACATACCTTTCATAGCAGCTTCTATTTCTTCTACTAATTTATAAATAATATTATAAAGTCTTATTTCTACATTATGTTCTTTGGCAGCTTCTTTTGTATCTCTACTAGGTGATACATTAAATCCTATAATAATTGCATTAGATGCATTTGCTAAAACTACATCACTCTCGGTAATAGTTCCAACACCACTTCTAATAACATTAATTTTTACTCCTTCAACAGATATTTTTAATAATGCATTCTTAACTGCTTCTTCACTACCTTTAACATCTGTTTTTAGTACTATATTAATTTCTTTTCTTCCTTCTTTAATTTGATCAAATAATTCATCTAAACTTAATGCTTTATGAGCTTGTTTTTTAGCTTTTTCATGTTCTTTTCTCTTTAAAGCTACACTTCTAGCTTCTTTTTCACTTTCAAAAGCCATAAACTTATCTCCAGCCACTGGAACATCCTCTAGTCCGGTTACTTCAACTGGTTTAGAAGGTTCAGCACTAACTACTTCACGTCCACTATCATCTTTTAGTGTTCTTACTTTTCCATAGCTTGTTCCAACTACGATTGGATCACCAAGTCTTAAAGTACCATTTTGAATTAATAGTGTCACTACTGGACCTATATTCTTATCTAATCTAGCTTCAATAACAGTACCAAGAGCATATCTATTAGGATTTGCTTTTAATTCTGATACTTCAGATAAGGCATTAATATTATCAAGTAATAAGTCCACTCCTTCACCAGTATGAGCAGAAAGTTTTACAAATATTGTATCTCCTCCCCATTCTTCTGGAGTAAGACCAAGTTCACTCATTTCACTCATTATTTTTTCAATATTAATATTTGGTTTATCTATTTTATTAATTGCAACTATTATTGGAACATTAGCTGCTTTAGCATGATCAATCGCTTCTTTAGTTTGAGGCATAACTCCATCATCAGCAGCAACTATAATAACAACTATATCAGTTACAGAAGCACCTCTTGCTCTCATTTCAGTGAAAGCAGCATGTCCTGGCGTATCTATAAATGTAATTTTTCTTCCATCTTTTTCAACTTGATAAGCACCAATTGCTTGAGTAATTCCACCCGCTTCTTTATCAGCAACATGTGAACTACGGATATAATCAAGTAATGTTGTTTTACCATGATCAACATGACCCATAATAGTAACTACTGCTGGTCTTAATACCAAGTCTTCTTCTTTGTCATTTATAACATATTCTTCAAAATTAGTAATATCAGTAGTTTCTTCACGAATGATTTCTTTATTATAATCAAGTACTACTATAGAAGCATCATCAAATGATATAGCTTGATTAGAAGATATCATAAGTCCCATACTAATTAATTTTTTAACAACATCACTAGCACTTACACCAATACCAGCTGCTAAATCAGATACACTCATACCTTCTTTATATATTACAGTATTACTTTCTACTTGTTCTTTATTACTTTGAAGTTTAGATTTGTTTTTATAAATGTTTTTCTTCTTTAATGATAAATCTTCTTGAGCTTGTTTATTAGAATCTTTCTTTTTAATTTTTTCTTTAACTTTAACATCTTTATCGATTTCAATATTATATGCTAAAGCAGCTTCTTCTGCTCTATCTTCAAGTTCAAATTTATCAGCTAGTTCTTCTGTTAAATTATTATCAGCACTTGAATAATCACCAAGTTCATTATCTAACATAACTATTGCATCATCATCTAATATATCTTCTGCATCTTTATAATTAAAGCCTAATTCTTTAGCTTTTTTAATTACAACATTTATATCAACATTTAATTCTCTAGCATAATCTTCAACTGTCATAAAACGACCTCCTTTTCTTTTATAATTTAGTTAATAATTCATCATATAAACTATCTTCTATTTTAACTTCTAAATGATGCTCTAAAGCTTTGTTTTTACGAGCTAACTCAATAACTTCTTTATCTTTTTTTAAATAAGCTCCTCTTCCATTAGCACGTAATGTATCATCAACAAATACTTTACCTTCATTATTTCTTACAACTCTTAATAAGTCTTTTTTTTCTAATTTTTCATGTGTTATAACACATGTTCTCATAGGTATTTTTTTAACTTTCATAGGGTTTCCTCCTATTTTTTATTTATTTCATTATTAATGTCTGCTAAAGTCTTAATATTTATTGTATATTTAGTTAATCTACTAGCAAGTTTAATATTAATACCTTTTTTACCAATTGCTAAACTTAAATTTTCATCATCAGCTATAACTAAAGCTTCTTTTTTCTTTTCATCAGTAATACTTACATTTAAGTTTTTAGCAGGACTTAATGCATTAGCAATAAATTCTTCCATATTGTCTGAATATGCTATTAAGTCTACTTTTTCTCCTCCAAGTTCATTTATTATATTAGCTATTCTTCTTCCTTTTTCACCAATACAACTTCCTATTGGATCCACATTTGAATTTGTAGAAGCTACAGCAACTTTACTACGAACACCAGCTTCACGAGCAACTCCACGTAATTCTAAAGTTCCATCACTAAATTCTGGTATTTCATGTTCAAATAATCTTTTAACGAATCCAAAATTCTTTCTAGATACTAGAATAAGTGGTCCTTTTGGTGTACTTTCTATTTTAGTAATATATACTTTTATAGAATCACCCATAGTTAATTTTTCACCAGGAATAAGTTCACTTTTAGGAAGTATTCCACGAGCTTTACCTAAATCAACATAATAGTTCTTTGCATCTTCCATAGCAAGGAAACCAACCATTAATTCGTCTTCTTTATCTTCAAATTCACTCATTACCTTTTCACGTTCAGCTTCTCTAATCTTTTGTAATACTACTTGTTTTGCTACTGAAATAGCTACTCTACCAAAATCATGAGGAGTTACTTCTTCTAATATTTCATCTCCTACTTGATAATCTTTATTAATTTCTTTAGCATCACTTATAGTCATTTCATTTAGATAATCATGTTTAACTTTAACTTCTCCAGTTTCTGGATCAATTTCATCATCATCATCTTTATAATCATCAACTATAGTAGTTACTTTAAATACTTTAATTTCTCCAGTATTTCTATCAATTAATACACGTGATGTATAATCAGCTTTTTCATTTTTTCTAAAAGCAGTAGATAATGCTGTTTGCATAGCTTCTATAACGACATCTTCATCTATACCTTTTTCTTTTACTATGAAATCTAAAGCTTTTTTAAATTCAGGTGCATTAACTCCAGTTTGTACTTCTTCAGTTTTCTTTCTACTCATCTTCGCTTACTCCTTTACTACCAACATCTAAAACATAATTTTCAAGATCCAAATTTAAACTATCAATAATTGGATCTACAATTCCTGTTGCTTTTACACATAAATCAACGTCTACACCATTCTCACTATCAATAGTTACGAATAATGTATCTTGGCCATCTTCTTTTCCAAAATGAACACCTACAAGTTCAATATTTTCTTTTGCAAGTGGCTCACGCACTGCATTTGCGATTTGTTCTTCCATAAACACCTCCATTTATAATTAAAGAGTGAAGCTCACGCCTCACTCTTCGTTGTCAGTTGTATTATAACACATTAAATTATATGATACAACAATAAAATAATTATTTTTAAAATATTATCTTAATAAATATTCTCTTGAAAGTATTCTATCATCTGATGTATATTCTATTATATATTTATTATTTCTTTTAACTAATATTATCCCTATTGTTTTATCTTGATATATTCCTTTTATATTTTTATCTATATAGTTCATATATGTTTGTATTTGACCTATATGTTCTTTTCTTAACTCACTATGTTTTAATTCTACAACTACATAACAATTATATTTTATATTAAACAATAATAAATCTATATAGTTATATGTATTCCCCATCTTTATTTTATATTCATTATCTATAAATGAATATCCTTCACCTAGTTCTTTCATAAACTCACTTATATTTTCCACTATTAATTCTTGTAATACTTTCTCACTTATTATTTCTTTCTCTTTTGTCTCTATTATTATTGGCTCTTTTATACTCTCTTTTATTTCTATATTTTCATTATTTATAATCTTTTCTACTGCATCTTTACTTAATCTTTCATACTCTTTATTCTTAATCCTTTTCCTTAAATCCCTTACGCTTAAATTATTTTGTTCACATACTTTTATATAGTATTGAATTTTAATAACATCTTCTAACGATAACAATTGCAAATAATGTGTCCATGTTAAATTGGCAATCAGCGATTGCCCTTTTTGAAATATATAAAACTGTCTCATATATTTTAGACTTCTTTCACTATATCCTCTGCCGAGTTCATTAGTTAACTTTATTGAATATTTTTTTATTATTCCTTCTCCATAATGTTTACCTGCTTCACTTAATAGTTTTCCTACTTTATAATATGTTTCTAAATCACTTCTATTTTTACTGTAATCTTTTACTCTTTTTATTATTTCATTATTTATTAAATTCTCTTTTATCTCTTTATAATAATTCATTAGTACCTCCTAATAATATAATTAGAAAGTTTTACTTATTACACTTAAATTATTGACTTTAATTTATATTATGATAAAATTAAATACGAAAGGGTGTTCGTATGAAAGAAAGAGTTATTTTCAGTATTGATCTTAAAAGTTTCTTTGCATCTTGTGAATGCATTGAAAGAGGATTAGATCCATTTACTACACCTCTTGTAGTAGCAGATACACTACGTGGAGGAGGTGCTATGACTCTAGCCGCAACACCCTATCTTAGAAATAAAGGAGTTCCATCCAGAGGAAGAGTCTTTGAACTACCCAAAAATTTAAATATTATATTTGCTAAACCAAGAATGAAATTATATGAACAATATAGCTATAGCGTTAGAAATGTATTTAAAAGTTTTTTTAGTGAAGAAGATATTCATTTCTATTCTATAGATGAAGCATTTATGGACGCTACTGATTATTTAAAATATTATAAATTAAGCGATATAGAACTTGCTGAAAGAATAATGAAAGAAATAAAAGACAAAACAGGTCTTACTTCCACTTGTGGTATTGGTCCAAATATATTTTTAGCTAAAGTTGCTATGGATTATGATGCAAAAAATAATAAATCATTTATATCAAAATGGACATATAAAGATATTGAAACTAAATTATGGGAAATATCTCCTCTTTCTAAAATATGGGGATTTGGTAAAAGAACAGAAAAAAAACTTAATAATTTAGGAATATATAAAGTTAAAGATATAAATAAATATAAAAAAGAATTTTATATTAAAAGATTTGGTAATGTAGCTGGTAATGATATATGGTGTAAAGCTAATGGAATAGATTTTACTACTATAAAAGATTTAAATGAACAAACACATGAAAAATCAATGAGTATGTCACATATATTATATAGAGATTACAATATAGATGAAGCATTTCTAGCTATGAAAGAAATGAATGATATATTATGTGAAAGACTTAGAAAGCATAATAAAACAACTAGATTAGTTTATTTAGGTATTAGATATTCAAGAGATTTACATAAAAGTTTTCATGATACAATACTTTTAAATAATGAGGAAGATATACCAGAAAATATATTTAATGTTTTAAAATATATATATGAAAAAAATATTGAAAACTTACCTATCAGACAAATAGCTATAGTATTTTCTAGATTAAATGATAAAAAAAATAGACAATTGAGTCTATTTGATAAAAATGAAATTAAAACAGATGAATATCATAAAATAATAGATAAAATAAATGAAAGGTTTGGTAGTACTTCCCTTTTAAGAGCATCTTCTCTATTAAAAGGATCCACTATTAAAAACAGAAAAAACTTTAAAGATAAAATTTAAAGTTTTTTATATATCTTTACTTAATCTATCAACATATAATGGTTTTAATCCCACTTTATTATTTAGATATTCCGGTATTTGAACAAATGTATAGTCTTCCCATTTATTGCAACTAATTAATGCTACTTTTTTATTTGAAATCATAAAATTCCATTCAACTTCTAATAATTCATCTGTTTCTTTAGCACATTTAATTGCCGTATTAATTGCTTTTTCAAACAAAGGTACTTCAAAGTTTATTAACTTTTCATTTGTAACTGGATGTTTAGAAATAATTTCTCCATATCTATCTCTACCCCTCTGCTTAATAATACCTGTTTTTAAATCAACATAGCAATTTACATAATTACTTTTTTTATAATCATATTCAAATGTTCTACTGATGCCAAATTTCATAATAGCACCCACTACATCAACTTCATTATCAGTTCTAAGCGTGGTAATACTTAATATATTAATGTTATTTGGGTTTATTCTTTCAATGTCTTTATGTTGAGGTAAATATTCTTCTAATATAGGTAAATTATTCTTTTTAGCACTGTCAAGTAAAAATGCTGGACTTCTAAAATCTTTTAATTCTAATACTTCAGTAGTATTTTCTTTCGTATTAGATGATTTACATACTATTGTTTTCTTTGTAGATATTAATTCTTCTAATTGTTTAAAACTTAAATTTTTTGAATAACAAATATCTCTATTTAAATATTTATCATATTTTTTATAGAAATCTCTTCTATCATTTAAAAAACTAATTAGTTTTTTTCTATATAAATATTTTTTTATTTTGTTATGAAAATGTTTTGTTAAGTAAGTTGATTCTATTCCTCTTTTAACTATATAAAATTCATATATTCTATATTCATCATAATTGCTACCATATTTTATATAACAACGTATAATATCAATTAAAACATACAAATATAAATTACCAGTATTTCTTTTTACATACATGATTGTTTTATTTAAACCTGTTATATGTTTTTTTAAATATTTGAAAAATTTAACAATTTTTTTCTTCATAAAACCACCTTACATTTTTATTATATATTTTTGTAAAGAAAATATCAACATTTTACCTTGACTTAACATTAAATAATAATTTATAATATTAACTTAATTAGATATATTTGAGGTGATGTTATGGCAACTCTTAATAATGTTATTGCTATATTATATAGAAGAGAAGATGTTAATGAAGAAGAATTCGATGAAGAAGATAGAAAGAAAATAGAAGAGCAAAATGAAAGTGGTGTTTCATTAAGACATTGTACCTTAACTCCTCTTGAAATATTAGATGGTTATGAAACAGTTGTAAATGGGCATAGAGTATTTATTCCTAAAAATTCTAACAACTCTCAAATGAAAATGATAAATGATCCTGCTGGTCAAAATGATGAATTCATATATGGATTCCCTATACCAGTAAATGAATACAATGATAGCGATAAAAGAGAAATAATCACTGTAATGAAAAATGAAAAACTATATAATTTAATACTATTTCAAAACTTTGAAAAAGATAGAAAAGATGAATTAGTAACATTTACAAATGATTATATAAGACAAGGAAACATTACATTTATAGTTGATCCTACTAACTATAATAGTACATTAACAATGTTACATGCTGATGTTGAAGTGCTTAAAAGAAACTATCCTAACGCTGAAATGATTACAGTTAAACCTGCTAGTAATCCAGAACCACAAGAAGAAACAAAAAAAGTTGAAAAAGCCAAGCCAAAGATAGAAATATATAGTGATAAGATATTTGATGAAGTTAGCAAATATGTAGCATGTCAAGATGAAGCCATTAAAATGATTTCATCAATATTCGCCAGAAACTATCTTGCAAAAAATCGCAATTTAAAAAGTAATTTTATTCTATGTGGTCCAACGGGAGTTGGTAAAACAGAAATATTTAGACAACTTGCCAAGGCCATTTCATTACCAATTATACAAGAAGATTCATCTGAATTTACTGCAGAAGGTTATGTTGGTAGAAGTGTAACTTCAATATTAACTAAACTTCTTGTCGCAACAAATTGGGATTTTAAAGCAGCTGAACACGGAATAATATATATTGATGAAATAGATAAAAAAGCAGGTGATGATTTAGGTGTTACTAGAGGTGCTGTCATTGATGCTTTCTTAAAAATGATGGAAGGACACGAATATGTTGTAGTGACTCCTGAGAAAAAAGAAGAAATAATTGATACATCTAGAATGACTTTTGTTTTTGGTGGTGCTTTTTCAGGTATAGAGAAATATGCAGATATAGATAATGGAAAAATTGGATTCGGACGTGAAAGTAAAAACATTGATCCCAAGTTAATTTATAATCCACAAACTATTATGAATTTTGGATTAAAACCAGAATTTGTTGGTAGGTGTAATGTTATTGCATTAAATTCCTTCCATGTACCAGAATTTATGGAATTAATGCACAAATCTGAACTATCATATCTAAAATTATATAGAGATTTTCTTATGTCAGCAAGAAATATAGAATTAGTATATGATGAAGATACAATAAGAGCCATTGCAGAAAAAGCAGACAAATTAAAAGAAGGTGCTAGAGGTATTAAAAATATAGTAGAACAAGCTTTATTATTATCTGAATTTTATACCTTATCATCCAATTATAGAAAATATAAACAATTAATTATTACTCCTGAAACTATAGAAGACAATAAAAAGTATATTTTAAAATAGTAATTCATTTATATTAACTATTTTATATCCTTTACTTTGAATATAATTTATAGTGGCTGATAATTCGTTTAAATTATTATTAGATTCTTTGATAAAGATAATTACACCTTTATCAAGAATCTTTTTTGTTGTAGTAAGTAAATCTTTATCAATATAATTAATTATTTTAATAGTATTTATTTTCTTCTTTATACAATCATTTATTATTTCATAATCATTTGTTTTAACACAAAATATTTCATCATGCAATATATTTATAAAGTTATTTAATTCTTTTAAACTATTACCTTTAAATAATATGTTACTATGATTTTCTATATTATCTAAGTTTTCACTTAAAGAGTTATAGTTCATTAATATATTTAATTCTATGTTTTTTTGGCCTGCTATTTTTAACATTTTATTATAATATTTACCACTATTAACATCTATTACTATAGAAATGTTATTATTATATTCATTACCTCTTATGATATACTTATTTAAATTATTCTTTTTACTTAATATGCATTCATTTTCTTTATATTCAATTAACTCTTCTTTAAAACCTATTCCTTTCATATTAGAATAACTTTTATCTTTATCAACTCTTAATCCTGATAATCCTAAAATAATACCATCTTCTGTGATACTACCTTCTCTACATTTATAATCAAAAGAATCAGCATATTTATTTATAGAAGCTAAAATAACATTATTTTTTTCAGATAATTCTATAACTTTATTAGTCCAATAAAAACTAAATATTGCAATTAAAAAGATTGTAAAGTATTTAAAATAATTATTCATATTGTATTATATGAAAAAAGATATAAGTTTTATACTAAATACTTATATCTTTTAATTAATTCATTACTTTTTTCTTCATAATATGGTTTTATTAGTTCGCATGATAAGAACTCATCATAATTTATTCCTAAAGTTTCTACATTTTGTTTTAATGTTTGTTCTTGTTTTAAGCCAAGGAAATCACTAAATTTTTTATTAAACTCTTTTGGATTATCTTTATGTATCATTAATGCATTAGCTGCCATCATAGTACCTATAAAATAATATAAATCATTTCTTAAATTGCTTCCTTTTAATCCTGTGCCATTATCAAAAACAACTATTCCATCGGTATTAACTAAAAAGTCAGATGGTGATGTTAACATTTTATGATATTTTAAGAATTGTCGTGGTATTGCAGATAATTTAGCTAATATTATATTATTGGCTAAATCTGTTTCTATTCTATTTTGTACTAAATAGTCTGCAAAAGAAATTTCAAAGAAACATGATGGTACTTCACACATAGGATCAGCAGCAGTATATTTCTTACTTTGAGATAACATAGTATGTTGCAAGTCTACTGCATGACCAAGTTCATGAACAAGTAATACTATGTTTTCTAAAATCATTGAATCTATATATGTTAAAATATATGTTTTTCCTATTACAGCAGAACCAGCCGTAAATGCATCATGATCATGATCATCATCTGTTTTTTGAACAGCACCTACTAATAATCTTTTATTTTCTATTAAATCTTTAACTGCTTTTAAAGTATTATCTCCATATTGAGCAAAAAATGGATATATAAGATCTTTAAATTCTTTTTCAGAATACTTTTTAACTTTATTATAAAAATTACCATACTCAACAAATAAGCAATCAAATATATTTGGATTAATAGCATCATTAATATTAGTTGATAATTGAAATAAATCATCACAATTACTATTTACAAAGTTTAAAAGTATATCTAACTGTTTCATATTATAATTATGCATGCATTTGTACATATGCTTTTTATTACTGTATAATTCTTCTTCAATATTAATGCCAAATCTATCTCTAGTCATAAGTGCTAAAGATAAATAATCAGATAATTCATCTATTGTACTAGCTTTTTCATGTTTTAAAAGATATAGTTTTAATTTATATAAATCTTTTAGAAAAGATATATAATCAAATTCCATATTAACCCCCTAATATATAATTATTTTTCTATTTTTGATTTACCACCCATATATGGTCTTAAAACTTCTGGAATATCAACACTACCATCTTCATTATAATTGTTCTCTAGGAAAGCTATTAACATTCTAGGTGGGGCAATTACTGTATTATTAAGTGTATGAGCAAATTCCTTAGTTCCATCTTCTTTCTTATATCTAATTTGTAAACGTCTTGCTTGAGCATCAGTCAAATTTGAACAAGAACATACTTCAAAATATTTTTGTTGTCTTGGACTCCATGCTTCTATATCACATGATCTATATTTTAAATCAGCTAAATCTCCAGAGCAACATACCAATTTTCTAACTGGAATATTTAATGATTGAAATAATTCAACGCTATAATTCCACATTTTATCATACCAAGTTTCACTATCTTCTGGTTTACAAATTACAACCATTTCTTGTTTTTCAAATTGATGTATTCTATATATACCACGTTCTTCAATACCATGAGCACCTACTTCTTTTCTAAAACAAGGTGAATATGATGTCATTGTTATAGGTAATTCACTTTCTTTTAATATTTGATCCTTAAACTTAGCTATCATAGAATGTTCACTAGTTCCAATCAAGTATAAATCTTCTCCCTCTATTTTATACATCATATTTTCTTTTTCAGTAAATGACATAACACCATCAACAGCGTCACTATGTATCATATATGGAGGAATGCAATATGTAAATCCTTTATCAATCATAAAATCTCTAGCATAAGCTAAAACTGCTGAATGAAGTCTTGCTATATCTCCCATCAAATAATAAAAGCCATTACCACTAACTCTACCAGCAGCATCTTTATCAAGTCCATTAAATGAAGACATTATATCTGCATGATAAGGTATTTCATAATTAGGAACTTTAGCTTCTCCAAATGTTTTTTCTTCTACATTTTTAGAATCATCTTCCCCTATTGGAACATCATCAGCAATAATATTTGGAATCATCATCATTATTTCTTTAATTTTAGATTCTAATTCTATTTCTCTTTTCTCTAATTCTTCAATTTCGTGTTGCATAGAAGATACTTTTTCTTTTATTTCTGCTACTTCATCAAGTTTTTTATCTCTCATTAATTCTCCAATAGATGCAGAAAGTTTATTTTTTTCACTTCTAAGATTATCACCTTTACTCTTACATTCTCTATATTCTATATCATAATTATATACTTCATCTACTAAAGGTAATTTTTGATCTTGAAATTTCTTTTTAATATTTTCTTTCACTAAATCTCTATTTTCTCTGATTAGTTTAATATCTATCATATTGAACACCTCTACAAAAATAATAACACTAAATTGATAAAATAAAAAGTTTTTTTACATAAAAAAAGAGGTAAATTCCTCTTTTAAATATTACCATCCTTGTAAAGTACCAAAAAGTATAGCTAAAAGGATGAATAATATTAATATAATAAAGAAAATATTACTACCTTGGTTACAACCACAAGCATAATTCATTCTTATACACCTCCTTTTATTAGATAAAAGCACCTAGTATGATTACTAGTAAAATAAATAATACTAATGCAAATGCTGCACCTGAAATACCTGTTCCTCTTCCACAAGCTGTATTCA
This sequence comes from uncultured Eubacteriales bacterium, assembly GCA_900313815.1. Taxonomy (GTDB): domain Bacteria; phylum Bacillota_I; class Bacilli_A; order RF39; family UBA660; genus CAG-1000. The sequence goes on from OMST01000030.1 coordinate 14,196, forward strand.
TAAAAACATTCCTCCTTTTTTATCTTTCACTCTTATAGTATGTGAAGATATAATTTTTGTGTATGATAATTACTTGTATTTTAAATATTATTTTGCTATGATATTAAGAGTTAGGAGGAAAATATGAAAAAGAAATTATTATTAGGTTTAATATGTGTTTTAGCACTTACAGGATGTGGACATGTCAAACTAAAAAACGGTGAAAATGCAATAGTAAAATTTAAAGATGTTGAGGGTATTAGTTCAGACGATTTATATAAAGAACTTAAGGCAAATTATGGTGGTAGTATATTGGTAAATCTTATTGACGAAAAATTATTAAATAAGTTATATAAAACTACTAGTGAAGAAAAGAAATATATCAGTCAAGTTGTTAATAGTTCAAAAGAAACTGCTAAAGGTATGAACGTTGATGTTGAAACATATTTAGCTTACTATTTTGGTGTTGATTCAATAGATGCCTATGAAAAATATTTATCATTAAATTATAAAAGAAATCTTTGGAAAAAAGATTATGCATTAGAAAGTGTTACTGATAAGCAATTAAATGAATATTATAAAGATGAATATACTGGCGATATTGAAGCAAAACATATTTTAATAACTGTTAATGTTGCTAATGATGCTTCTTCAGAAGATAAAGAAAAAGCTGAAAGTGCTGCTAAAGATAAAGCAATTGAAGTTATTAACAAACTTAAAAATGGAGAAAAATTTGATGATTTAGCTAAAGAATACTCTGATGACAAATCAACTTCCGATAAAGGTGGTAGCCTAGGAAAAATAAATGTTGGTGATTATGATGATGATGTATTCACTGCGCTTAAAAATTTAAAAGTTGATACTTATTCAACTACTCCTGTATTATCTTCATATGGATACCATGTATTATATAAAGTATCTCAAGATGAAAAGCCTGAATTAAATGATGAAATAACTGATAAGATTAAAAAAGTTATAGCAAGTGAAATAGAACAAGAAGATAATTTCCTTGCAAAATCTTTAATAGCATTAAGAGAAAAATATGATATGGAAATAATTGATAAAGAATTATTAAGTACATATAATAATTCAATTGGTCAATAAAAAAAGAAACTCTAATTTTTATTAGAGTTTTTATTTATCATTTATAAACTACATTGATCATATGTTGCTTTATTTAAAGTACTATCAGTAGAATATCCAGTACCACAGAATAAATAAGCTTTACCTACGTTATATTTGCCTCTTTCGTCTTTGTTATAGATTATTAATCCAGTACATGATGTATTATTAAATTTTATATCTTTTATGTATTTATCTGTTTGTACATCACTTAAACATACATATTTTTGATCTCCAACACCATATTTATAACTATTAGGGCATTCTAGTGAATGATCTATTTTTCTTGTACATCTATCTTGTACAAATAAATTAGCTGCATCTACAACCTTTTGTTCTTGAGATTCCATTGCTTTAATTTTAGATTGATTAAACATCTTAACGGCATTAGGAACTACCATTAATGATAAAACACCAAGTAAAACTATTACAGCTAATAATTCAGTTAAAGTAAAACCATCTTTTTTCATAAATACCTCTTTCTAATCAAATTGATTTAATATTTCTTCATAAGAATATCCTTTTCTTAATAATGAAGAAACTATTTTATTTTTATCATCTTTATATTTTTTATTTGCTTTTTCAAAATCTTTTTCTATAGCATTAGAAGAATACTTAATATTAGATAATTTCTCATCTATTATTTCTTTATCATAACCCAAGTTATATAAATCATTTTTTAATTTATTAATAAACATATAATAGCTTTTTTTATTCATTAAACTTTGTTTTTTATTAATAATTTTATCTAATTTCTCATACCATATTTTTTTATCTATTTTATTTAAATAGCTATTAATAATAGATTCATCTATATCAAGATTTAATAAATAACTTCTTATTTTATATGGACCATCTAATGTAAGATTAATTTTATCATTAACATATGATTGAACATATAACTTATCATCTAGAAGACCTAATTTATTTATTTTTTCTATAGCATAGTCTATATATTTTTCATCAAATCCTTTTTTATCTAAATAATCAATTATTTCTTTTTTAGTTCTAAGTTTAGCCTCTATATAACCAAGAGCTTTATCATATGCATCGTAATAACTATTTTCACTAATAATCTCATCTAATAGAAATTCATCTATATTTTTTTTAATTAGTAAATCATATTTTAAAATAATATCTTCATATAATAATAGTTCTGTACTATCAAATATTATTTTATATTTATTACTACCTACTTTCTTAAATTTATTTATTTGCATATGACACCTCTAATACTATTATAACAAAAAGTAGTTAATAATTAACTACTCATTGCTGTAATTTGTAAAATATCTTTGAATAAGTATTACAGGAGTTCCTTTATCTCCACTACCACTAGTTAAATCACAAAGACTTCCTATTAAATCTGTATAACGTCTTGGTGTAGTACCTTGAGTAGCCATAGTTCCTTTTAATTCTTTATCCTTAGATTTAATTTCTTCTATCATAGCTTGTTTTAATTCATCACCATGTAGATCTTTAAATTTATTTTCACTAAAATATTTAAGTTTTATTTCATTTGGACTACCTTCTAATCCTTTAGTATAAGCGGGACTTACTACTGGATCAGCTAATTCCCAAATTTTTCCGACTGGATCTTTAAAAGCTCCATCTCCATAAACCATTACTTCAATAGTCTTACCAGTTTTTTTCTTTAATAATTCTTGAATTTTATTTACTAATACATCACCAGTTCTAGGGAATAATTTAACTTTTTCTTCTGTAGAACGATTACTTCCTAAAAGTCCATAAGGTGAGTATCCACTACCATCAACACTTTCATTTAATATATCACTCATTAATAGTACATGAGCATTTTCATCTTTTTTAAGTATTCTTTCTTTAGTATCAAATCTTGTATGAATATCACATACAATTACATCCTTAGTATAATTTAGAATGTCTTCTGGATTATTTGAAAATACCATCTCAAATTCAGCACCTTCTTTTAATACTAAATCTCTATATACTTCATACATATTTACTCCAGTAAACATATGTTTAAAGTGAATAAATTTCTCTTTATAATCTTCTTCAGTTATTAAATCACTTGATGGGTTTATTCCGTATTTAACTAAGTCTTCTTTATATAAAATATCATTACCAACTTCATCAGATGGATAACTAGATAATAATGTTATCTTCTTAGTAGATCTAGCAAATGCAGATAATAAAACTGCAAATCTATTTCTACTTAATATTGGAAATACTAATCCAATATGATCTGAATTATTAAATTTAGTTTTAATATCTTTAGCAATTTGATCAAGTGTTGCAAAGTTACCTTCACTAATACCAACAACTGCTTCAGTTATTGCAACTATATCTCTATCTTCAAATTCAAAATTTTCTGATTTGCTAGCATTTAATAAGGAATCAACAACTATATTTGCTAAATCGTCTCCCTCTTTAATAATTGGGGTTCTAATACCTCTTACTATTGTACCTACATTTCTCATTTACACACTCTCCTACTTTATAAGTATAGCATAATAAAAAAACTAATTATATATAAAATACAATTAGTTTACATTTTACTTAAGAAAACCATTTATTATAGTTTCTTCTGCTTTCTTTTTAGAAAGACCTAGTGTCATTAATTTTATTAATTGTTCTCCTGCTATCTTACCAATAGTTGCTTCATGAATAAGTCTTGCATCGATGTGATTAGCAGTTATTTTAGGATCACTAGTTACACTAGCATTATCTTTAATAATAGCGTCACATTCCACATGTGCAAAACATTCATTATTACCTATTACATTAGATACAAATTCTTGATGAGATTCTTCGCTAGCTACACTTCTAGATGTTACTTTTGCACTAGAGTTTTTACCATTTAATTCTACATTAAATATTGTTTTAGCCGTTTGACTCTCATGAGTCATTATTTTTTCATTTATTACTAATTTAGAATTATCATCAAGTGTTGCTTTAGTAGTTCTTATTGTTGAAGAAACACCTTTTATTTGAGCAGTATCCATTTCTAATATAGCATTCTTTCCTAAATATACTTCAGTTACTGGATCAAGTATTCTTTTACCATCTCCATCACCTTCGCCATAATGTTTTTCAATATATTTAACATATGATCCTTCTTCAATAAAGAATCTATGAATTCCATTATGAGAACTATCTTTATGAGCATCATTATGTATTCCGCATCCAGCATTTATTATAACTATAGAGTTTTTACCTATATGAAAATCATTATATACTTTATCACTAAAACCACTTTTGGTTATTATAACTGGTATATGAACATATCCATTTATTGTTCCTTCTTTTACATAAATATCTATACCATCTTTATCTGTTTTAGATTCTATTTTAATATTATCAGTAGAGCCTCTTTCAATACTTTTACCATCTTTTCTAATATTAAAAGCACTATCTTTTCTAGTTAATTCTTCATTTATTATTTTAAGAATATGACTATCTAAATTATTCATTAGATTCACCCCCAACCTTACAACAAACTGCATTAGGAGCAATTCCACTAATATAATTATCAGAATCTATTTCTTTAACTTTTCCACCTTCTAATAATACTAATTTATCAGCTATATTGATGATTCTTTCTTGATGGGATATTATTATAGTTTTGCCATTATTCTTTTCTCTTAGTTTTTTAAATATATTTATTAAACTCTTAAAGCTCCATAAATCTATACCAGCTTCAGGTTCATCAAATATAGTTACGTTAGAGTTTCTAACTGATACAGTAGCAATTTCAATACGTTTTATTTCTCCTCCAGATAATGAATTATCTATTTCACGATTAATGTATTCTTTAGCGCACAAACCAACTTGAGATAATACTTCACAAGCATCATGAACACTCATTTCCTCTCCACTAGATAAATTGATTAAATCATGAACAGTTAATCCTTTAAATTTAACAGGTTGTTGAAATGAAAAAGATATTCCTTCTTTAGCTCTTTTATCTATACTCCAATTTGTAATATCTTCACCATTGTATAGAATTTTACCACTGGTTGGTTTAACTATACCCATAATTATTTTAGCAAGAGTTGATTTACCACTACCATTAGGCCCCGTTATAACAGTAAAATTGCTATCAAACTTAATATTTATGTTATCTAGAATTTTTTTATTATCTATTTCATATGAAATATTAACTAATTCTATCATTATTTCTCCTCCGAAGATATTATAACATAATAATTGAAAAAATGTATTGAAATGTGCTATAATCTTCATATGTATGCAAGAGTGGCGGAACTGGTAGACGCAGCAGACTCAAAATCTGCCGGTAGTAATACCTTGAGGGTTCGATTCCCTTCTCTTGCACCAAAAAAATATTCAATCAGAAATGATTGTTTTTTTATATTCCTCTTCAATAATTTTATATGTATCATTAAAGTCTCTTTCAGATATTCTATAAATATCATTAATTAAATGAAAGTAAACTATCAATTTCAAAAATTAGAAAATAAAAGCAGATAATTAATTATCTGCTTTTTTCATTTCCAAAATCTTTTTTTCGGTTGATTTTATAAAATAAGGGGCCTCAATGGCTAAATATTGATCATCAAATGTAGTTGTTTTAACTAATGTTTTAAGTTCTTTAAACGTTCCTAAAAAAACTTTTGAATCTGTAAACTCTATTCCGTATAAAGCATCATCACCTATTTTAAAAATCATTTTATTACCAGAATAATGTAATTCATATGCCTCAATTGGTTTAACTAATTTATTAAATGTACTAGCAACTAATTCAAATGATTCTATTTTATTTAAACTATCATTACTTTGTAAATAATATTTACCTTCAAATTCAAAAATTGGATATACAAATTCATTTGATAATTCAAAAATATTTAATATCCCTACTAATTTAAATTCTTCTTCCATAAATAACTCCTTTTTTTCGAATTAGTATTATATCATAATATAATATTTTTTCAAGAAAAAATCTAATTATTTTCTTTATAATTAGATTCATATAAATCAGTATCATCTTCTTCAACAATTTCTTTTTTTATTATTTCTGGTAAATCATCTTTAGAAGAAAGGCCAAAATAATCTAAAAAGTCATCTGTTGTCTTATATAAATTAGGTTTCCCAATTGTATCTTCTCTACCACATATTTTTATAAAGCCTCTTGCTAATAAACGTCTTACTATTTGGGAAGAATTAACTCCTCTTATTTCATCTATTTTTAATCTAGTAATTGGTTCATTATAAGCGATTACAGCCAATACTTCTAATGAAGCATTAGATAAAGTAGAGTTTTTAGAATCAGTTACTAATTTTTCATAATATTCTTTATGTTCTTCTTTTGTTGTTAATTTAAATGAATTACCTAAATACGAAATTCTAAGACCTCTATCATTATTTTCATAATCTTTTTTTAAATCCATTAATAATGTTTTAATTTCTTCATCATTAACTTCTAATATTTTTTTTATTTCATCTAATGTGATTCCTTCATCACCAACAATAAACAATATTCCTTCAAGTATAGCTTTCTTATTCACGTTAATCCACTCTTTCTAAGTATATATCTGAAAAATTATTATCTTGTTTAATATTTATTTCTCTATTTTTAACCATTTCAAGTACTGATAAGAATGTCACTACAACATATGGTTTAGAAAAATCATCAAACAATTCAATAAATTTCAATTTGTTTCTTTCCTTTAAGATATCTCTTATTTTAACAATTCTTTCCTTAACAGACAACTCTTTTCTTGTTATTTTAGTATTTACTGGTTTATTATAGTCTTGTCTTTCTAAAAGTTTTTGAAAAGCATCTAATAAATCAAAAACATCTACAGTACCATCATTCTCTAATTTTTCATTAGAATACTGTTTTAATGATTCAGGCGCTTTTGTATAATAATTAGATCTTTTTTCTTCTAATTCTTTAAAGTATTCTGTACTTTCTTTATATTTTTTATATTCAACTAATCTTTTCTTTAATTCTTCTTCAGGATTTTCCTCTATTTCTTCTTCATCTTCTTCTTTTAATTTTGGAAGAAGTTTTTTGCTTTTAAGTTCTATTAATTCAGCAGCCATAACTAAATATTCACTAGCAATATCTAAATTCATATCAGTCATTTCTTGAATATAATTTAAATATTTATTAGTGATGTCAGATATCTCTATATCAAAGATCTCCATTTTAGATTTTTTTATTAAATGAAGAAGTAAATCTAATGGTCCTTCAAAATCCCCTATTAAAAACTTATCCATTATTAATTCCCTTCGTTTGTTTGTTCTTTTACTAATACATATAATGCATTTTCATATATTTCACTAGTTACTGTTATTTGATATTGTCTTAACTTTAAAGCTTCTATTGCCCCAACAGGATTAAATTTCTCTTCATATATTTTTTCTTTATCCTTATTATATAGTTCAATCATTAAATTTAATGTTGAAGGATTAGAATAATTTCTGTCAGCTAAATAACTAATAATAAATTTATTTTTTGCATCTTTTTTAAAAGTATGAAACTTAATACTTTTGACTTTTATATATGCACTATCATTACTATTGATTTGAAGTAATCCATTAACTAATCTAGCACCACCACTTTCTTCGACTTGAGTTTCAGTAGCTGGTACAAAATTTTGATTAAAATATAACAATACTTCATCTATATAATATACAAATAACACTATTATAATAATAGCTATAATTAAGAATATATTACCACTTTTCTTTTTACTAGTATTAATTACATTTTCAGTTGGTGCCACTATATTTTGTGTATTAACTGGTATTGGTTGAGTTTGAACTGGTGCAGTATTTACTACAGGTACCGTATTAGCAACTTGTGCTGTTCCTGTTGACTGTGCTTGAGCAACAGGTGTAGTCTGTACAGGTGCAATAGGAGTTTGAGGTGCAGTAGTATTAGGAGTTACAACATTACTTGCTACTGGTGTTGGTGCTACTACATTACCAGAAGCAGGCATAGGAGTTGGAGTAACAACTGTTCCAGTACTAGGCATAGGTGTAGGTGTTACAGGCGCTGTATTAGCATTCTGAACGTTGTTATTTAAATTGTTTCCTTGATTCATACTATTCACCCTATTCTTATTTCTATAAAGATTATACCAAAAAAATATATAAATGTATATAAAAATTAAAAAAACTCAATAATTGAGTTTTAATCTTTCACTTTGAATAACAATGTATTTAAAAAAGCACAAAATACAGCAAAGCTTACTCCACCAGAAGCATTAACTAACACTCCTTGAAATAAGCCCATAAGGCCACTTTCTTTATATCCTTCACAAGCACCAATAACTAGTAAATGGCCAAAGTTAATTATAGGTACACTTGCTCCTCCTCCAAATATTGACAATAGTTTATCATATATACCAAGTCCTGATAATAAACATCCTATTATAACTAATAATGTGTTAATATGACCCGGTGTCCATTTTGTTTTTTCAAGTACTAGTTGTGATATAGCGCAAACTATTCCACAGAATAAAAAGGCTTTTAAATACATTAATAAGACACCTCCAAGCTAATAGCGTGGCTTATGCCTGGCATAGGTATTTTTAAATTAGAACTGATAGATGAATGTAATGATCCAGTTGCTACTATTAGTATTTTTTTATACTTTTTAAGTGGCAAAATATAATCAAATAATACAAGAGGCAAGCATATAGGTCCACTAGCACCTGCATATATATTTTTCTCTTTATAAAAAATACTACCTGAATCTATAACATTATTAAATGTCATATCATATTTTCTATTTAAATATTCTAATACTATTTTAATTCCAAATTCACCTAAATCTCCTGTTAATATAAGATCATAATAATCAGATTCCCGCTTAGTTTCTAATAAATGCTTATATATTACTTCTGCACATGACGGTGCCATAGCACTTCCCATATCATTAGTATCTTTATGATTAGTTTGTATTACTTTTCCAATTGTTGCACTTTCAATCCTAATATTAGACTTTTCATTAGTTAATAAAGCACTAACACTTCCAGTAGCGGTACATGTATTACATTTTTTTCTAATAGAACCATATTCTACTGGAAATCTAAATTGTTTTTCACTAACTAAGTTATGAGAAGATGTTGTTACAATAATTTTGCCTTTTTCTTTGTTTAAAAACATACTTCCTATGCATAATCCTTCTACAAATGAAGCACATGCAGAGTATATTCCTATCGTAGGTATATTAGCTTTTGAAGCCGCTAAAGTAGATGCTAATATTTGATTTTGCAAATCTCCATTAATAAGTAAATCTATATCTTTAGAAACAAGCGAATTCTTTAATAATAATCCTTGTATAGAATAATATTGGTACTTACTTTCAGCTAATTCTATAGTTTTTTCTCGTATATAATAATCATTTAATAATTTGTCTACATTATCAGTTACTATTGGATTATATTTTTCTGATCCAAGTAATGTATATTTACTATTTATAAAAACATTTTTAAAATAATATATCATAATAATACACCTCTTACAAATCCAAATATGATACCAAATATTATTCCATACAGAATAATACTCCCTGTCAGTTTAAATATAGATGAACCTATACCTTTAATAAATCCTTCAAATCTTGTATCCATTGCACTACTTGTCATGCTATTGGCAAATCCAGTTGATGGCACTATTAAACCACATTTACATATGCTCAATAAATTATCAAAAAATCCGAGACCTGTTAATAAAGAACCTATAAATACCCATATAGCAAAAGAATAAAAATAGGCTTGATTAAGAGTTATGCTAAATGTTTTTAAAAGAATATTTATTATTAATTCGGTTAATAAACCAACACATCCTCCACTAAAAAAAGCTATTAAAATATTTTTTAGTGGATTTTCATTCTTAACAATGCTTTTAACTAAATCATCATATTCTTGATTATTCATAATTTCACCAATTATATTTTTTCCAAAAATACTTATTAAATACAAAAAACATTTAAAATTAATTAAAAATATGATATACTTTATACACGGCCCATTGGTGAAATGGTTAACACATCGCCCTCTCAAGGCGACATTCATGGGTTCAAATCCCATATGGGTCACCAATATTTAAAATAAGACTGATTATTCAGTCTTTTTCTTTACTTTATTTTGGGGTATAATAATATTAGGTGATATTTATGTGGAGAGCTATTGTTATTTTAGGATGTAAAGTAACTAATAAATTAAGTAAATTAACTGGACATGGTGGTAGTACTATTGGAGGAAGAATTGCTTTAAAAGTATATAAAAATATATTAAAGAAAATTAAACTGCCTAAATATGTTATAGGGATAACTGGTTCTAGTGGTAAAAGTTCTTCTACTGAACTTGTATATAACATATTAACTAAAAACAATATGAAAGTTGTTTATAATAAAGAAGGAAGTAATACTATTACAGGTATCGCATCACTTATATTAAATAATTCAAGTCTAACTGGTAAGTTAAAAGCAGATGTATTACTTATGGAATTAGATGAACAATTCTTAAAATATATTTTTAAAGAAATTAAACCTACTCATTTAATGATTACAAATATTACTAGAGATCAACCCCCTAGAAACTCTCACCCTATTAAAATATTTAAAGCAATTAAAAATGCTATTCCGGATAAAACACATATTATTATAAATGTAGATGATCCTTTGGTTAATAGAATGAGAATTAATCATAAAGGAGGAGTTACTACATATGGTATTGATAAAAACGATTATTCAATGAAGATTAATCTTAATAATTTAGATGCAGCTTATTGTCCAATATGCAATTCTAAATTAGAATATGATTTTTATCATTATGGACATATAGGAAGTTATCATTGCCCTAAATATCATTTTAATAGAGGTAATCCTGATTTTGAAGCAAAAGATATTGATATAGATAATAAAACAATTACTATAAATGAAAATAAAATTAATTTACCTTCTGATTTCTTATATACAGCTTATTTTGTAACAGGATGTTATGCATTATGTAAAATAATTGGTATAGATGATAAAGATATATTAAAAGTATTAAATGATGAAAATATTAAAACTAAAAGATTAGAGATATATAATTTCCATAATAGAAAATGGCAATTATTAGTTAGTAAGAATGAAAATAATTTAAGCTATAAACAATCACTTGATTATATTAGACATCAAAAAGGAGATAAAACTATAGTACTTGGATTTGATAATTCAAGTAGACGTTATAAAGAAAATGATATTTCTTGGATATGGGATATAGATTTTGAAATATTAAATGATTCTTCAATAAAAAATGTAGTTTTAATTGGAAGATTCTGTTATGACATGTTATTACGTATGGAATACGCAGGTATTAATTCGGATAAATTAATACTTGTAGAAAATATGTCTGATTTAGCTAGTGCAATTAAAGATAAAACAACTGGTGATATATATTCAATGAACTGCTTTGATAAAGAAATAGAAATTAAAAAAATAATTAAGGAGGAAAATAATGATTAATATTTTACATTTATATTATGACCTTCTAAATTTATATGGTGAAAATGCTAATACTAGATGTATAGTTAATAACCTAAAAAGAAATAATATTAAAGTTAATTTGGATTTAAAAAGTATTAAAGATAAAGTAGATTTTACTAAATATGATTTAGTTTATATATCTTGTGGAGATGAAGAAGCTATTGAAATGGCTCTTAATGATATATTAAGATTTAAAGAAGAATTAAATAAATATATTGAATCTAATAAGTATTTAATATTAACCGGTAATGCTATGACATTGTTTGGCAAGAATATTAAGACAAATGAGAGAACTTTAGATGCTCTTGGTATATTTAACTATAAAACAGAATATATTACTTCTGGTGGCTTTAAAAATGCCTCAAGTGACAGAATTGTTGGTGAAGTACTTGGAACAACATCACTCATAAAAGAAAAAATAATAGGATTTCAAAATAGATGTGATTATATATATGGTATTAAAACTCCATTATTTAAATTAAATACTAAATTTTCTAATAATGGAAAAGATACATCAGAAGGATTTACATATAAAAATGTTTACGCAACACATACTATTGGTCCTCTATTAATTAGAAATCCATATCTTACAGATTATATATTAGATAAATTATGTAAAGATAAAAAATTAAAATATAAAGCAGTAGATGATACATCTAAACTAGCATATAAAAAATACTTAAATATTAATTAAGTATTTTTTTAAAGAACTAAAATTTAAAGCATCTATTTTATAGATGCTAATTAACACTTCTTACCTATTCTTTCTCCATATTTAACTATTGTTTCTATATTTTCATTAGAATTATTTATTATATCTTCATCTAATTCAATAGTATCTTTTTTAAATAATAATACTATGGTAGATCCACCAAATTCAAAGTATCCCTTTTCTTCACCTTTTTTAAATGAATATTCACTATGATGATTAGTAATTCTACCTATACCTAAAGCACCAATTTCTATATCAATAACTTCTCCAAAGTTATTTGTATTTAGTATAGTCCATTCACGAGAATTGGTTTTATAAAAATTATAATATTTTAATGATATTGGTTGAACTGTATGAAATACTCCATCTATATAATGATTTTCACTTTTAGTACCATTATCTATATAACAATATCTATGATAATCATCAGTGGATAATCTAAATACACAGGCATATCCATCTTTATATTCATTTAATATTTTCTTATCAATTAATGTATCTATACTATAATAAGAATCTTTTATTTTTAAAGTTAAATCTTTATTTATTTTATATACTGTTAATTTAGAATCACATGGCGATATTAAAACATTCTTATTAGCTAGTATTGGTCTTTTAGAATCCTTTATCTTTCTAATAAAGAAATCATTATATGATTTATAATTCTTATCTACATAATCATTTATATTAATATTATTTTCTTTAATAAATTTATCTATTCTTTTTATAGAAAAAGAACTATTCATATATTTACCTATAATATTAGTTACAAAAGAACTAACAAGTATTTTTATAAATAATCTTCCTATTAAGGTACCATAAAAAAAATTAAGAGTATTATTTGACTCTATAATAATATTATCTCTTGAATTTCTTTTTCTAACTACATATTTCATGGCAATATTAAATTTCTCACTGTTAATATTAATAACAATTCAATTACTCCGATTATAATAAATAATATCATTACTTTTATATTAGGCTTTTTAATCTTAATTTTACTTATAAATAGTATACCAACTAATAATAAAACTAAGCCATATACTAATGGGAAATAACTATTTAAAAATCTTTTAAATATATATATGAATGGAAATATTAATGCAGATGATGTTACTGGTAAACCAGTATATTCTTTAACTGGTTTAGAACTATTTCTTAATATTTCGAGTACATTAAAATATGCAAGTCTTATAAGAGCTGCTAAAGGGAAGAATATTACAAGTGGTACTAAATAAGTATGTTTAATTCCTAAAGAGTAACCAATTAAAGAAGGTAATACTCCAAAGCATACTAAATCTGATAATGAATCTAGTTGAATACCAAATTGTCTTTCTTCTATAGTTCTTCTTTGTTTAGTTCTGGCAACTTTACCATCAAACATATCACAAAGACCAGAAAACATTAAACATATTATTGCTCCAAAAGAATGACCCATTATAGAAAGATATATACCAACCATTCCTGATGCAAAGCCTAAATATGTTAATATAACTGTATAATCATAAAAACCTATCATATATATTATACACCTCAAAATAATTATACCTATTTTTATTATAAATTGCAATTTTTATCTATTATTTCAATTAAAAAGCAAACATATTTATTATGTTTGCCTTATATTATTTGACAACTAAGTTAACTATTTTATTTGGTATAACTATTTCTTTAATTATTTCTTTTCCTTCTAAATGTTTAGATACATTTTCTTCTTCTTTAGCTAGTTTTAATACTTCATCATTAGGTGTATCTTTAGTTACATTAATAGTTCCTCTTAATTTACCATTAACTTGAATAGCTAGTGTTAATAATTCATCTTGCACTTTAGATTCATCATATACTGGCCAAGGTGATTCACATATTGGCTTACCTAAATTATATTGTTCATTTAATTCTTCTGTTATATGAGGAATAATTGGATTTAATAAAGTTAATAACAATCTATAGTCATCTTTAGTTATTCCATCTTCGCATTTATCATATTCATTTAACATAATCATTAATGATGAAACAGCTGTATTATATTTTAAATGAGTTAAATCATATTCAATCTTTGATATTGTTTTATTAGCAAGTACTTCATCAGTGTAACCATCTTTATTATTTAACTTCTCACCTATTTTAATTATTCTATCAATAAATCTAGAACATCCTTTTAATGAGTCTGTATTCCATGGAGCATCCATTTGATAATCTCCCATAAACATTTCATACATACGAAGTGTATCTGCTCCATATTCATTAACTATGTCATCTGGATTAATAACATTTCCTTTGGATTTACTCATTTTTTGATTATCAGATCCTAAAATCATGCCATGACTTACACGAGTCCATATCATTTCTTTATTAGGAACTAATCCAATATTATATAGGAATTGTACCCAGAATCTTGCATATAATAAGTGTCTGGCTGTATGTTCCATACCACCATTGTACCAATCTACTTTATTCCAATATTTCATAGCTTCCATACTAGCAAATTCTTTAGTATTATGTGGATCCATAAATCTTAAGAAATACCATGATGAACCAGCCCATTGAGGCATAGTATCTGTTTCTCTTTTAGCATCTTTTCCACATACTGGACATTTACAATTAACAAATTCAGATATTTTAGCTAGAGGTGATTCACCATTATCTGTTGGTTCATATTCAGTTACATCTGGTAATGTTACTGGAAGATCTTCTTCTTTTACAGGATTCCATCCGCATTTATCACAATATATCATTGGAATAGGTTCTCCCCAGAATCTTTGTCTTCCAAATACCCAATCTCTCATTTTATAGTTATTAACTCTTCTTGCTATACCTTTTTGAACTAACATATCAGTTATTTTCTCTTTAGCTTCTTCTACAGTTAATCCAGTAAATTCTTCAGAATTCATTAATTTAATACCTTTACCAAGATAATCTTGTTTTTCAAATGCTTTAGTTGAAATATCACCTTCAATAACTTGAACTATATCAAGATTGTGTTCTTTAGCATATTCATAATCTCTTTGATCATGTGCAGGAACTGCCATAACAGCACCAGTACCATAATCTCCTAAAACGAAGTCTCCTAAATATATTGGAACATGTTTTCCATTAATAGGATTAATTGCTTCAATACCTTTTACAAGTACTCCGCTTTTACCTTTATTTAATTCTGTTCTATCCATAGCAGATTTTAATGCTGTTTCTTTAATATATTCTTCTACTTCTTCTTTATTCTCTACTCTAGGCATTAATTCTTGAATTAATTTTCCATCTGGAGCAATTACAAAGAATGTAATACCAAATACAGTTTCTATACAAGTAGTAAATATACTAAATTTACCACCACCTACTATATCAACATCCATTTCTACACCAGTAGATTTACCTATCCAATTTATTTGACCTAACTTTATTTTTTCAGCAAAATTAGTATCATCTAATCCTTTTAATAAATCTTCTGAATATTTAGCCATTCTAAGCATCCATTGACTTTTTTCTCTTTGCTCCACTTGTGTTCCACATCTTTCACATTCTCCACCAGCAGCGTCTTCATTTGATAATACCATTTTACATTTAGGACACCAGTTTACTTTTGTAACTGCTTTATAAGCCATATCATGCTTAAAGAATTGTATAAATTGCCATTGAGTCCATTTATAATAATCAGGATCAGTTGTTGAAAATGACCTATCCCAATCAAATGAAAATCCTATAGTCCTCATTTGATTACCAAATACTTCTACATTCTTTTTAACAACATTTTTAGGATGTTGATGTGTTTTAATAGCATATTCTTCAGCAGGTGCTCCAAAAGCATCATACCCCATTGGATATAATACATTGTATCCTTGCATTCTTTTCATTCTAGCAAGAGCATCTTGAGCAGTATAACTTCTTACATGTCCAACATGTAATCCAGAACCACTAGGATATGGAAATTCAACTAATATATAATATGGATTTTTACCTTTGTTTTCTACTTTAAATGTTTTATTCTTTTCCCAATAATCTTGCCACTTTTTTTCTATTTGTTTAAAATTATACATATTATTTTTCCTTTCTCTTTAAATATTTTCCCGTTATATCATATAAAAGATATATTAAAGCAATTATCAGGACAAAACATATTAATGTTCCCCATAATACATTATTAATATTTGTAAATACTACTACACAAATAGATATTATAATTGTATTAACAAAAGTAACTGTTCTTAATACAGTTTTATATTTTGTTTTCTTTAAATCTAATTGATATTTAGCAATATATCCTCTAAGAGGATCTTTTTCTTTTAAAGCACTATATTCTTTTTTATTTCTATTAATAAATACTGAATATATAAGATATACTATTAAAAATGTACATACAAAATCTAATAAATTTTTTAAAACTATATTTAACATAATTTCCTCCTAAAAATAAAAAAGAATAGTACAAGGAGTCATATAGACGGTACCATCCTTTTTTTAACTTTTAAATCTTTATCGCAGAACTGCGCTATTTCTAGAAAAACAAGTTCAATTATTATTTATTTTAGTTTACACCAACCACTAAATCTCTATAATAAACTTTAATTTACTACTTTTTTCATCAGCGAAATATGTATAAATTATACTATAATTCAGCTATATATTCAAGTAACTTTAAGAACATTTTTATAAATACACTATCTAGTCCTTTTCTACTTAACCTTCTTATTGCGATACGTTTTTTATTTATTGGTAAATCACTAAATAATGTTTTATCTATTTCCTCTTTTAGACTTGTTGGTATTTTTAAATCGCTAATGATTGCTTCTAAATCTTCATTAATAACACGTACAGCATCTATTTCAATATCACTACCTTTGCAGTGAACATATATTTTACTAGCTGTCTTAACATCTTTAAAAGTGACTACAAAGTCAGTTCCATCTACATAGCTTTCAAATGGAACATTTACTTCATCAGCAAACACTTGAACACCTTTAGTAAATTTAGTATTTCTAAAT
The DNA here is from genome assembly GCA_900313815.1 of uncultured Eubacteriales bacterium. Classification (GTDB taxonomy): domain Bacteria; phylum Bacillota_I; class Bacilli_A; order RF39; family UBA660; genus CAG-1000. Next base: position 31,471 of record OMST01000030.1, read on the forward strand.
CTAATCTTATAACTACGTTTTTCAGGTACTACGGAAGCATTTCCCCCTTCCATAGGCTCAATAGATACAGAGAAATCGTTTTCTTTATAATAATAATTAATCTCTGTTGTCCATCCATATCCTTCTTTATACATTGATGTTGATCCATCATCTTCATATAGTTTATATGTATTACTTCTACCTGGGAATATTTGTATTTCTAATTTTTTAGGATTTGATGTATCATTTAAATTTTCATTATCTAATATAGCCATTGGTATTATAGCACCAGTTCTAGCATATACTGGATAATCTTCATCTTTATAGAATGTTACATATCTACGTCCACCAGGGAATTTTTTACCTGTTTTGAAATCATACCATATACCATTTGGTAAGAATACTTGATGAACAACCCTATTCATAACAGAGTCCTTTAATTCAACTATTGGACTTACAAATAACTCAGTACCAAAATAATATTCATTTCTATAATTCTTTTCATCATATGTTTCTGGATATTTATAATATAATGGTTGAACTAATGTAGCACCATAGCTAGAATATTTATACGCTTCACTATATAAATAAGGAATTAATCTATGTCTTAATCTTAAATAATCTGATACAACTTTAAATGTTTCAGCATCCCATTTCCATGGTTCTCTTTTATAATATTTTCCAAATGTACTAGATAATCTTAATATTGGACTATATACTCCTAGTTGAACCCATCTCATATATAGTTCTCCATCTTCAGTTCCACCTTCAAAGCCACCTATATCATGACTCCACCAAGATATACCAATATTAGAAGAGTTTGCATTATAGAATGGTAATGTTCTAAGTGTCTTCCAACTAACATTCAATTTACCTGAATATAATATTCCGAATCTATGTCCAACATAACCAAAGTTACGACTCATTAATAAATTTCTTTTAGTTTTATTTGCTGACATATTATTAAATAAATAATAATTCATAATATAGTCTCTTAAATAATTCTTTTTATTAGAATCATCTATCCATAAGAAATCAATGCCTTGATTTAAGAATGGATTAATTATTGTTTTTAAAAATGCATCAACGAAATTGCTATCATAAACATTTACTGGTAAACTTTGAGTATTACCATATAATTTAGCAAATTCTCCAAAGTTTACTTCTTCATTACTTAATATACCATCTGTTTTAATATTACAGCCTAAGAATATATGATTCTTTTTTAAGAATTGACTTAATCCTTCTGTTGAAGGTATACCTACTTTATTTAAACTAAAACTTAAATTAGAGAATTTATTTCTTGTTCTTTCATATTCTCCTAAAAGGAATACTGATAAAGGTATTTCACTTCTTTTAAAATCATTTACTATAGTTTCTATATCAGTAATATTATATGCTTCATTTTTATTCCACCATACGCCTAATGCATATCTAGGAATAAGTGGTGGTAAACCAGTTAGTTTAAAGTAATCTCTAAGAGCAGTTCCAAAATCATTATTGTATACAAATAAGTATGTATCTATATTTTTATAATTTGGAGCAACTATATTTCCATTTTCATCTAATACAGGAGTTCTTGAATCATCAAATGATACAAACCCATCTAATGAGAATAATCCTTTATCTAAACTAGATTCTCCTTTAACATTATCTAGGCTATAGAATGTTCCCTTTAAATTACGTACTTCAGGATGATTAATATACCATATTTTATCAGTACCATTTAATAATACTTTTAAATATTGATCAGGAGCAAATCTACTTCCTATAAAAGGTTTATCTTTCATATATTGAATTTGAAAATAGCTAGTACTAATAATTAATACATTATCATCTTCTTTAAATGTAATTTTAGGTATACCAAAAGACCTATTAGTTGCAAAGAATGTAGGATAATCATTAAATGATCCTGTTTCACTATATTCAAATCTAATAAGTACATCAGATAATATACTAATTCTATACTTTCTACCCATAAATACATAAGTTGGAGCAGTTTTGCCCTTATTTAAATCTATGTGAAAGTGGGGTCCAAAGTCAAACATGTTTACCTCCTATAGAAATTATTGCTTTAGTTGTACCATCCAGTTATTATATATTTCGCAGTTTGCACTAGTTGGTGGTGGATCTGCTTTCTCCATTTTAACAATCATTGGTATTTTAAATAATCTACCAAATGCCACACAAGTTCCTGATTGTAATGTCTTTTGCTTTTCAACTACATCCTCACTCATATTTGGAACAGATTTGGCAATATATTCCAAATCAGCAGGATGATTTATTTTAAATATTAAGAAATTTGCACATTGACTAATAACATTTTCATTTAAATCGGTTGGCCTTTGAGTTATTAAGTCAAGTAACAATCCATATTTACGTCCCTCTTTAGCGATACGTTCGAATATGTTATATCCAAGTAATTCTTTATCATCGCCTTCCATAACATATCTATGAGCTTCTTCAAGTATCATATGTATTGGGAATGTTGCTCTATTTTGAAGACCTTTTGTAAATTTCATAAACATACGTCCAAATAATTTAACAATACTTCTAGCAAATCTATCATCTACATCTTCAAGATTAAAGTTAACTATTTGGCTCTTTTGATTTCCATTCATTTGAAGGCTTTTAATATATTCTTCTACAGTTACATATCCATCTGAAGAAAAGAAAGTTCCATTACCACGAGTTGCTAAGTCATGTAATTTAACTTTTAAACTCATCGCAGCATCATACATTGCTTCATTTAATAAATATCTTTCGCTATATAAAGTAAAATTTAATGCAACTTCTAAATCGTGTAATGAATAATATACACCTTCTGCTTCAAAATTCCATTTTCTATTTTCATCAATAAATTCTTTAATATAGTCAGCTATTATTTTTCTTTCAGCAAACCTTCCTTCACTATCTATATCAAAACAATTTCTAAATATACGTGTAAAACCTACTCCAGGGACTTCTGTATCTAATGATAATTCTGGAGTACTAGTTTCACTTAATATTTCAAATATTTGATCTCTTATTTTAGACGATGTTTGATTAGTATACATTATATTAGTTATTGCTTTTGCAAGAATATGATTCTTATAATCATGTGCTTCTTCATCTTCACGAGCAAACATTTTAACATATAATAATGCTGTTTCTACCATAGCTATTTGTGAGAATTTAGTAGCATCTAATAAGTTTAATACATCATCTAATTCTAACAAACATACTGGAATATTTAATTTTTCATAAGGCTTACTCATATTTGTAGTAATAACTTTAAAAGAATAGTAAGGATTTAATTCCTTTAATTTTGAAAAAGCATTTATATATTCACCATATGAATCAAATATAAATAAATTTGATCTATAAGGAATTATATTGTTTTTAGATGCAAAAATATTTTGTAATATTCTACATATACCATAAGTTTTACCACTACCAGTATTACCAAAAATAGCTGTATGATTTGAGAATAATTCATCAATATTTACATTTAAAGGTGTATCTTTATATAAAGGACTAACTCCTAATCTTATACTTTTACCTTCTTCTCCAGTTAATATTTTTAATTCTTCTTGATTTATTATTCTTACATTGGCTTCTAAACTTGGTTTAATTAATAATCCACCTATAAAATCATTATCAGTAAGTTCACCTAAAAAGTTTACTTTTATTGTGTCTTCTTCAATAGAATCAACTTCACCTAATATTTTTTTACCATCATCTTCAAATACTATATGAAGATTTATTAAATCTTTTATATTACCTTGAGTTTTATCTATAGAGACAACTGCTCCAGATTTATTAATAGTAATAATTTTTCCAAGCATAATAAAAACCAACCTTCCTATTCTATAAAATAATTTTATCACAAATAGTTTTTTCATACAATAGAAAAAAGAACAAAACTTTTAAGTTCTATTCTTATATTATATTAATTTATGAATTAAAACATTCTGTAACAAATTATTTAAATTTCTTTTATGATGATGGCTTATTATACTTATCACATCAAGTGATTAACCTTCACATGGTAAATATTTTGATCTTACATCTATGTTAGCACTAGTACAACCTTTAGAAGGGTGATAATTTTTATCTCCCAATATCTTTACTTGTACTATAGTTTGTCCAATTTCTGTTCTCGTTGGAAGTGTGGTGCTCCAGTCTGTCCACGTTTGGCCTCCATCTTCTGATGCTCTATAATAAATTGTACCACCAGATCCACCAATAATTGTTATTGTATGAGGTTGCCCATCATATATGCCACAATATGGAATTTTAGTTGGACAGGTAGCTTCTAGTGGCTCTACTGATAAATATGCATAACCGCATGTTACAGTTTTGTGATTCGAATCCCCAACCACTCTTACATATACTTGTAATACCCCAACGTCAGTTAATGTTGGATTTGTTGTACTCCATGTTTCATTATCAGTACTATATTGTATTGTGCCCCCAGAGCCACCACTAACAATTATTGAATGAGGTTGCCCATCATAATCTTCTTTATACCTCGTTAATGTTGGACATGTTGCTAAAACTTTATCTATTTTTAATGTGCCTGTTGCATAACTAATACTATAATTGCTTGTTAAATCTGTTGATCCTTTTTTTATTGTTGCAGCACTCGGTGTAATTGTTCCATTTGTTGTGCAATTTGATGTACTTGGAGTTAATGTTATTGCTGTTAAACTATGTCCACTTACTAATGTATCTACTGTTACATCACTAGTTGAATTAC
>OMST01000038.1 GCA_900313815.1 uncultured Eubacteriales bacterium
AAAAGATTTATTAGTTTCTAGTATGCAAAGATATTGTAATGATGTTACTAGTGAACAAACTGTATCTACAGTAGAACTTCCAAATGATGAAATGAAAGGAAGAATTATTGGTAGAGAAGGTAGAAACATCAGAACAATAGAAGCTGTTACAGGAGTAGATTTAATTATAGATGATACGCCTGAAGTAATAGTATTATCTTCATTTGATCCATTAAGAAGAGAAATTGCTAAAGTTACTTTAGAAACTCTTATTAAAGATGGAAGAATTCATCCAGCAAGAATCGAAGAACTTTATGATAAAGTTTGTGAAGATTATAAAAAGATAATTCGTGAAAAAGGTGAGGAAGCATTATTTGAATTAGGCCTTTCTAAATTCGATCCAGAAATGGTTGAAATGGTAGGTAAATTAGCATTTAGAACTAGTTATGGACAAAATGCATTAGAGCATAGTAAAGAAGTAGCTCATTTAACTGGTTTAATGGCTGCTGAATTAGGAGAGAATGTATCTCTTGCTAAACGTGCTGGTTTATTGCATGATATAGGTAAAGCAATAGACTTTGAAATGGAAGGTAGTCATGTTGAAATAGGTGCTGATTTAGCTAAGAAACATAATGAAGATAAAGTTGTTATTAATGCAATTGAATCTCATCATGGTGATAAAAAAGCTGAATATATTATTTCAGAACTAGTTGCTATAGCAGATGCACTTAGTGCTGCTAGACCTGGTGCTCGTAATGACTCATTAGAAAATTATGTTAAGAGACTTGAAGAACTAGAAACTATAGGAAACTCTATGGAAGGTGTTGAGAAGACATTCGCAATGCAAGCAGGTAGAGAATTAAGAGTTATAGTTAAACCAGATCAAATTGATGATTTATCTAGTTATAAAGTTGCTCGTGAAATCAAAGATAAGATTGAAGAAACAATGCAATATCCTGGAACTATCAAGGTTGTTGTTATTAGAGAAACAAGAGCAGAAGAAGTTGCTAAATAGTAACTTCTTTTTTATTAATTTGACTTATTATCATATTTTTGGTATAATATGTGGCGTTTTTAGGGGGTTATTATGAATTATAATGATACTATAGAATATAATATAATGCTACAAAGAATGACTAGGAACATTAGACAATATGAGCGTTTTCCAAAAGATGGTGTTTTCAGAAAATTTGTTTCTGATTTAAGACCGGATTTTGAATTTTCTAGTGATAGAGGATTATATGAAAGAAAAGAAATGGCATATAATACATCTGTTCCTATGCATATAAGAACATCTTTATATTTTGAAAAGATTGATGATGATTCTTGTAAAGAACACGTAACTGGAGAAATATTTGTTAGAACATTTGATAATCGTTTCTATAATGAAAATACTGGTTTAAGATTTGACTTCTATGAATCTTTTGAGCCTGGTTTAGCATATGAAAAATATATTGATGATGAAAAATATAAAGAATTAGTTACTAAATATTTTGATCATTTTAGAGAAATCAAAGAAGAAGATGATAGAAAAAGATCAATTGGATATTATCAATTGCTTAAAAGAAATAATAGTATAATTAAGAGGGAAGAGTAATGATACAGTATTCTGAATTAAAAAAAGGTGATAGATTTAATGTAGTAATGCATTCTATTAAACCTTTAAATGATGATAAAGAATTAAATTATAAATATAGTTTAAGATTTTATCAAGAAGGAAAAAGAAAAAACGTTGAGTTTATAAAAGATAGTAATATTTCTTGTCATGATTCTGTAACTAATACTAGTTTTAGATTAGATGGTGGAAAAATGATTAGTGACGATACTGGACTATATTTCTATGGTGGATATGTTGATGATTCACGTGGAAGTTATGTAGATCCTAAAACTATATGTGAATACTTTAAAGAAGCTGCTTTATCTAAAGAAAGTAGTATGACTCATAAAATGTAAAAGAATATTTTAAATATTCTTTTTTTTTGATATTATAATATAGGTGATAATTATGAAAATATTAATAACTGGAGCATCTAATGGAATGGGTGCTGACTTTGCTAGACAATTAGATAAAAAAGAAAATGAACTTATTTTAGTTGCTAGATCAAAAGAAAAATTAGAGAAGTTAAAAGAAGAATTGAAATGTAAAGTAACTATAGAAGTAATGGATTTGAGTATTAAAGAAAATGTATATAATTTATATTCTAAATATAAAAATAAAATAGATTTTTTAATTAATAATGCTGGTTTCGGAGCACATGGATTATTTTATAAAACAGACTTAAATAATGAACTTAATATGATAGATTTAAATGTTATAACATATCATATTTTAACTAAATTATTTTTACAAGATTTTGTTAAACGAGATAATGGACGTATATTAAATGTAGCATCTTCTGCTGCATTTGAACCTGGTCCTTTAATGGCAACATATTATGCTACTAAATCATATGTATATAATTTATCTATGGCTATATATGAAGAACTTAGAAGAGAAAAAAGTAATGTTAAAATACATATATTATGTCCTGGGCCAGTAGATACTGGATTTAATGAAAGGGCTAATGTTAAGTTTGGAGTTAAATCTTTAAAGAGTAGTGATGTAGTTAAATATGCATTAAAATGTGTAAATAAAAACAAAGTATTAATAATACCTGGTACCACTATGAAACTTGGAATATTTGGTACTAGATTTATGCCAAGAAAATTACTAGCTAAAACAATATACAATATTCAAAATGCAAAAACTTTACAATAAATGAATAAAATATTATAATTTTATAGGTGGTGGGAAGTATGAAAATAGTAAAAATCAATTCTTTAGGTTGCCCATCTTGCATTATTATGAATAAAGTCATAAATAAAATAAAAGAAGAATATGACATAGAAATAGAAGAATATGATTATGATTTCGATGAAGAAGAAATAGAAAAATATAATGTAGGAAAGATATTACCAGTATTTATATTCTATAAAGATGGTAAAGAAATAAATAGATTATGTGGAGAGCATAAGAAAGAAGAATTTGATAATATTTTAAGAGGTGAATAAAGTGAAAAAAATATTATATTTTATAATATTTATAGTATTATTTTTTCCAAGCATAGTTTTTGCTGAAGAAAAAGAAATGAATATATATTTATTCTATGGTGATGGATGTCCACATTGTGCAGCAGAAGAAAAGTTTTTAGATAATTATCTTGCTGATAAACCATATATTAAATTACATAAATATGAAATATGGTATGATAGAGAAAATGCTAATAAATATATTAAAGTACATGAATTATTAGATGATAATTCAAGTGGTATTCCATACTTAATAATTGGTAATAATAGTATAGTGGGTTATTCAAGTGAAGGAACACCTGAAGCAATTAAAAACGCTATTAACTATTATAAAAATTATAATTATAAAGATAAAGTAGGTATATATTTAGGAGTTGTTTCTGAAAGCGAAACTGGGGATGAAGAAGTAATAGATGATGATGGGAATGAAACTTATGAAACAAGTGAATTTGACATTCCTATAATAGGAAAGAAAAATGCTAATGAAGTTCCACTTGTATTATCATCAATTATTATTGGTTTAGTAGATGGATTTAATCCATGTGCTATGTGGATATTATTATTCTTAATATCAATGCTTTTAGGAATGAAAAATAAAAAGAGAATGTGGGCACTTGGAATCACATTCTTAGTATCATCAGCATTAGTATATTTCTTATTCTTAATATCATGGTTAAATTTAGCATTATTCTTAAATAAAATAATTTATATAAGAGCAGCAATTGCTATGGTGGCTGTTATATTTGGAGTATATTCAATAATAAGATTCTTACGTAGTAGATTAGATGATGGATGTGAAGTAGTAGATACTAAAAATAGAAAAAAAATAATTAATTCTATTCAAAAAATAGTTAAAGAAAAATCATTTGGACTTGCACTTCTTGGAATAGTTTTATTAGCAGCATCAGTAAACATTATAGAATTATTATGTTCACTTGGATTACCAGTTATGTTCACTCAGATTTTAGCAGCTAATAACATCACTGGTGGAATGCAATTTGTATACTCATTAATCTATGTATTCTTCTTTTTAATAGATGATATTATAATATTTGTAATAGCTATGAAAACATTAGAAATAAAAGCTATATCAAACAAATACGGTAAGTATTCTCATTTGATTGGTGGTATTATAATGTTAATTATAGGATTATTAATGATACTTAAACCAGAATGGTTAATGTTTAATTTTTAAATCAAAAAATTATCATAAACATATAATAAAATAGGTGATATATGTGAATGATAATTTTTTTAATAGAATAGAAGAGAAAACTAATGTTAGTAAAGATACTATAATAGATTTAGCAAGAAAGTTACAACAAGGTAATTTTAAAGATGAAAATACTTTAAGAGATATAATACATGAATTATCAGATATAACTGGTAAAGAAGTATCAGAAGAAAAAGAAAATAAAATAATTAATATGATAGTTAATGATAAAGTACCCAAAGATTTAGATAAATATATTTAAAAAGAGTTTTATTTATAGAAAAACTCTTTTTGTATCTTATTAGTTGACCATAATATTTGATGTATTGGTTTATTAACTATTAAGTCAAATTCACCAATATACTCATATATAGTAGGTTTAAACTTTAATTTGAAATCATTAAGATCTTTATATGGGTTATTATCAGTAAAGTCTCCAGTTATACCATAAAGATCTACAAATAAATAACCTTTCTTTTTATATTCTTCAATAATTTTATAATAAATAAATGTTTTTGCATCTAATAATCTAAAATCTTTCTTTTGACCAGATATTATTATTGATACTCTTCCTTCATGTCTAATTATTAAAGCGGCTCCATATATTTCTTGAAGAACACTTTCTTGCATTTTTTGATTTCCTAATGCTATATCTGCTTGAATATCATTTAGTAGTTTATCAGAATCCATTTTCTTTTTAAATAATTCTTCATCATTTGGATTGTTTTTGAATTCTTCATTAATTTTTTCATTATTGGATTGTTCTTCAATATATTTCCTTTGTAAATATTTTACATAATCAGAATAATCTAGATTAGCAAGTAATAAATCTGATTTATCACTTTTCTTAAATGTATTATATAATGTTTTATAATAAGTAATTGTTTTATTATTTTTATTTTCTACAAATGAATAGAAAGTATCTATATCATTTTCATTTCCATTTAATAAGTAAATACCTTGATCATCATAATCTTTTATTTGTTTTATTAATTCTGGATCTAAATCTTCAAAATTATATGTAGGTAAATTTATAACTGGGGTATACTTTGGAAGTAATGATTCAAAATATAAATTGTCTTTTAATTTATCATAACCAAGTTCTTTTAACGTATTAACTAATTTTTCACTCTTAGAATTAATAATTTTAGTTTTACTATCAAAATCAACTTTAGCAAAAGTTACTTCAGGATTTATTTTAATAAAAGCATATCCTTTTGAAAAGAAGAAATCTTTTATTTTTTTAGTCCATTCTTTTACTAATTCTATATCATAGAAATTTATTAAATATCCACGAGGAACATAACCATATTTAATACTAGGAGCAATTGATTTATATAGTACTAATGCAGCTGCGACTAGTTCATTGTTAACGAATCCTCCTACATATCTAACAGAGAATTCACTATGACTCATTACATCTCCATATTCTTTGGTTTGAAAAAAGTTCTTAAGAATATGTTTACTAGCAAATGCATTGAAAGTATCACCATCTATATCTTGTATCTTCATATCTACACTCCCTTTTATCAAATTAATTATAGCATATTATTTTAAAAAATAGTATAATATATTTGTAAAAA
>OMST01000039.1 GCA_900313815.1 uncultured Eubacteriales bacterium
AATATTAATATTAACATTATTTATCTATATTAATGTATATTTAACAAAATATAATAACGTACTTAGAAATTTTTCAATACTTCTCACCTATTTATCTATATCATTAGTTATTCTTAATATATTAATAAAATTATATAAAATAAATACTATACAAATAACATGGTCTTTATATACAAGTATTATTTTATTACCTATTTGTATTATCTGTTTTATACTTTCTTTTAACAAAAAAATTGAAAATGAAATAGAAAAAAGATTCTTTATTTAGAATCTTTTTTTAATAACATATAAAGAATGTGTTTCTGAATTATTTAACAAAGTTAAATGAGGAATCAGTATCGTTTGCTTTATAATTAGCTTGAACAGTGTCAAGTGTTTTATCAAATTGATCTAGAAAGCCTAAAAAAGTTTTTAACTTATTATTTAAATCTGCAGTTGCTGCCTTAAAATTTGCTTCTGCAGTTGTCCCTTTAATTGCTTCTTGATACTCTTTTTGTGTTGCTTCTATTAACATGGATTTAGTAACATTATTCTTATATGCTTTTAATGCAGCCTTAATGTTTGCTATACCTTTCGCACTAATTCCTTTTACATTATTACTAGTAGTTGCCATTTATATACCTCCTATTCATTAAAATAATCCTGCATTTTTGTTTTGCATACTTGCAAATCTATTTGCGTCATTGTCTAAGTCTGATTGAATTTTTGCTTTATACTTATTACATTCTTCAGCTACATTTTTTACTTCAGAATTGATTTTTTGAATAAACTTTTCAGCATCTTCTCCAGACCATTCTTTTCTTATAGCAGCAATTAAATTTTCTAACTCTTTTCCCTTTATTATGTTTCTTGCCTTATCCACATCAGATTGTAAATTGCTAGCTAATTTTTTTCTTCCAGCTTCACTTCTTGCATATTCGGCATTGCCCATAGTTAAATTTGACATATTTCCTCCTTTACTCTACAACTAAATTATATAATACTAAAAAAGAGTTGTAAAGAAATACAACTCTTTTTTACATAATTTGTCATCTTAATAGTATTAATTTCGAACCATTTCTTATTTTGCTGTTAATTAATAACACATCATAGTCATATAATTCTTTTGTTTCTTCATTATATAAATGCTTAAAAGCTATGGGTTCATTAGTCAACTCATTTATTGATTTGTTGACTAACCGTATTATACTGCCTATTTTCTTATTAACAGGTAGAAACACATCATATTTTTGGTTTATTTCTGGAACAATTATATTAACTAATACTTTATTATTCAAATCCACCAACCCCTTTTATTACATAATAATGATTAACATCTATTACGTATATCATATCTTCTAATTTTTCTTCGATATCAAAAGTACTTATATTAGATATATCAAATATATTTTGTGAATCAATATATTTTCCAACCCAAATATAATTTCTATTAATATTATTAAACCAACTTTCATTCACAACTTTGCTAAATCTATCATTATTATCAAAAATTATCATATATTGATTATTCAATTTATCTATATTACTAATTATTTTATCAAAAGCCTCTTTTTCTTTGCTATCTAGCACATCAAATATATTACCAATCCCAATAATAATATTTATTGTTGGAACTTGTTCTTTTTGTTCTAATATTTCATTAAAGGCATCTAAAAAATTAATACTATAATATTTTGCTTTACCATCTGTTTTGATACATGTAAGGAAATCAAATATATTCATTTTTACATTACTAATTGTATCAATCAAATCTATAATTGAACACATAAATCTTATATCATTGGTTACATTATTTCCTATTATTGAAGTTACTTTACTTGCAATAAAATTGTAATAATACAATGATACATCGTCCCTAGTATACCCCAATGGAATCTTAGTTATTTGTTTTGCATACTTAAACATACTATTTAATGTGACTTTTTGTGGTAATATTTTTACTGGAGGAACTTTATATTTATAATATTCTTGCATATATGCCCCTGCTTTTTTAATAGCATCAATTAAAATAGAATCATCCGAAATAATTGCAGTTTGAAATTCACATACATCATCATTTATTTTTGCAAGTCCTCTGCCGAAATTTCTCTTAGGTAACAATTCACTCGGAGCTCCTAATATATAATAATAATCAAATTTATCATTAGTTTGTAAAATAATTTTAGTAGAATAATACTCTAAAACAGTACTTCTAATAGAAGATGTTGAAATTGCGGATGTAATAAATACTATTCCATATTTACTTCCTTCTCTCAATAGACTATTTAAATAGTCTTCTTGATCATAACAATTCTCCATATATGATTCAAATGAATTGATTATTGTTAGTAGCAATGGCATATTTTTACCACTGTTCTTAATATATGCATCATAATTACCACCATATTCTGCGAAAATCTCTTTTCTCCTATTAATTTCTTTATCCAAATATTGATATAATGCTAATACTTTCTCCTTATTTGATACAGTAATTATATCTCCTACGTGAGGGAATTTTAAATATGGATTTAGATAACCAGACCCAAAATCTATTATATATATATTTAACATTCGTGGCGTATGATATAAACAAGCAGTATATATGATGTTTGATAAAATTAATTCTTTACCTGAATTGGGTGTACCAAAAACTACTGTATTATTAGAATTGATATTTAATTCATACAACCCCTGTTCTTGTTTTGCCGGCTTATCATATTCACCAATTATTGAAGATATTACATTCTTTTGTGCGACATATTTATATTTTTTTATTAATTGACTCATATATATTTCTTTAGCTAAACTTGGTAACCATAAAGATGTAAAATTATAATTTTCTTTTTTACCAATCTCATATAAATAGTTTACTATACTAACTAGTTGCTCTTGAGAATTACCGCTATTATTATTTTTGAAATCCTCATTGACAGTTTTTAAAATTAAGCCACTGTTAGAAATAAAATTAATTGAATCATCTATTTTATTTCTAACATGTTCCACAGGAATGTATTTAGCACCAGTCCAAGCAGATTGACCATATTCAAACAATTCATTATTACCAACTTGAAGATAAAAACGGCCTGTTTCCTTTATAAATGCTGCATCCGGCCTTTTCAACATCTCATTACTATCAACCTCTGTTTGCACTTTTAAGCATACCTTAAATCTAGCATTTGACCATATTTGATCATCAACTACTCCTGAAGGCTTTTGAGTTGCTAAAATAAGGTGAACACCCAGTGAACGCCCTATTCTTGATGTTGATATTAATTCAGACATGAAATCTGGCTGCTGTTGTTTTAATTCTGCAAATTCATCACACACAACAAATAAGTGAGACATAGGTTCTTTTATTTTACCTTCTCTATACATTTTCTGATACTTATAAATATCTATAGTTCCCTCATTTAATAATTCTCGTGCTTCATTAAACTTTTTTTGTCTTCTTTTTAATTCACTCTGAATTGACACTAAAGTTCTATTAATTTCGCTCGTATCAAGATTAGTGATAGTTCCTACCAAATGAGGTATTTTAATGCCTTTTACTCTATTTTCAAATGCACCGGCAAGTCCACCACCTTTATAATCAATTAATATAAATTGTACTTCATTTGGACTATAATTAATTGCTAGTGATAAAAGAAAAGTAATTATAAATTCTGATTTACCACTACCTGTAGATCCGGCAATAAGACCATGTGGACCATGAACTTTTTCATGCAAATCTAAACCTATAAGTTTTCCGTTATCTTTTATTCCTACAGGAGCATATAAACTTGTAGTAGGATCATTTTCTATCCATTTTTTAGTAATATTTAGATGAGACAATTTGCCTGCATGCAACATATCCATAAAAGAAATGCTTTCAGGTAAATTATATCCAGAAATTTTGTAATCTACTGGTATATTAGAAATTTGCTTAGATAGTGCATTAATATCCAAATTATCAATATATTCTGCTTTAAACTGACTTTGATCATTATTTGTTAAATTTTTTAAATATATGGCACTATTTTTATTATTGATATATACGAATCTATCTAATTTACTTGTCATTTTCTTTATATCACTACCAAAAACCAGCAATGAAAACCCGACATTCGAATTACTATTTAATATTCTATTAATGATAGGTATGCTTTTAGCTTCTTCAAAGTTATCGGTAACAATCAAATAATATTCATCATAATTTAAATATAATTTACTCTTGTCTTCATACTCTTTTTTTTCTTTTTTATCATTATCTTCAACAATTGTTATACGTTTATCATATATTTGATCTAAGTAGCTTGATAATTGTATTGATTCATTATAATTTTCAGAAAAAAATCTTATATCTCTTTTAGCACTCCAAATATGCGGAATATATTTCATATATTCCCAATTACTAGAACTATCTTCATCAGTAAAAATGACTATTTTTAAATCTTTAGGGCTATAATAGTACATTAACTGAAGCATAATGCCATTAATATAATCATCCTTGAATTCCGCATCAAAAATAAAAGATACTATCTTATTTTTTACTAAAGACAAGGTGATAGGCACATTAGTTAGTAATTTTTTTGAATTAGCCAAGTCCATTGCCTGATCTCTTAAATCATCATCGTAAAGAAAGAATTGGTCAGATGGAGCTGTTACATTGATTTTTGCTTTAATATCTCCAACACCTATTCTAACATCCAAAAAATCATTATCAGAGATTTCCCTTGGCCAAATTGTACTTGCTCCATTAACAATTCTTTTTTGTATTTCTTCTAGCGTTAAGTTATTATCATTTATTATTTCAGATTGAGTTTTAATTATTTTTTCTACTTGTTGTTTTTTATTATCTAAATAACTTGTATATTTATTTCTTCTTAAATTTTCTTTATTTTTTTCCCTATTTTTTTCCCATTTATTAGTCATTATTGGAATTGCAAGACTAATAAAAATCATCAGTGTACATATTATTAATTCAATAATATTACCGGAAACATCACCATTATTGGTAGATAAACTTCTTATTGCAACAATACCTGTCGCACATGATGTAATACAAATGATTGACGACGAACCCAATGTTAAAAGCAAAGGCATTCTGTTATATTTATCCTGACTTTCTTCCGGTGGCGGATCCAATTTAACAGTTTCCTCTTCTATAGTAAATTGCATTCTAGGACTATGAAAAAATACTTGATTATCTGAAAACAATTTAATGTTCCTTTCATATTCACTAGGTAAATTATACGATTCATTTATATTTTTAGGAATATATGCTTGAAATCCTTTTACTACTAGATTTTTATTATAGCCACTTAACATTATAAAATCATCCATCCAAATAATATTTAATCCATTAATAAACATTGTGTCTCCTAGGCACAACTTTTTTTTCTTTACTATTCTATCATTTATGTAAATGAATTTATTTTCTGATGGATTCTCTAAAATGGAATAGTTCCCTTCTTTTTTTATTTTAGCAAATTCTTCCTGCGTTTCAATATTGCTGAATAAAATATTGCAATCTGTGGTATTTCCTATTTTAATTTCTGGAAGAGTTCCAATACTATAATAACTATAATTATCAAGAGATGGAACTATATATAAACTAATAGTTTTATTTATACTTAAAAAATGAATATCTTTTTTTTCATATATTTTACATACATTTTGTTTGTCAATTATTTCTATATTTGCTGTTTGTTCCACAAACCAAGTATCATCATGTTTCTTTAAACTAATAGTTTCGTAAATATCACTATCGTCATAATAATCAATTGTTAATCCATCTTCATTACCATTAGTTAAGTTGTATGTTTTGATTCTTTTATCATTACACAATAGTAACTTCACGATTTTCAACTCCATTCTATTCTATATTGATTATAGCACAAATAGTAATGAATTCAAATAAAAAAATATATCTCTTAATGGAGAAATATTTTTTAAAAATTATCCTTATTTTATGACATTTAATTCAGATATACTAACTACACCATTTTGTTTTTTATATGCA
>OMST01000040.1 GCA_900313815.1 uncultured Eubacteriales bacterium
ACTGAAGGTCCACATACATTTGCAAGAACTCTAGTTCTACATCCCATATATCCTACTTCAGTTGTATAATCTCCTTTTACTAAGAATGGTTTATTAAAACTTGAATCTAAGAATGAAAAGTTAGGGAATAATCTTTTAGCAGATACCCTACAAGCTAATCTAAATAAATCATAGCTTGGATCTTCTTTGTTATAATTAACTCCCTCTTTTACTTTGAATATTGAAATTGGGAATATTGGAGTTTCTCCATGTCCTAGTCCAGCATCAGTAGCTAGCAAATAATTCTTGATAACCATTCTACCTTCAGGACTAATATCAGTTCCAAAGTTAACTGAGCTAAATGGAACTTGTGCACCAGCTCTTGAATGCATTGTATTTAAATTATGTATAAATGCTTCCATAGCTTGATATGTTTGTCTATCAGTTTTCTTTATAGCATTATCATATGCATTTTTAAATATTTCTTTTAATCTACCACTCTTATTAGTAAATTCATCAAATATAGATAAATCAACTTCAATACTTTCTAATTTATCTATCATTTCAATTATTTTATTAAAATTAACAAAATTTAAGAATCCTTCAAATTCTAATAAATTATTTAATTCTTGTTTAAATTCTTTTCTAAATGTTTTTAATACTCCAGGAGCCATATAATAATCAAATGCAGGAATACTCTGACCACCATGTTGTTCATTTTGATTAGCTTGTATTGCAATAGCAGCTAAAGCTGTATATGAACTAATGCTATTAGGTGTTCTTAAGAATCCATGTCCTGTAGAAAAACCATTCTTAAATAATTTATTTAAATCGATTTGTGTACATGTAGTAGTACCCATAGCCCAGAAATCTAAATCATGAATATGAATAGCTCCTTCATCATGAGCACGAGCATACTTATTATCCATTAAATAAGCTTTAGCAAATTCTTTAGAAACAGTTGATCCAAAATGTAGCATTGTTCCCATTGGACCATCACCGTCTACATTAGCGTTTTCTCTTTTAGCATCAGCTTCAGCAGCGGTTTTAAGCCCTAAAGATTCAATAGCTTTAACAAATTTATGTTGTTGTTTAACTACAAATGCATCTCTAGAAGCAGCTCTTCTTTCTCTATATCCCTTAAAAGATTCATATACTTCTGTATATTTTAATTTTTGTAGAACTTCTTCAATAATATCTTGAATATCTTCTACTCCAATAGTCTTTCTATCTTTATATTCTTTCTCTATATGGTCAAGTACTTTTTCTTTAACTTTATTAACTTCTTTTTCATCGTACTCTTCATATACACTATCAAAACCTTTTTTAACTGCAATAGCTACTTTAGTAGCATTGAAATTAACCCTTTGACCACTACGTTTCACAACGATAATGTCATTAAAAAACTCTCTTTCCATATTTTCCTCACCTTTATGCTAACTTCCTTTAGCATGATTTAAGTCTATCACTTATAAAAATAATTGTCTATGTTTTTTGATTAATTTTTTTAAAAATATTTAAAACTTTACACATTGATTTTTTTATTTTTTTGATTAAAAAAACATCTATCCTAGATTCTAAGGCAAAATTGATATTTAAATATTTTTTGTTTGCTTTACATATAATTATTTAGGTGATAAAAATGTTTAAAAAAATATTGACTTTTATAAAAAACATAATGTTATTTACAACCAGTTATTCCCTTAATGTATTTGAAAATCCTCTTTCTGAGGAAGAAGAAAACTATTATGTGTCTAAATTACTTAAAGGAAACAAAGAAGCCAGAAATAAATTAATAATTCATAATCTAAGATTAGTTGCTCATATAGTTAAAAAGTATGAAACTAAAAATGTTTCTTCAGATGATTTAATAAGTATTGGAACAATTGGATTAATCAAAGGAATTGATTCTTTCAAAGGGGAAAAAGGTGTTAAACTAACCACTTATGCTGCTAAATGTGCTGAAAATGAAATATTAATGTACTTTAGAGGAAATAAAAAATATAACAATAATATTAGTTTAGATGATGTAGTTGCTCATGATAAAGATGGTGGAGATATTACACTTATAGATGTTCTAGAACAATCATCAGATAATATAGAAGATAAAATAGAATACAAAGATAATATTAAATTATTATCTAAATATTTAAATGTACTAAATGATAGAGAATTTGAAATAATTAAAATGAGATATGGCCTATTAAATACGGATGAACTAACACAAAATGAAATAGCTAATAAATTAAATATATCTAGAAGTTATGTTTCTAGAATAGAAAAAAGAGCATTAATTAAAATGCTCAGAGAATTTATTAAAAATAATAATATTTAAAAAAAGTACTTAAAGTACTTTTATTTTTTCATATGTATCAATAGCATCTTCTATTTGACTATAATTTGCTTCATAATGAGATAATTTTTGAGATAGATATTTGTTAAAACCTAATTTATTTAATCTATAACATAAATGATCTACATCTCTTAATTCCGGTTCATTTAATACTGGTTCCCCAAAGATTAAATCTAAGAATAACATACTTAATCCCATATTAGTTACTTCTTGGCCTTCTGCATACTCTCTACCAGCATAAAAAGCTCCAGAACCATCTATGTCTATTAAATGAGGTATTTTTTTATAATCTAATAATATATTACTGCTTTTACCAGGAAGAAATGGGGTATTAGCTAAATCAGCAGGATAAATATAATTATCAGTAAGTTCTTTAGTAGCAGCAACTATTCTTTTTAAAATTGCTATTTGACTTTTTCTACTTAATAGGCCAAATACTTTATGTATTTGAAACCCATGTATACGTTTTAATAATACTCCTTTAAATTCATCATTTATATATATAGCACCTAAAGGTAAATCAGATAATTTAACATCATATTTGTTTCTTTGTATTTTTTGTATAGCGTCAATAAATCTATCTTCTTCAGGATTTTTATACATTTTAAAAGCAAGTCCATTTGGAGCACTATAAATAATAGCATCTCTACCCTCTCCAAGCTTTCTAATGTTTTTTAAATCTTTATAATCTATATTAATTCCATTTAATTTTTCCATACTAACCCCTCTAAACTGTATACATTATATCAAAAATGACACAAAAAGTCAATTTTGTGCCATTTTTTAGCTATTTAATTTGTTTAATAGATACTTTCATATCATAGTCATTTATCTTAAGTTCTTCTTTAGCTTTATCACTTTCTTCTAAAGTTAATGCAAGTACTTCATCCATGATATATTCTTTAAATTGATTAACAGCATCTACTATTTCTTTTGAACCTGAATATATCATATCAATTCTATCAGATATATCAAATCCACTAGTTTTTCTTAAATTTTGAACTTTAGATACTATTTCACGAGCAATACCCTCATTAATTAAGTCACTTGTTAAATTAGTATTTATAACTACTGTTTTATAATTTAACATTACTGCATTATATCCAGGAGTTGATGATATTGATTTAATTACATAAGAATTATTAATATCATATATATTATCACCTAATTTAACGCTTAAATTACCATTTTCCAGCTTAATAGTATCTTCATCACTAATATTATCTAGATACTCTTTAAATGCGTTTATATTGCCTCCAAATAACTTACCACATTCTTTAAAGTTTGGCTTATAAGAAATAGTTAAGTATTTAGATAAATCTTTTTCCCATAAAACGTTTTTAACATTTAACTCTTCTTTAAATAATGATTCAAATTCACCAATCTTCTCTTTATATTTTTCTTCAAATATAACATCACTTATTGGTTGACGAACTTTAATCTTTGCATCTTCTCTTATATTTCTAGCATAACTAATTAATTCAATTACTAAATCCATCTTTTCTTCTAATTCTGTATCAATTAGTTTTTTATCATATACTGGATAATCAGTTAAATGAACACTTTCTTCACCTGTTAAATTTTGATATATTTCTTCACTTAAGAATGGACTAATTGGAGCAATTAACTTACATAAACCTACTAAAACATCAAAAGTGGTTTTATATACTGCTTTCTTAGAATTATCAAGTTCGCTTTGCCAGAATCTTCTTCTATTACGTCTAATATACCAGTTAGATAAATCATCACACACAAAGTCTTGAATAAAATGTACTGCTTTATTTAAATCATAACTTTCCATAGAATCAGTTACATTCTTAACTAAACTATTATATTTAGATAATAACCATTTATCTATATCTTCTAGATCCTTATGTTTAACTTCAAATTCTCTTGGATCTAAATTATCAGCATTAGCATACATTTGAAAGAATGTATATGTATTTTTTAATGTACTAAAGAATTTAGAATTAGCTTCCTTTATACCTTCTTCATCTAATTTTAAAGGTGTCCATACAGGACTACTATAAAGCATGTACCAACGAGTAGCATCAGCCCCATATTTTTGCATTACTTCTACTGGATCTATTGTATTACCAGATGATTTACTCATCTTTTTACCTTTAGCATCTAAAATCATATCATTTACTACTACATTTTTAAATGATGATTTACCACTTATTAATGTAGATATTACAAGTAATACATAGAACCATCCTCTTGTCTGATCCACCCCTTCTGCGATAAAATCTGCTGGGAATTGAGATTCAAATAATTCTTTATTTTCAAAAGGATAATGGAATTGAGCATATGGCATAGATCCACTATCAAACCATACATCCATTACATCTTTTACTCTGTTCATTGTTTTACCACATTTAGAGCATTTAATATGTAAATTATCTACATATGGTCTATGCAATTCTATTTTTCTTACATCTACATCTTCTAGTACTCTTTCTTGAAGTTCATCTAAAGAACCAATTGTTTCATGATTACCACATTCACAAGTCCAAATTGGTAATGGACATCCCCAATATCTATTACGAGAAATGCTCCAATCAATCATATTTTCAAGCCAATTTCCAAATCTCTTTTCTCCCACATAACTTGGATACCAATTAATATCATTATTGCATTTAATTATTTCATCTCTAAACTTGGTATTTTGAACATACCATGCTGGTTTAGGATAACTAATTAACGCACTCTTACATCTCCAACAATGAGGATAATCGTGAGTAATTTGAATTTTCTTAAATAATTTATCTTCTTGTTTTAAATATTTAATAATATCTATTTCTAACTCTTTATCAGTTACTAATCTTCCAATCCAAGGGCCTTCTGTATAGCATCCATCTGGACCAACTGGGTTTGTAAATCCCACTCCATTTTCTCTACAAGCTCTATTATCATCTTCACCATAAGCAGGAGCAATATGTACTATACCAGTACCATCTGCATCCGTTACATATGAATCTGCAATTACTTCAAAGCATTTACCTTCTACTTTTACAAATGGCATTAATTGCTCATATTTTATACCAACCAAATCTGTTCCTTTATATTTTTCTAATACTTTTACATCACTGCCAAGTACATTTTCAAGTAATGATTCAGCCATTATAAATTTATAACCCATTGATTCTACTTTTACATAAGTTAAATCTGGATTAACACACAATGCCACATTAGCAATCAATGTCCATGGGGTTGTTGTCCATACTAAGAAATATTCATCTTTATCTTTTAATTTGAATGTTACTATTATTGAATTAACAGGATCTTCTTGATAACCTTGAGATACTTCATTACTAGAAAGTTCTGTTCCACATCTAGGGCAATACCAAAGAACTTTATTTCCATAATAAATTAAACCTTTTTTATTTAATTCATTTATTATCCACCACTCTGATTCAATAAATTCATTTGAACATGTTACATAAGGATTATCACAATCTATAAATTGTCCCATCATATGTGTTACTTTATTTATTTCATCAATATTTAAAGCAGTAGCTTTATTACATTCCTTACAGAAATTTTCTACTCCAAAAGCTTCAATATCTGCTTTAGATTTAAATCCTAATTTCTTTTCTACATTAACTTCTATTGGCAAACCATGAGTATCTAAACCTATTTTTCTTAATACCCTATACCCTTTCATAGTTTTGTATTTACAAAAAGCATCTTTTATAGTTTTTGCAAATACATGGTGAATACCAGGCTTAGCATTAGCATATATTGGTCCATCATAAAATACCCAATCTTTACTATCTTTTCTATTATCAATAGATTTTTGTAAGATATTCATTTTGTTCCATTTTTCTACAAATGTAGATTCTACATCAGAAACGTGTCCTTTGGTAAGTTCTTTAAATTTCATAACATCCTCCTCAAAATAAAAAGGAATAGCACAAGGAGTCATATAGACGGTACCATCCCTTCTTTTACTTAATATTTTTAATGCGATAAAGCATATCTATCTTATCCATAGATAACATCAGAAGTGATACATATATAACTTATATATTAACTTTCACCATACGTTAATTCTCTATAATAATCAGTTATATAACGTCTTCCTCATTTGTTTTAATATTATACATTATAACACCATTATTTTAGTATGTCTATATTTTTTAACCTATACAAGATAAATCAAAGTCTAGTATTGTTCCAATTAATCTAACTATATATGGAATTACTTCTATTACTAATAAAACTATTCCTATAGTTACACATTTACGAGTAGCTTCCTTAACTTTATTTTCATCTTTAGCTGTTACTGCTGGTATCAATGTTATCATTGATACTAAGATTGCCACTATTGGAGCTAGTATTCTAACTATTCTTATTAATCCATTTATTATTTTATATCCATTATCTCCAAGAGTTTGCTTACAATTGGCTTTTTTGCCAAATCCACTTCCTCCTCCTATATCAGGTATAATAAATTTAATTGGATTATATGTATTAGAAGCATTATCATCTACTTGTTGTTGATCATGTGTATCAGAAGAATCCGTAATGCCTTGAGTAATTTTATTTTTTACTTCAGTAGCTTCCTGTAAACACTTAATTTGGTCTTCAGTAACCCCTGCTTTTTTGTATACATTTTCTAAACAATCACGGCAATTTTTTTGTGCTGTTGTACCATAACATTTTTCTTTTGAAATACTACTTTCAGGATGACAACTACTATATTTACTAGTATCAGCAGAATCTATCCATTTGAATGTATCAACACACATCCAACAGGAAGCTGTTGGACTATCAGATTGATCTTTTTTAGCTTCAGTACATCCATTGCTACAATTACTGTTTTTAAGAAGGTTTTTAAGTTTAGTTTCATTAACACCACATTTTTGAAAATAACATGAATCTATCTTTTCATTAACAGCAGTTAATATCATACTAAGATATACTTTTGAATCATCACCAATTAATTTCTTAGAATACAATTCATCATATTTACTTTTACATTCTTTTTGGTATGAATCATATTTTGTAACTAATGCATCATAACCAGACTTATCACTAGGACAAGTAAATTTTTTAATATCTTCCGTTTTAGTTTCAAAGCATTGTTTCATTTCTTCAAAGCCAACAGTATCTTCTGTAGTACATCCTGTTAATGAATGATTTTGATTATATTGTTGATTAAAGAAGTTTGAAACAGCACTATATATATTCTTATCATATGACATTTTTTGATCATCTGAAAGTCTATATCTATTTTTGGAATCCATCCAACTATTAACATTAGGGTTAAAATTTAAATATATTGGACAATGACCAGAATTTGTAGGATTCCAATTATCTTTGCCAATATGCATATTCATATTTTCATTATAATATGAATTTTCATACGTACCGCCTATATGAAAATCAGTTGCCAAATATAGCGCAAAACCATCATTTGATGGATTACAAGTTTTTTCATTAGCATTAATTATTTTAAAGAAATATGCACTACCTAAACAATTTTTTCCACTGCATGATTTTACAAAATCATAATCAGCAGGGCCAAATTCTTCATCTTCAGGATCAGTTGGTTTTCTAAGTATTTTACCTTTATAACATCCAACAAAACCAACTCTATTGTTACTATCAAGAGCAACATAAGACCTTTCTAGTGGTATATCTGGATTAATATGAATTATACTAAATGGCCAAGCCATTGAACCATAAATGCCAGTTCCTTCAGTTCCAGCATTATTAGTTGCAGAAGTGACATATACTTTTTTGGTTTGATCAAAAGGACATCCAACATATTCTTTATCACCATAACAAAAAGTTATGGTATTAGTACATGATTCTTTTGTACCAGATGGAGCGTCTTTACAATAATCCGTAAGATCTGCAGCATTAATCTTCGATATTAATATAGATGACACAAATATTAAATATAATAATTTCTTCATAATTACTCCTTTTTATTTTGCTCTTTTCATATATGCTTCTTTAGCAGCATTTTGCTCTGCTTCTTTTTTAGAGCCACCACTACCTATACCATAAACAAGTCCATCTATTACAACTTCTACTTTGAATAATCTTTTATGAGCTGGACCACTTTCTTCTATTAAATTATAAGTAACGCTTTTTTTAACAGTTTGAACACTTTCTTGTAATAAACTTTTATAATCTTTTAAAAAATCTTCATGATGTTCAATAAAAGGAACAATTAATCTATTAAATAATCTTTTTACAGCAGATATACCTTGTTCTAAATATATTACTGCCATAGTAGCTTCAAATACATCTGCTATTATAGTTTTATTTGCTTCCTCTATTCCATTACCTAATCTGATATAATCTTTAAGATTAACTTCCTTAGAATACTCATATAATGCATTTTCACACACATATAGACTTCTAAGTCTACTCATTTCTCCCTCAGATTCATTAGTATTAAAATATAAATACTCACTACATACAATTTCAAGTATAGCATCACCTAAATATTCTAATCTTTCATAACTTTCACAATTATGTTCATTAGCATAACTTGTATGAGTTAATGCTTTTAATAATAATTTTTCATCTTTAATTGTAATACCATAATTTTTGTATATATTATTCATAATTATCACATATTTATTATATCAAATTAATAATAAAAAAAAAAGCAAAATAATAATTATTTTGCTATCCTATACAAGTTAAGTCAAATTCAAATATTGCGCCAATTAATCTAACTATATATGGAATTACTTCTATTACTAATAAAACTATTCCTATTGTTACGCATTTACGAGTAGACTCTTTAATCTTTTTCTCATCTTTAGTAGTTACTCCAGGTAATAAATCTATCATAGCAACTAAAATTGCAACAATTGGAGCAAGTATTCTAACTATACTTATTAATCCATTTACTATTCTATACCCGTTAGTGCCTAGTACTTGTTTACAATTGGCTTTTTTACCAAATCCACTTCCTTCTCCCAACTCAGGTATTTTAAATTTAAATGGGCCTAAATTGTTTTGAAGTTGAATATTACTACCAGTATCTTCTTTACTTGGAGAAGAAGCACCTCCATAATTAGCAGATATATTACAATAAACTCCTGTACCGCTTCTACCAGAATCAGTTATCAATTTAGCAGCAGGGCACTCTCCAGAACTAAAATTTGATTCTTTCAAATCTGTATTTAATTCAGTACACTTACCAGGTACTTTTTGAATTTCTTTTGTATTTTTATTATAACGTAATGAAGCTGTATAATCTCCAGAACTATACTTACACTCAATGATTTCATCTTCAGGTTTATTTTCGTCATTGACTACATTAGAATTTGATTTGTCTAAATCAAGTGAATATGGTTTCCCATCTACTTTCATTGCATCTTTAGAATAAGCAGATAATTCATATGTTAACGTTCTATTACTATTTGTAATATATGATACTACATAAATTTTGTCTAAACATGTTAATTTGTTATCATTAGTTGTAAAATTTGTAGGAGTTAATTTATGATCATATTTAATATTACTACTACTAGAAGTTACATTAAAATTATTACTATTAGTATCATAAGTTATAGTAAGATTACCATATACACATTTAATCTGTGATGCATTTATATTAATATTAAATGACATCAACACAACAATTATATATATAAATAAACATAATTTTTTCATATTACCCCCTCTAACATGAAATATTAATATAAATAAAATTCTTGCATATTATACCATAATTTAATAAAAAAGAAAAGAGTTTTTTCAAACTCTATCCTATACAAGATAAATCAAAGTCTACTATTACTCCAATTGGTCATTTTACCTCTAGCACCATTACCCATTTTGTAATATCTAGATAGCCCTGTTTCTGAAGAAAAATAAAATGTAATTGTATCCTCTACTTCTATATCTTTATCTTGGAAAGTTCCATACCCTGTTCCAACTAGACTATAAGTACATTCTAGTTTAGTTTCCGCATTAATTGAATACATTCCAAGTACAAATATTATTAATATAGTTAATATTTTAAATACTCTTTTCATATTATCACCATATTAATAATGTCATAAAAAGAATGTAAATAACAGCATAAGAGTTTATTTTTATTTAATTATGATATATAATATTAATATGAAAAAAATATTAATTAAACTTATTAATTTATATCAA
Source organism: uncultured Eubacteriales bacterium (assembly GCA_900313815.1). Taxonomy (GTDB): domain Bacteria; phylum Bacillota_I; class Bacilli_A; order RF39; family UBA660; genus CAG-1000. Next base: position 10,472 of record OMST01000040.1, read on the forward strand.
ATAACACCTCTTCATTCTCATAGTATGTGTAGATTTGATCCTACATGTAGTGAATATATGAAAGAATGTATTGAGTTATATGGATATAAGGGTATTATAAAAGGAATAAATAGAATATTAAGGTGCCATCCATTTGGCAAATTTGGATATGATCCTGTAAATAATAAAGGAGAAAATATATGAAAAAAATTTTATTAATAGTATTAACTTGCTTTTTACTAACAGCTTGTACTTGGACTGAAGATTTTAATGATAAATATTTATATACAACAATGTATCCTATAGAATATGCTACTACTACTTTATATGGTGATAATGCAAAAATATTATCAGTTTATCCTAATGCTTCTGATCAAACATATGTAGTTACAGACAAAAAGAAGCAAAAATATTCTAAAGGAGAAATATTTATATATTCTGGAGTTGCTAATGAAGCATCTTTGGCAAGAGACCTACTAAATCTAAATGGTAATCTTAAAATAATAGATGCTACTAAAGGTATGAGTAATAATAAAAAATTAGCCAGTGTATGGTTAGATCCATCAAACTATTTAATGCTATGTAGTAATATTAAAGTGGGATTAATTGACTATAATAGTAATCCTTATCTTAAAGAAGAAGTTGAAGATAGATATAAGGAATTAAATGTTTCTATTTCCGAATTAGATGTTCAATTATATAATATTGGAAAAAATGGAAATTATAATACTTTATTAGTAACAAACAATGTATTTGAATACTTAACAAAATATAATATTAATGTTATATCAATCGATTCAAAAAATGAAACATTAGATAAAGCATATGCTGATGCTAAAAAACTAATAACTGATAAAAAAATACAATATGTATATTATATGGAGGGGGACGAACTTACTGATAGTCAAAATAAATTCATTCAAGATAATGCATTAATAAAAGTAGAAATACCTGATATATGGACATTAACTGATGATGAAAGAAGAGAAAATAAAACATATTTAACTATAATGAATGATATTATTAATGAATATAAAAAGGAATTATATAAGAAATAATTCCTTTTTTGTTTGTTATTTTAACTATTATATTTGTTGTATGCAGAAGCTGTATATCCAAATGGATCACATCTTTCACAAGGGAAAGAATAAAATGTATATACACTTCCATATTTATTATATATCACAGTATTATTTTTAATATAATTACTACGATCTTTAATATCATCCAGAGATTCATAAGTAATACCATTAGTAACAATCATACATATATCTCCTCTATTTCCATTTTTACATAATCCGTTACTACAATCGAAACAATCATGTTCATTTATATATGGTGGCATTCTTCTGTTTCCATTATTAAGTACATCCCTAACGATTTCTTTTTGAGTTGCTGGAGCAACTTTTTTAGTTGTTCTACAAGCAAACCAGCCTGATTTTCTAACATAAGAAACTACACTATCATATTTACTCTTGTGTAATTCATATAAATTAGCCATAAGAGATGCCTCAGCAGCAACTCCTGAATCAGATCCTTGCTCGCAGTAACATACATTAGCAAGATATTGCAAATCATCTTCTGATATATTATATGGATCTGCAGGGAAAATTTCATTATCGTCATCATCAATAACAATTGGCGTTGGTGGTGTTCTTGCTTCATCTATTAATTTTTTAACTTCTTCCAATCTCTTTTCATATGCTTCTCTTTTATCGTCATCTTTTACTTTTGGCATATAATTCATTGCAACAGAATAATCACTTATATTTAATGTTTCTTCAGCAGTTCTTACTAATCTCTCTGCTTTTTCTTCATATATCTCTTGTATTGATTCTCTTGATATTCCAGATATACATTTTGTATAATCACTTTCTGGAAATGATACTGTCACTATTAAACTTACTAG
>OMST01000042.1 GCA_900313815.1 uncultured Eubacteriales bacterium
TAAAGAAAAAAGCTGTTCCAAATATAGTAACAGCAGTATTAATATTTATAGTACCATTTGGCATAAATATAATATTAAGTATATTACCTGATTTTACTGGATATAGTTCTTGTTTAACAAATGCTACTCCAGAAGGTATAGAAGCTTCTGTTGAAACAAAATTAGATAAATTAATAGCAAGAATAGAAGAAACATTAAGTTTAGATGATTATAATACAGCTCTTCATTATTTGGAAAAATTAAAGGATGAAGAAAAAAATGCTAAATATCAAGCAATATTAGATGAGTTATATAAAAAGATAGAAGCTAGTTGGAGACTTAAGATAGCAGATATATCTATTGAAGACACAGTAGTAACTGTAACTCTTAAAGGAAAAAAGCTTTTAGCAGAGTATTATTTTTCAAGTATAGAGAAAGAACCAGAACCAGATGCATATGATTGGGTAGAAGAACATAATATTCAATTTAAGACAGTTAAATTTCCAGGAACATATTATGTGTATGTTAAAGATACAGAAGGTAATATAACTGGTGGAGACAAAGTAGAAGTACCCGAAGCATTTAATGTTGTTCTTATGCATAAACATTTAAAACTAATGCCCGTTACAATATCAACATATTTGAACAAACATGGCTCTAGTTTAGATGAATTTAATATAAAAATGTCATCATATAACAAAAAACATGGATATAGGACAAGAGAATCAGTTGTAACTGGAGCTATGGCATTCATTGGTGAAATACAAAGTTGGGGTTATTATCTACCATATAAGGGAGTAAACAGCGGAGGTAATAGCACAATAGCGAAAGATGCTTGGGGAGTTCATGAAAATTGGGGTGGTGGAGATATGACGTTCTTAGCATGTAATCCATTTGTAGTTTGGACGTTTAAACAAGCAGGTTTAAATATATATGGTGATAGACCAAAGATTAAAAATAGACTTACTCCTAACCCTAGATTAAATAGTCAAGGGGAAACTGAATATGAAATAGTTATAAAACCTCCTGAGTATGATAATAATGTTCATATATATTATTATTTTGTTGGAGCTTTAGCATCTACAAATTCATATGGAGACAACATAAAGGATAGAAGAAAAGGAAGGCCTGGGGATATTTTACAGAATGGTGCACAATCAGGGCATGAAATGTTAATAGTTGATAAGTATGATGATGATATGGACGGTAAAAGTGATGGGTACATAGTATTACAATCTAGGGATATTGGCGCTTGTTATGAAAAAATACCATTTGGTCATACAACACTATATGATATGACTAATGTATATGAGAATACTGCTAGATATAGTGAATACTTATATGGATGGCATGCTTATTATATTCCAGAAAGTGATTACCCAAGGTGGATGAGATAAGGTGAATATTATGTTATTAGATGTATGCTTATCTAAAGGAGTACTTGAAATAATACGTATTGCAAAAATAATAATGAATATTATTTCTATTGTAGCTCCGTTGTTATTAATGTTTTCTATAATGTTTAAATTTATAAAAGCAATTTATCATAAAGATAATGATGCTTTTGAACAAGCTAAAAGAAATATTGTTTCAAATGTTAAAGTATTATTATTGCTATTCATAATCCCGTTTATTGTGGGAATAATATTGAGTATAGTTCCTGACTCGCCTAATTATAAACAATGTATGGATAATGCTACTAGTGAAGTAATATCTCAAATAAGTAAAGATGAATTGGAAAAATTAATAGCAAGAGCCGAGGAGTCACTTAATATATATGATTATAATATGGTTACTATATATATTGATTCATTGAGCAAAGAAGAATTAGAGCCATATAAAGATAGAATAGAAAAGTTAAAGATTTCTGTATACGCTAAGTATGCAACGTGTACAATTTCTTCTAAAAATGATAGATCTGCTTCAATAATTATACAGTCTAAAGTTACTGATGAAGTATTAAAATTAATATATACGGATGATAATTATTTAACCACTATAAAGGAACCTTCATATACTGTAGAAGGAAACCCACACTCAATAACTGTAAAATTTGAAAATGGTGAGGTTATTACATGTTCTACTCATCCAACAAATCCAGAAGCAGAGGATTCTGGTATATTAAAAGTATATTTCTTTGGAGTGGGTAGGTTTGATTCTTACTTGATAATTGGAAATGATACCACTATATTCATTGATGGTGGATATGAAAGTACTGTTAAAGATGTAATTAAGTTCATTAAAAAATTAGGAATTACAAAAATAGATGCATTAATAGGCTCTCATTTACATGATAATCATATTAAAGCACATGTAGCAATGGTTAAGGAATTTGAAATAGGAAGTGCTTATTATGGCGATGTACTTGAAACATGTGTAAAAAGAAGAACTTGTATACAAAGAGCAACAAATACAAATGCATTAGTTAAAATATTAAATGAAAAAGGGATACCAATTACATATATAGGCCCTGAGTTAGATTACAAAATAGGCAATATTAATTTTGATATCGTAGCACCTCAAAATTTAGTAACCTCTGGGGGATACCCTGAAAATACTAATTCATTAAATATGATATTGAAGTTTGGAAGTAGAAAAATATATTTTTCTGGAGATAATATTAGATCTTCTGAAGTATATAAGAATTATAGTAGTGACATTTTAGATGTAGATGTGTTAAAATACCCTCATCACGGTTTAGCTACTGTTTCAGATGAAATGATTAAAACATTATCACCCGAATATATTATAGTTCCAAATAAACAAGTTTCTGATGCGGCTAAATCACGAGGCAAATTGGTTGGGGCAAAAGTAATGGCAACTGGATCCAGTGGATATATTCTATTGGAAACTGATGGCACAGATTTGACAGTTAACCAATATTCAAGCAGAGAATAAGGAGAGATATTATGTATGATTGTATTATAATAGGTGCTGGTACAGCAGGATTAACTGCTGCAATATATTTAAGAAGAGCATCTAAAAAAGTATTAATATTAGAAGCTAAGTCATATGGAGGACAAATTACTAATACTTTAACAATTGAAAATTATCCTGCCGAGCCACATATTTCTGGATTTGATTTTGCAACTAAATTATATAATCAAGTTAAGGACTTAGGAGCAGAAATAAAGTTCGAAAAAGCTATTGATATAGAAATAAATAATTCTAATAAAATAGTTGTTACAAATAACAGCAAGTATGAATGTAAAACCATTATATTAGCAACTGGTTCTGATAATAGAAAACTTGGTTTAGAGAATGAAGATGAATTAATTGGAAAAGGTGTTTCTTATTGTGCTACATGTGATGGAAATTTTTATAAAGATAAAGTAGTTGCTGTAGTAGGAGGAGGAAATGCTGCATTACAAGAAGCATTATATTTATCAGATATAGCTTCTTATGTATATTTAATACATAGAAGAGACGAATTTAGAGCAGATAAAGATACAGTTAATAAATTTAAAGAAAAAAATAATACTGAAATTATATATAACAGTATTATCACTAAATTATTATATGATTCTAAATTAAATGGTATTGAAATTAAAAACAATGATGGAAATATATCTAAATTAGATATAGATGGCTTATTTATAGCAGTTGGCAGAATACCTGAAAATCAAAACTTTGCTAAATTAATTAATTTAGATAGTAATGGATATGTAATATCAAGTGAAGATTGCAATACTAATATTCCTGGTATATATACAGCAGGTGACAACAGAACTAAAACAGTTCGTCAATTAGTAACAGCAGCCTCTGATGGAGCAATAGCTGCAACTGAAGCCATTAAATATTTAAACACTAAGTAATTAGTGTTTTTATAATGCAGAAATAATATATTTAACTATAAATAATATTGAGAATAAATATATCATTGGAGATATTTCTTTTGCTCTTCCTTTATAGATGTTAACAATTACATAGAATATAAATCCAAATTCAATACCGGTAGTTATAGAGTATGAAAGAGGCATCATGACTATTATAAAGAAAGATGGTATAGCAACTACTATATCTTTCCAGTTAATTGTTCCAATATTCTCTAACATTGATACACCAATTAACACTAATATAGGAGCAACCGCAGCCATTGGAACACATTGGATAATTGGGTATAAGAATAATGATAAAGCAAAGAACAAAGCTATAAATATAGATGTAAGACCAGTTCTACCACCTGCTTCTATGCCGGCACTGCTTTCTAAGTATGTTGTAACATTACTTGTTCCAAGTACAGCGCCAATAATAGTTCCACATGAATCTGCTATCATAGACTTTTCTAAATTTTTAGGCATATTTCCTTTTTCATCTATTTTAAATATTCCAGCTTTTTTACCTGTTCCAATAAATATGCCAATAGTATCAAATAAATCAGATATACATAAAGTAAATACTGTCATAATAACTACAAATACTCCGGATTTAATTGTAAATAATCCGTTGAAATCCATTTTTAATAATGTAGGCTCTATACTTGGTAAAATATTATAATTGCTAAAATTAGGGAGTGGAGTTACTCCACAGATCATTCCCACTAATGTAGTTACGATAATACCCTTTAAATAAGCACCTTTAACCTTTTTAACTAATAAAACAGATGTAAATAATAAACCAAATATTGCAAGAAATACTTCAGGCTGAGTTAGATCTGCTATTTTAGGAACTACTCCTTCTGCTATACCATTAGTTACACTTGATGCACTAAATTCTATTATTCCAGCATTGATTAATCCAACATATGTAATAAATAATCCTATACCAACTGTAATAGCTTCTTGTAAAAATGTTGGTATTGCTTTTATTATTTTCTTTCTAACACTAGTAAGAGTAATAATAACATTTGCAACTCCACAAATAAACACAATTGCTAAACCTTGCTGCCAAGTATATCCTAAACTACCACAAATAGTATAAGTAAATAAGCTTCCGAGTCCTATACCAGCACTAGATGCATACGGCACATTAGCATATAAAGCAATGATTAGTGTGGCTAGAATCGTTGTTAATATAGTAGCTGTATATACTGCTCCATAATCCATACCAGTTTGACTTAATACAGAAGGATTAACAAATATAATGTATGACATAGCCATAAATGTAGTAAGGCCAGCTATTAGTTCTGTTTTAATATTAGTATTGTTTGATTTTAATTTAAATAATTTCTCTATCATATTATTACTCCAATTATTATTATATCATTAATGTTAAAATTGTAATAGTGTAATTATTAAATATATGTGTTATACTTATAATAACGTGTTATAAGAATGTGAGGTAAAATATAATGGAAAATAACAATCATGCCCCATTAGTAGTAATGGATGCTAGAGATAAAAATGGTAATTATATATATTTTAGTGTTTTTTTACCAATTCAAGAAGACTTTGAAATACCAAGTAATGTAAGAGAGGTAACTATATTAGATATTGAAGCAAAACAAAAATATAAAATATATGTAGGTAAAACATGTAATATGCGTAGTTTATTTAATGGAAATGAAGATTATTCACGCAATTATAGAATTAATGATGAATTATTAAATGAAGGATTTGAATCATCAAGATCACCACTTTGTTGTACACTTGATGATGATGGAGTATATGTTGTATTTGCTAAAGTTAATTCAAAAGATATAGTAGTATCAAACATAGAAGAATTAAAAACTAAAATATATGAAATATCTGATGAATATAATATATCAAATAAGAATATGTTAGTTAAAAAAGTGGGATAATAATATGTATACTATATATGATTATTTAAAGTTATATAAAGATAAAAATTTAAATGAAGTTCCATGGAATATGATGGATTATCTTTTATGTTCTTTAATAGTCTATATTCCAATGGGAAGTTTTATGGGAAGCAAAACTTTTGACGAAATATGCAATTTAATATCTTCATTTAACATTCCTAAACATACTGAATTTATTTCATACAAAGTAAAAGAATTAATTAACATAGTAAAAGGTAGTACTAGATATAAAAAATTAAGAATTAAAAACTTTGAAAATATTGTTAATGAATCTACTCAATTTGGAGCTATGACTTGTATTATTGATAATACAAAAATAATAGTTTTTAAAGGAACTGATAGATCTATAATTGGATGGATAGAAAATATTAGATTAATGTATGAATATCCTACATTTACTCAAGCATTAGCTATTAGATATTTGAAAAACAATATAGGATTATTTGATAAAGATGTGCACGTAATAGGCCATTCAAAAGGTGGAAATATGGCTATGAGTTCTGTTATGGAACTAGGTGATTTTAAATTTAATAAAGTAAAAAAAGTTATTAATTTTGATGGGCCAGGTTTTAAGAAAAATGAATATGAGTCACCTAAATATATGAAAATGAGTGAAAAATTAATAAATATAGTCCCTTCTAATTCTTATATTGGAACACTAATGTTTAATAAAAATTATCAATCTATTAAAACAAGTGCCCATGCTATAAATGTTCATTATCCAATTTATTGGAATACAGATGGAACAGAATTCGTATATGAAAAATTATCTAAATTAAGTGAAGAATTACACATTAGAACAACAAAAAATATTCAAGATGTAAATGAACAAATAATTAAAGCTTATTTTGAAACTGCATTTAGTAATATTAAAAAGAAAGGTTCTCATATAGGATTTAATATCAATGAATTTATAGATATTATTAAAGGAATGAGCAAATTAGATAAAAGTACTTATGATTATGTAAATTCATTTTTTAAATCATTAATTAAATTATCAAATAAAGAATAACTATCTATTAGATAGTTTTTTTCTATAATTTACCATTATATATTTTATAAATGTGGTAATCCTATTAGTAGGAGGATAAAATGACACAAAAAGAATTATTATATTTAGAAGATGCTATTGGGCATGAACAAATTATCATAGATGTTTGTAATGAATCTATGAATGTGCTTGAGGATGAAGATTTAATTTCTTTTATGGAAAAAGAAGTTAAAAAACATGAAAAAATTAAAAAAGATTTATTAGATATGATGGAGGTAAAGTGTAATGGATGAGTTAATAATGAATAACTATTTGTTGCTATTAAAAAGTACTGTAGAAGTATATGTTCATGGAACATTAGAAAGCTCAAATAAGGATATTAGAGAATTATTAAAAGATGGTCTTAATGAAACACTATCTCATCAAGCTAGAGTATATGATGAAATGACTAAATATGATTGGTATACAATTAATAATGTTGATACATCTATTATTGAACAAACATTGGATAAAGTAAATTGTTAAAAGTAACTATTAAGTTACTTTTTTTATGCTATAATATTGTCGAAGTGAGTTTATGGAAAGATATAAAGAGATAGAAAGAAGTATTATAAAGAAGTATAGAAAAGAGATATGGAGTCCTTTTGTACATGCTGTATCTGATTATAAGTTAATAAATGAAAAAGATAATATTATGGTATGCATAAGTGGAGGTAAAGATTCTTTTTTACTTGCCAAGTGTATTCAAGAGTTACAAAGACATGGTAATGTTAAGTTTGAGGCTCATTATGTATTAATGAATCCTGGATATAATACTAAAAATATGAATTTAATTCTTGAAAATGCTAGAACATTAGACGTTCCACTTGAAATATTTGAAAGTGATATTTTTGATGCTGTTTCAAATATTGATAATAGTCCATGTTATTTATGTGCTAGAATGAGAAGAGGATATTTATATAATAAAGCTAAAGAGTTAGGATGCAATAAAATAGCTCTTGGTCATCATTTTAATGATGTTATTGAAACAACTTTATTATCTATGTTTTATGGTAGTGAATTTAAAACTATGATGCCCAAACTTCATAGTGATCATTTTGAAGGATTGGAATTAATTAGACCTTTATATCTTGTTAAAGAGCAATATATTATTTCATGGGCTAAAAGTAATGATTTAACATTTATAAATTGTGCTTGTAAATTTACTGAGAAAGTTAATAATGAAGATCCTTCTGCTAGTAAAAGAAAAGAAATTAAAGAATTAATAAAAGAATTAAAGAAAGTAAACCCTAATATAGAATTTAATATATTTAAATCTACAGATAATATTAATTTAAATTGTATATTGGGTACTAAAAAAGATGGTATTTATAAAAGTTTTCTAGATGACTATGACAAAAAGAGCAATTTATGATAAAATTTTGATATGGAAACAAAAGAAATAGAGAAGAAAATTAGTGAATATAAGTTAATTCTTGAAAGTATTAAAAACAAATTAGATATAGAAAATAAATCTAAAAGAATTAATGAACTTGAAAGTATATCAAATGATGCTTCTTTTTGGAATGATATAAATAATGCTAAAGTTATATTATCTGAATTAAAAGGACTTAAAGATGTTTATAATAAATATTTTAATGTTGAAACTAGAGTAACTGATTTAGATGAAATGTTAAAGATAATTAGTGAAGAAGAATTTGAACTAATAAATGAAGAAATAGAATCTTTAGATAAAGAAATAGAATCTCTTAGAATATATGCTTTATTAAATGGTGAATTTGATTCTAATAATGCATATATTGAAATACATTCTGGAGCAGGTGGAACTGAAAGTAATGATTGGGCTAATATGATACTTAGAATGTACGAAAGATATTTTGAAAAGAATAATTATGAATATGAAATTATTAGTAATCAAGAAGGTGAAGAAGTAGGCATAAAAGGATGTACTTTATTAGTTAAAGGTTTATATGCATTTGGATACCTTAAAGGAGAAACTGGTGTTCATAGATTAGTTAGAATAAGTCCATTTGATAGTAATAAAAGGAGACATACTTCATTCGCATCAGTTCTTGTGACACCCGAGATTAAAAATAATGTTAATGTAGAAATTAAAGATAGTGATCTAAGAATAGATGTGTATCGTTCTAGCGGTTGTGGAGGACAAGGAGTTAATACTACGGATTCAGCTGTCAGAATTACACATATACCAACTGGTATAGTAACATCTTCTCAAATAGAAAGAAGTCAGCTTAGAAATAAAGAGATTGCTCTAGAAATGTTAAAAAATAAATTATATATTTTACAAATGAAAGAATTTAATGAAAAAATTAAAGGCTTAAAAGGAGAGGTAATGGATGTTAACTTTGGAAGTGCTATTAGAAGTTATGTAATGTGTCCATATACGTTAGTAAAAGACACAAGAACTAATTATGAAACTTCTGATGTAGATGGTGTTTTAGATGGTGATATTCATGAATTCTTAGAAGCATATTTAAAAAAATAGTGTAAAGATACATATTCATATAGAAAAATGTATCTTTTTTTGATATAATTTACTCTGAGATAGTATTTATAAAGGAGGTATTATGCAACTAATTGAACTTAAAAATGTTAATAAAAGATACCCAAATGGAGTAACAGCTCTTGCTGATATAGATTTGGAAATATCTAAAGGAGAGTTTGTATTTATAATAGGCGCTTCTGGGAGTGGTAAATCTACATTAATTAAATTATTGTATAGACAAGAAAAACCCACATATGGAGAAGTATTTGTTGGTGGAATAAATGTAGCTAAGCTAAGAAATGGAAAAGTATATAAACTCAGAAGAAAACTCGGAATAGTTTTTCAAGATTATAAATTATTACCTAAATTAACAGTATATGAAAATGTTGCATTTGCTCTTGAGATGTATGGCCTTAAAGGTGATGAAATCAGAAGAAGAACTATTAAAGCTTTAGAACAAGTTGGATTAAAAGATAAATTGAGAAGCTTTCCTGATGAACTAGCAGGTGGTGAGCAACAAAGAGTATCTATTGCTAGAGCAATAGTTAATGACCCTAAAGTACTTATTTGTGATGAGCCAACTGGAAACTTAGATCCTGATACATCTATGGAAATAATGAAAGTAATTGATGATATAAATAAGAATCTTGGGACTACAATAATAATGGCTACACACGATAAGGATATAGTTAATAGAATGAAGAAAAGGGTTATTGTTATTGATAAAGGTTTAGTAAAGAGAGATAGTCAGAAAGGAAGATATAGAAGTGAAAGCGTTTAGAATTTTAGGTAAAAATATTGATGAATCTTTCAAAGGTGTATTTAGAAATTTCTCTTTATCTTTAGCGAGTATATCATGTATAACAATTACACTTGTTTTAGTAGGTTTTGGTATTTTATTATCTTCTAATGTTAATAACTTTACTGAACAAATTGAAAAAGATTTAACAATAGTAGTATTTTTGGATAGAGAAACAGAAGCAAGCGAGATAGAAGCTTTAGAAACTAGACTTAAAACTATGGATAATGTGTCAGATGTAATATTTAATTCTAAAGAACAAGTTAGAAAAGAAATGCAAGCTGAATCAGAAGTATTTGATAGTGTAATGTCTAGATATACAGAGGAAACTAACCCATTACAAGATTCATTTATGGTAAAAGTAGAAGATATCAATGGAATAGGTGAAGTTGCTTCCGAAATTAAAAAATTAGAAAAAGTAGATTTAGTTAAATATGGAGAAGGTTCTGTTGAAGAACTTGTTAAGATATTTGATATGGTTAAAAAAGTAACTTGGATAGTAGTAGTTGCTTTAGTATTAGTAACTGTATTCTTAGTGGCAAATACAATTAAAATAACTATTCAATCTAGAAGAAGAGAAATAGAAATTAGAAGATTAGTAGGAGCAAGCAATCCATTTATTAGAAGACCTTTCTTCTTTGAAGGAATTATACTTGGATTCCTAGGCTCTATTCTACCAATAGTTGCTTGTTGGTATGGATATACATACATTTATAAAAGATTACATGGGCAATTATTTACAGCTATAATACCACTTGTAAAACCTATGGATATAATGCATTTAGTAATATTAACTTTACTTGGTATAGGTGTTGTAGTAGGAGCTTTTGGTAGTTATAGAGCTGTTAGAAAGTATTTGAAAATATGATGAAGAAAAGTTTAAAAATATTGTTTATATTTCTATGCTTTTTTTCATTTACTAGTTTTTCAAACGCAGAAACTCTTAAGCATTTGAAAGAACAACTTGCTAGTGATGAAGCCAATCAAGCTTCAATTGAGCAAAGGAAAAAAGAAGTTCAATCAAAAATAAAAGCTGCAGAAAATGAAATTAGCGCATTAGAAAAGAATATTGAACAATATGAAAATGATATAGTTGATTTATTAAATGAAATAGATAAATTAGAAAGTGATATTTCTGCTAGAGAGGTAGAAATAGATTCATTATTATCATTTCTACAAGTTGCTAATGGAGATAATGTATATTTAGAATATATATTTGGCGCCAAATCATTAACAGACTTTATTTATAGAGGTACAGTAGTAGAGGAACTTACTGCATACAATGATGAATTAATAAATGAAATGTATGTTATGATTGAAAAAGAAAAAAAAATGCAAATAGAGTTGAAAGAAAAGATAAGTATTGAAGAAAAAAGTATTGCCGAATTAGATAATAAATTAAAATCATATGATGTTAGTCTTTCTGATTTAGAAAATGCTCATTCTGATGTTGCTGCGGATATTCAAGCAAGAAAGAAAACTATTGAATATTATGAAAAAATATATAAAGAAAATAATTGTAAAGAGGATATAGACTTAGTAGAGTGTATTACTAGTACACCTAATACAACAGGATTTGTAAGACCTTTGGAAAAAGGAACTATTTCAAGTGAATGGGGATATAGAATATGTCCTGTTCATGGAAGAGAAATACATAGTGGTATAGACATTGCAGTTGCAATGGAAACTCCTGTGTATGCTGCTGCTATGGGAACAGTTAGTGGAATCACAACTAAGAGTAGTTGCGGCGGTAATATTGTTACTATTAATCATATTGTTAATGGGAAAGAATATAGATCTGTTTATATGCACTTATCTTCGATAAGTGTTAGAATGGGTCAAGTCGTTGACATTACCACAGTTATCGGTAAAAGTGGCGGCGGTGGTTATACTTTGAAAAAAAATGGTGGATGGGATACATGCTCAACAGGCGCTCATTTGCATTTCACCATTAAATCAGGATGGAGTGGAAGTACTACTTTAAATCCAAGAAACTTTGTTAATTTCCCTGCTTATGGTAAATCATTTTATACAAGATTCTAAAAGTAAAGAAAAATTCTTTACTTTTTTGTATTAATATTAAAAATGTTGTATACTAAACTCAAGTACGGAGGGGATGCTATGTCATTTACAGGAAATATTAAAAATGAAATTAGTAATATAGAATATAGTAATTCGGAAAATATAGCGGAACTTTCTGCTATATTAAATATTGGGGTTAAAATATTTGATGATAGATTTGAAATTTATACTGAAAATATAAGTGTTGCTAGAAGAATATATAAATTATTAAAAGAAACATATCATATAGAAATAGATATGGATAATACTGGAGTAAATAAACTTAGAAAAAATAAATTAGTATTATTAATTATAAAAGATAAATTTGATTTTATATTAAATGATTTATGTATTTTAAAAAATAATAAAAGATTATATTTACCTGAACAATACTTAGTAGATGAAGATAAAGATAAACAAGCTTATTTACGAGGAGCATTTATGATGTGCGGTAGTATAAATGATCCTAAAACAAGTAGATATCATTTAGAATTTGTTATATCTAATGAAGATACTGCTAATTATATTAATGATTTATTAAATGAAATGTATTTTAAGAGTAAGGTTATTAAAAGAGATAAAAACTTTATGGTATATATTAAAGAATCTGAAAAAATTAGTGACTTTATAAAGATGATAAATGCATTTAATTCATTATTCTATTATGAAGATATTAGAATATATAGAGATCATAAAAATATGACTAATAGACTAAATAATTGTGAACAAGCTAATGTAGATAAAATGATAGCTTCTTCTAATGAACAATTGGAAATGATTAGTAAATTAAAAGAACAATATGATTTTGATTTACTAGATGATAAGATTAAAACTATATGTATTTATAAAGAAAAATATCCAGAAAGTTCTATGGCAGAACTTGCTATGATAATCAGTTCTGAAACCGAAAAACCTATTAGTAAAAGTTGTATAAATCACAGATTTAGAAAAATAAAAGAAATGATTAAGAAATAATCATTTCTTTTTTTATAGTAAAGTAATCTATTATTTGTTCACAAAGAAACATTTTTTTGGTATTATATTAATAGAATAAGTAATAAAGAGGTTTTTGTATGGACATAAAAGTAACACTAGAAAATGGAAATGTATTAAAAATAGAAAAGGGTTCTACTGTAAGAGAACTTATTAGAAAGTTGAATATAGATAATTTAATAGCTATTAGAATTAATGGAGTAGCAGTGGATGCTGATTATGAAATTGATAAAGATGTATATGTAAATTTCATTACTACAGATGATAGAACTGGTAGAAAAATATATACTAAAGGTCTTGAGTATGTATATATAACAGCAATAAATGAATTATATGGGCCAGATGCCGTTGTAGAAATGAAACACTCTTTGGATAAGTTTATATATACGGAGTTATCTATGAAAAGAAAAGTAGATGCTAACGTAGTTAAGAAAATCAAAGATAAAATGAACGAAATTATTGCTGCAGATGAACCTATTAAAAATGTTAGTGTTTCTAGAAAAGATGCATATGATTATTCAGAAAATAATGGTGAATATGAAAAATGTTTAAATTATACATATTTAACTAATGAATCAGTAACTATGTATGAATTAATGGATTCATATAATTATTTCTATTATATTATGCCTGCTTCTACTGGAATACTAAAAACATTTGATTTAATATATTTACCCCCTAAAGGAATATTATTATGTTCCCCTATAAGAGGAAGTGTTCCTAAATATATAAATAGAGATCAGGTATTAGAAGCGTTCAAAACTTATGAACATCAATTAAGCGGTTTAGGCGTTAGATATTCAGGTGATTTAAATAAATTAGTTTGTGAAGGAAAAATGTTTGATTTCATTAGAACTAATGAAATACTATATGATGATAATATGCATGCTATAGCAGAAATGGTTGTTAAGAATAAAAACATAAAAGCTGTATTTATTTCAGGTCCATCATCTAGTGGTAAAACAACAACATCAAAGAAATTAGCATTATATTTAAGAGCTATGGGGATGGAATCATTAGTCATTTCAACAGATGATTATTTTATGGAAAGAGTTGATACTCCAAAGAAACCTGATGGAAGTTATGAATATGAATGCTTGGAAGCATTAGATGTTAAATTGTTTAATACTCAAGTTAAAAATTTAATAAATAAAAAAGAAGTAATAACTCCAACGTATAATTTTATTACTGGTGAGAAAGAATATAAGAAGAAACCTATTGTAATGAAAGACAATCAAATATTAATAGTTGAAGGGTTACATGCCATAAATGAAAAATTAAATTCATCAATTGATAAGAAAAATAAATTAAAAATATATATAAGTCCATTTACACCAATAGGATTAGATAGACATAATCATATATCTACTACTGATTTAAGACTTTTAAGAAGAATGGTTAGAGATTATAAAACAAGAGGATACTCTCCAACTGTTACATTAAATAATTGGATTGGTATGAGAGCAAGTGAAGAAAAATTCGTTTATCCATATCAAAGTGAAGCTGATATAATTGTTAATACATCATTGGCTTATGAAATTGGAGTATTAAGAACTTATGCTGAACCTTTATTATATTCAATAAGTAAAGATTCTGAAAATTATGAAGAAGCAATTAGAATATTAAATTTCTTAAAATGTTTTATTAATATACCTAGTGAAGGAGTTCCATCAACTAGTGTACTAAGAGAATTTATAGGAAATAGTTATTTTGAATAGGAGGAATAAAAATGTTAAAAATAGCAATTAATGGTTTTGGTAGAATAGGTAGAACTGCTCTTAGATTACTTGAAAATGACAAAGATATAGAAGTGGTGGCAATTAATGATTTAACTGATCCGCTACAACTAGCTTATCTTTACAAATATGATTCAGTACATAGAACAAATAAAGGTAAAATTAGTTTTGATGAGGATGAATTATTTGTAAAAGGAAGAAAAATTAAAGTTTTTGCAGAAGCAGATCCCACTAAATTACCTTGGAAGAAATTAGGGGTTGATGTTGTCCTTGAATGTACAGGAGTATTTACATCAGTAGAAAAATGTCAAGCTCATATAGATGCAGGTGCTAAACATGTAATTATTAGTGCTCCTGCTAAAGATGATGCTAAAACTATAGTATATGGTGTTAATCATAAAACATTAGATAAAAAAGATATTGTTATTAGTGCAGCTAGTTGTACTACTAACTGTCTAGCACCAGTATTAAAACTTATAGATGATAAATATGGAATTGTCAAAGGATTTATGACTACTGTTCATGCCATTACAAATGATCAGGAAACACTAGACATTCCTCATAAAAAAGGAATATATGCTCGTCGTGGTAGAGCTGCATCATTAAATATTATTCCCACATCTACAGGAGCAGCGTCTCAAATAGGAAAAGTTATTCCACATTTAAATGGTAAACTAGACGGTATAGCATTTAGAGTTCCAGTTGGAGATGGTTCTGTTATAGATGTTACAGTCGAATTAAATAAAAATGTAACTGCAGAAGAAGTTAATAATATGTTTAAATCTAATCAAAGCAAAACATTAAAATGGACAGATGATCCAATAGTAAGTAGTGATATTATTGGAGAAGAATGTGGAGCGGTTGTAGATGGACTTTTAACTAAAGTAGTAGAAGAAAATGGAAAGCAATTATTAAAAGTAGTTGCTTGGTATGATAATGAGGTAGGTTATACTGCTCAAATGATTAGAACAATGAAATTATTTATGTAAAAAAGAATACTTTTAAAAGTATTCTTTTTTTATAGTGTTTAAAATAAAGCTTTCTAATTATATTATTAGGAGGTACACTAATGAATTATTATAAAGAGATAAAAGAGAATTTAATAAATAATGAAATAACTAAGAGAGTAAAAGATTATAGTAAAAATAGAAGTGATTTAGAAACATATTATAAAGTAGGAAAACTATTAAGTGAAGCAGGTAAGCATTATGGAGAAGGAATAATAAAGAAATATTCAACAAGATTAACTAATGAACTAGGGAAAACATATAGTGAAAGAAGTCTAAAATATATGAGACAGTTTTATATATTTCAAAAAGGGCAGCCAATGGCTGCCGAATTAACATGGAGCCATTATATAGAATTGTTGCCAATTAAAGATAATAATAAAATTAAATATTATATAAATATATGTATAAAAAATAGGCTAAGTAGAAACGATTTAAGAAAAAGGATTAAGAAAAAAGAATATGAAAGATTAAGTAAAGATGCAGTAGAAAAGATTATAAATAATGAAAATATAGAAATAAAAGAAAGTATAAAAGAACCAATAATAATAGAGACAAAAGAGAAAGAAATAATAAGTGAGAAAGTATTACAAGAATTAATAGTGGAAAATATTAGTGAGTTTATGGAAGAATTAGGTGAAGGGTATTCATTTATAAAAAATGAATATAAAATAAAGATAGGGAATACATATAACTATATAGATTTATTATTGTTTAATATAAAATATAATTGTTATGTAGTTATAGAATTAAAAATAAGCGAGTTAAGAAAAGAACATATAGGTCAGATACAAACATATATGAATTATATAGATAAGAATGTTAAAGGAATATATCAAGATAAAACAATAGGAATAATATTAGTTAAAAGAAATAACAAATATATAATAGAATACACATCAGATGATAGAATATTATCTAGAGAATATTTTTTAGTGTAAAGTAGTGTATATTTTTACTCTATGTAACTAATATTATTATATAATTATAATGTAAGGTGAGTAATTGTTTATTTTCACTTTATAAGGAGTAAATATGTGCGGAATAGTAGGTTACAGGGGAAAGAAGAATGCTAAGGACGTAATAATATCTTGCTTAAGAATGCTAGAATATAGAGGATATGATTCCTCAGGTATAGCAGTAATTGAAAATAAAAAAATTAGAGTTATAAAATCGGTTGGAAGAATAGATGAATTAGATAAAAAATTATCAAGATATGACTTATCTTCATGTACATGTGGTATTGCTCATACTAGATGGGCTACTCATGGTAAAGTTAATGAAGAGAATGCTCATCCTCATCATGTTGGAAGAGTCACTCTTGTTCATAATGGGGTAATAGAAAATTATAAAGAAGTAGAAAAGAAATTAAAAGATTATACTTTTAAAAGTGAAACAGATAGTGAGAGAATATGTGCTTTAATTGATTCTTTTTATGATGGTAACAATGAGATAGAAGCAATTAATAATGCAATATCATTATTAAAGGGTAGTTATGCTCTTGGTATATTATTTGATGGGAATGATAAATTATATGGTGTTAAGAAAGATACTCCTTTAGTATTGGGAATAAACACAGGTGAAACATTTTTAGCAAGTGATATTTCTGCATTTTTAGGATACACTAATGAATATATTGTTCTCGATGATAATGAAATAGTGGAAATAGGTGACAACTTTAATATTTATTATAATAATAAACCAGTATATAAAACTATTGAATATACTGATTATAGTATAGAAGAAGCAATGAAAAATGGTTATGAACATTATATGCTTAAAGAAATAAATGAACAAATAGATATATCTCGTAAATTATATTCTAAATACATTCATGATGGTGAATTTAGTGATAAGTTAATTGATTTAAGTAAATATAAAAGAATAGATTTTATTGGATGCGGTAGTGCTTATAATGCATCTTTAATAGCAAAATATTTTATTGATAAATATTGTACTAATGTTAATTTTTATTGTAATTGTTATATAGCTAGTGAATATAGATATACAAATCATTATTTTGATAAAGATGTTTTAGCAGTATTTGTGTCTCAAAGTGGAGAAACTGCTGATACACTTGCTTCTTTAAGGATGTGTAATAGCGAGGGTATAGATACAGTAGCAATAGTTAATGTTTTAACATCTACTATGGCACGTGAAGCAAAATATGTTTTGCCAATGTTAGCTGGTCCAGAGATATGTGTTGCGACTACTAAGGGATATTTTTCACAAAGTTATATATGTAGTTTATTAGTATTAAATTTAATGTATAAGACTAAAAAAATAGATAAAGAAAAACTATTAGAAATATTAGAAGAATATAAGAAATTACCAGAAAATATAGAAAAAGTAATTAATAAAGATTATAAAACTGTAGCTAAAGCAATATACAAGTGTGAAGATGTTTATTATATTGGAAGAGGTATAGATATATATTCTAGTTATGAGGGTAGTTTAAAATTAAAAGAAATATCTTATATACACAGTGAATGCTTTGGAGCAGGAGAACTTAAACACGGACCAATAGCATTAATATCAAAAGATACTCCTGTAATAGCTTTATTAAGTGAATTTGCTGTTAGTGAAAAGACAATAAGTAATATATATGAAGCTAAAGCAAGAGGTGGATTAATAATAACTATTAGAAAGGAATCTATTAATATTGATAAAGATTTATCTAAACATGATATAGTAGTTCCTTTAACAAATGAATTTATTCAAAACTTACTTATTATGGTTGCTTGTCAATTACTTTCTTATGAAGTAGCTAAGTTAAGAAAATGTGATATTGATAAACCAAGAAATTTATCTAAGAGTGTAACTGTTGAATAAGAAAAAAGTTTAAAAAAGTTAAATTTATGGTAGTACAAAAACTCTTATTAGTGTATAATTATAATAGGAGTTTTTTATATGGAGTTTGATAGTAAGAAATTTAAATCTAATTTACCATTTTTAGCTATTTGTACTTTACTAATAGTTGTTTTCTTATTATTAGGATTAGTTACAGATAAAAAAACAAAGAAACTAGATAAAAAAGAATTAGAAGATGGAGATGTTAACATTTCCAAATTAGTTATAAATGAGATAATGACATCAAATAAAGGCGTAGTAGCATCAACTGAAGGTAAACTATATGATTATATAGAAATATATAATGGTAATGAAAAAGATATTAATTTAAAAGATTATGGTTTAAGTGATGAAAATACAAAAGTTAAATGGGTATTTCCTAGTGTAACAATAGAAGCTAAATCATATATTGTAGTATTTTTAAGTGGTACGACTACTAGTGGATTAAATGCTTCATTTAAACTTAAATCTGCTGGTGGAGAAATAGTTACATTATTTAAACCAAATGGTAAAGTAATTGATGCGGTTGAAACAGTTGCTCTTGAATCTAATACAGTAATGGCAAGAGATTTAAATGGATCTTGGATAATTCAAGAAAAGGCAACTCCTGGATATGCTAATACTAAAGAAGGACATATTGAGTTCTTAGCTTCACTAGTAACAAGTGATGAAAAGAAAATTGCTATAAATGAAATACTTCCAAATAACAAAGGAAACTTTAAAGATCCAAATGGTAATTATAGTGGTTTTGTGGAAATTAAGAATATTAGTAAAGATACAATTGATATAGCAAATTATGGACTTTCAAATAATGAAAATGTTAGTTTTAAATGGCAATTTCCATCTATGAGATTATCTCCTGGAGAAGTAGTTGTTGTATGGACTAGTGGTATTAATTCTAAGGAAGGAGATTTAGCTACTTCATTTAAATTAAATAATACTAATGGATTTGTTATTTTAAGTGATAATAAAGGTAAAGTATTAGATAAAGTAGAATATAAAAATCTTGGTAATGGTATAGCATATATTAAACAAGATGGTAAATTCTTAGAAGGAATATCTGTATCGCCTGGATATGATAATACTGTTGATGGAATTAGAAATTTCCAAAAGAAATATCTAACTATGCCTAAAGATTTAGTAATAAATGAAATAATGAATAGAAATTATTCTTATTTAGCACAAAATGCTGGTAATTATTATGATTGGATTGAATTATATAATAATAGTGGTAAAACAATTAATTTAAGTGACTATTGTTTAACTACTAATGATAATTCTATGTGTATGTATAAGTTACCAAAGGTTGAACTTGGTAAGGGTGAATACTATATAATAATGGCGTCAGGCGATACTAATCTATCTAATTCTAAATATAAACATGCTAATTTCAATTTATCTGATACTCAAGGATTATATTTAACAAAATCTAATGATATTATTGATTCATTACTTATTGCTAATGTACCTTCTGGATATTCAATGGGTAGATCATCTTCTTATGGAATATATTATTTTAGTAAACCAACTCCAGGGGATAAGAATGGAAATGGAACAGAGGCAGTATCTTTTGTTCCAACTGCTAGCATAGCTCCTGGAATATATAATAATGTTCAATCATTGAGTGTGGCTTTTAACGGTGCTGGAAAGATTTATTACACCACAGATGGTTCAACTCCTACAACTTCATCTAAAGTATACAGTAGTCCTCTTGAGATTAAGAAGACTACTGTTTTAAAAATAATGGCGAAAGAGGATGAAAAAATAAGTAGTGAAGTTAAAACATTTTCATATATTGTTAATGAAAATCATAAATTACCTGTAATGTCAGTAACAATAAGCCCGAATGATTTAAAACAATTGCATTCTCATGCATGGGTAGAAAAATATGTTAAGCCATGTTATGCAGAATTCTTTGAATTAGATGGTACTGGTTTTGAAATAGGAGCAGGATTAAAATTATTTGGTGGCTCTACAAGAGGACATGCTAAAAAAAGTTATGAATTAAAATTTAAGAAACAATATGGTGCTGGTAAATTAAAATATCAAGTATTTGATGATGTAGATAGCGCAATATTTGATTCATTAGTATTAAGAACTGGATCTCAAGATGAAATGGGAGACTATTCTAAAAAAGCTATTATTCGTGACTTAGTTGGAACAGCTTTAGTAAAAGAATATACTAGTGTAGATGTACAAGCTTATAGACCAATAGCATTATATTTGAATGGACAATATTGGGGCTTATATTTTATACGTGAAAAAATTGATGAAACATTAGTTGCTAATCATTACAATGTACCTGCTGATAAGAGTGCTACTGATTTACTTAGAATTGATGGACAAGTTAAAAGTGGAAGTAGAACTAAATATAATAACTTAGTATCTTATATAAATAATCATTCTATGAGTAATGATACTTATTATAATGAAGTTGCTAAACAAATAGATATTGAAAATCTATGTGATTTTTGGATAGCAGAAACTTGGACAGCTAATAATGATATAGTCAATGTTAGATATTTTTCTAATCCTAATGTAGATGGTGGTAAATGGAAATTTATATTCTATGATTTAGATAGTGCATTTTATAATGTTAATAAAAACTATTATCAGTTTTCTACTAGTACTTCTGGTATGACATCATCTCATTATTCAACATTCTTATTAAGAAATTTAATGAAAAATTCTAATTTTAAAAAGACATATTTAGAAAGGCTTTCATATAATTTAAAAAATACATGGTCTACTGATAATGTTCTTAAGAAAATAGATGATGTTATAGATGAAATTGGAAAAGATGAAATTAAAAGAAATATGACTCGTTGGAATAAGAGCTATAGTGAATGGGAAAAGAATGTAGAATTTGTTAGGAACTATGCTAGAAATAGAAATAGTTATATGGTAAGTGGAGCAAAATCATTCTTTGGATTATCTAATAGTGAAGTAAAGAAATATTTTGGTGATGTGAAATGA
>OMST01000043.1 GCA_900313815.1 uncultured Eubacteriales bacterium
ATAAAAAAATGGATTATACATCCATTTCTTTTTTTATTTATCTCTTAAAACAGCATTATATTTTTTAACAACTGAATCTATTATCTTATCAAATAATGGAACTATTTCATCAAGTTCTAATGTTTTTTCTGAGCTTTCAAAGTAAAGATTGTAAGCTATAGATTTTTTATCTTTATCTATTTTATCTCCTTCATAATAATCAAATACTTCTACTTTAGATAGTACTTTTCCTGCTGCTTGTTTTATAGTTGAAATAACTGATTCATTTGATACATCTTTATCTAACACAAATGCTACATCTTTTGAAATGCCTGGATATTTAGATACTTCTTTAAATTTAACTCTTCCAGCTTTATGTTCAAATAATGAATCTAAATTAATTTCACAAACATATATTTCATCTTTTGTTATTCTAGGATGTACTTGTCCAAATAAACCAACTATCTTTCCATTAACATTTATATACACACTTTTAGTAGGATGCATTTCTTCAGGGAATTCACGTACTATGAAAGAATATCTATTTCTATAACCTAATTTATCTAATAAATTTTCAACTATACCTTTCATTGAATAAAAATCATAATAATCTTTATTTAATCCTTCAGTATATGCTCCAGTACATAAGAAAGCTAATTTATTTTCTTCAATATATTCTCCATTTATTAAACTAAAACATTTACTTATTTCAAATATAGATATATCTTTAATATTTCTTGATTTATTATATTTAAATACATCTAATAAGGATGAAATAATACTATGTCTTAATACAGTTCTTTCTTCTGTTAATGGATCTAATACTTTAATAATACCAAATTCATCATTAGTAAATTTAAATACATTTTTTTCATTTATTAGTGAGTAAGTTATTACTTCGTTAAGCCCTTCACCTACCATAATATCTCTAATAACTCTATCTTTTATATTATGATTAGATGCACTACTTTCAAATACCGGAAGTGTACTCTTGATATTATCTACTCCATAAACTCTACTTACTTCTTCAATTAAATCTTCTTCAATAGAAATATCTAATCTTCTGGTTGGAACAGTAACTGAAAAAATATCTTTTTTAACAGTAACATTAAAATTTAGTTTTTTAAACACATCAGTAACATCAGTAACACGTAAATCGTATCCAAGTACACTATTAATTTTATTTAAACTTATTTCAATAGTTTTCTCACTTCTATCAAGTGTATTGTATTCAAGCATTCCTTTCATTACTTTTCCATCAGCATATTTGTTTAACAAATGACAAGCTCTTTCAATAGCCATATAGCATCTATTAACATCTAAACCTTTTTCATATCTTATGCTAGCTTCACTTCTTAAATGTTTCTTAGAAGTTTTTCTAATATTTGCAGGATTAAATATAGCACATTCTACAACAACGTTCTTAGTATTTTCATCTATTTCAGTATCAAGACCGCCCATTACTCCTGCTAAACCTACAGGATCTTTTCCATTGGTAATAATTATATCTTCTGAAGATAATATTCTTTCTTGATTATCAAGAGTTACTAATTTTTCTCCATTCTTAGCATTTCTAGAAGCAATTATTTTTCCAAGTTTATCAGCATCATAGAAATGTAATGGTTGACCAAGTTCTAACATTACATAATTAGATATATCAACTACATTATTAATAGATCTTACATTACATGCCATTAATCTATTTTTCATAAATAATGGACTTTCTTTTATATTAATATTATTTACTCTCTTGACTAAGAATGTAAACACATCTTTAGTATCCACTTTTAATGTAAGCACATCTTTCACATTATCTTTTTCTTCTTTATATGATAAATCAGGTTCATTTACTTTTTTACCTGTTATAACAGCACTTTCATATGCAAGACCTAACATACTTAATTCATCTGATCTATTAGCCGTCAATTCAAAATCAATAACATCATCATTAAGTTCTAAATACTCTATAGGATTTTCTCCAACCGGAGCTTTATCAGGAAGCTCACATATACCATTAATATCTTCTTCACTTAAGAATTTTTTATCTATTCCAAGTTCTGCTAAAGAACATATCATTCCATTGGATTCATAACCAAGAACCACTGTTTTCTTTATTGTTCCACCTGGTAATACTGCTCCATCTAATGCAACTATTACTTTTAAACCTTCTCTTACATTAGGAGCACCACATATAATATTTAATTTTTCTTTTCCAATATTGACTTTACATACATGTAGGTGATCACTATCAGGATGCTTTTCGCATGAAATAACTTCACCAATAATTAAATTAGTTGCAGGTACTAAAGGACTAATACTTTCATATTCATTTCCTAATTTAACCATTGAACTAGCAAATTCATGAATATCAATATCTTTTAAATCAGTATAATCATTTACGAAACTTCTACTTAATCTCATATTAAAGCTCCTTTCTATCAAAATTTTTCAAGAATCTATAATCATTTGTAAAATAATCTCTCATATTATTTACACCATATTTAAGTGATGCTACTCTTTCAATACCTACTCCAAATGCAAATCCTTGATATTTTTTATGATCAAAGCCACAATTTTCAAGAACATTTGGATGAACCATACCACTACCAAGTATTTCTATCCATCCAGTTCCTTTACAGATATTGCAACCTTTGCCTTCGCATTTAAAACAAGATACATCCACTTCATAACTTGGTTCTGTAAATGGGA
>OMST01000054.1 GCA_900313815.1 uncultured Eubacteriales bacterium
TGAAGGTGAAAATATGATTTATTTAGACTATAGTGCTACTACACCAGTAGATGAAAGAGTATTAGATTCTTATTGTAAAGTTACAAGAGATTATATTGGAAATGCAAATTCAATACATAATTTGGGCGTTAAATCAAAAGAATTATTTATGCAAGCAACAGATCAAGTTGCTGATATATTAAACTGTCATCCTAAAGAAATAATATGGACTAGTGGAGCTAGTGAAAGTAATACTACTGCTATTAAGGGAGTTGCTTTTAAATATGCTTCTCGTGGTAAACATATTATTACTTCTAAATTAGAACATAAAAGTGTTTTAGAAGTAATGGGATATCTAAGTAATATAGGATATGAAGTTGATTTTGTTAATATACTTGATAATGGTCAAGTAGATTTAAAGAATTTAGAAGAATTAATAAGAGATGATACTATATTAATAAGTATATGTGCTGTTAATAGTGAAACTGGTTTTAAGCAACCTTTAAAGACTATTAGACAAGTTATAAATAAAAAGAATCCTAATGTAATATTCCATAGTGATTTAACACAAGCCTTAGGTAAAACAAAATTTTATTTAAGTGACTTGGATTTAGCATCTTTCTCATCACATAAAATATATGCCCCTAAGGGATGTGGAATATTATTTAAAAGACGTAATCTTCAAATTGATACTTTAATATATGGTACAACTGAGAATTGTCCTTTTAGAGGCGGTACTCCTGCATTACCTTTAGTAGTTGCTTTTTCTAAAGCAATGAGACTTATTAATGATAAATTAGATGTTAATATTAAAAAATGTGAAAAACTTAAAGCAGAATTATTAAAAGGATTATCTAAATATCCTATTAAGATTAATTCTAATGATTTATGTGTACCTCAAATAGTTAATTTTAGTTTAATAAAAATAAAATCTGAAACATTTGTACATGCTTTAGAAAAATATGAAGTATATGTTTCAACTACGACTGCATGTTCCTCATTAGAAGAAAGCGTTGTATTAAAAGAATTATCTCATGGAGATAAAAATATATCTACAACATCTATCAGAGTTAGTTTAAGTCATCTAACATCTATGGAAGATATACAAGAATTTTTAAGAATATTTGATAAAGTATGGAATGAGTTATTGTTAAAATGAAAGAAGTAATATTAATAAAATATGGTGAATTAACTACTAAAAAAGACAATAGAAATTTCTTTATTAATACATTAAGAAAAAACATTTTATTAAAATTGTCTTCTTTTAAAGTTGATATAAAAGATGATTATTATAGAATGTTTATTTATGCTAAAGAAGAAGATATAGATTCTGTTGTTGAAATATTGTCTACAATATTTGGTATACATGAAATAGATATTTGCTATATGAGTGAAGATGTTAATATAGACAACATTAAAAAAATAGCACTAGATATTATCAAAGAAGATAATATTAAAACATTTAAAGTAGAGACTAATAGAAGTGATAAAAGTTATCCAATAAAGTCAATGGATGTCAGTCGTGATGTGGGTGCTTATATATTAAAAAATACTGATTTAAAAGTAGATGTTCATACACCTAACACATTATTACATATTGAGATAAGACATGAAGGTGTATATATCTATAAAGATGGTATTAAAGGATTAGGAGGTTATCCTGTATCAACTTTAGGAAGAGCATTATTAATGCTAAGTGGAGGTATAGATTCTCCAGTAGCAGGATATCTTACTATTAAACGTGGCGTTGAATTATATTATTTATACTTTGAAAGCAGACCACATACAAGTATAGAAGCAAGAAATAAAGTAATAGAACTTGCTCGCAAATTAGAAAAATATAACTCTAATGGAAAACTTATGGTAGTTAATTTTACTAAGATACAAGAAACTATATATAAGAATTTAGATAATGAATATTTAATAACTATTATGAGAAGAATGATGTATAGAATAGCAGAACAAATAGCTCGTAAGAATAAATGCTTAGCTATAGTAAATGGAGAAAGTGTAGGCCAAGTAGCCAGTCAAACATTATCTAGTATACTTGCTGTAAATGATGTTACTAATTATCCTATATTAAGGCCACTTTGTTCATTTGATAAATTAGATATCATAGAAATATCTAAGAAAATAGATACTTATGAAACTTCAATTCTTCCATATGAAGATTGTTGTACAATATTTGTACCTAAACATCCAGTTATTAATCCTAATTTAAAACACATATTAGAAGAAGAATCTAAATGTGATTTTGATTCTTTAATAGAGGAAGCAGTTAATAATATTGAAATTATTAATTTAAAAGAAACACAAGAATATAAAGACTTATTATAATTTAATATAGTATTAAATTAATAAAATAAAACATAATATTAATGGTGATATTATGTTTTTAAATAATAACTTTAGTAAAAAGAATAATTATTTATATAAAATGAAATGTTTAAATACTAGAAATAATGAATATTCAGAAGATAATAATAATTATTCTGATAGAATAGAAAAAAACAATATAATTAAGAAAGCAAAGGATAAACAATAATGTTTATCTTTTATTATTGAATAAAGTTTGTTATAATATTGAATGTAGAAAGAAAGAGGTATTATTATGGAAATATTAAGTGTAAATGCAGGTAGTTCATCTTTAAAATTTACATTAATTGAACTTCCTTTTGAAAAAGTAGTTGTCAGTGGTACTTTTGAAAAAATAGGACTTGATGGAAGTTTTTATACAATAAAATATAAAGGTGAAAAGATTAAAAAAGAAGCAAAATTAAAAGATCATACAGCAGCAGTAAAAATTCTTATGGATGAATTAATTGATATGAAAATATTAGATTCATATGAAGATTTAGATGGTGTAGGTCATAGAGTATTACATGGAGGAGATACATATTTTGATAGTATTATTATTACTCCAGAAGTAGAAGATAAAATAGAGGAATTATTCCCATTGGGTCCACTTCATAATCCAGCTAATTTAGCAGGAATTAGAAGTTTCAAAAAGATTTTACCAAATACTCCTCAAGTAGCAGTATTTGATACAGCATTTCATCAAACAATGGATGCTGAAGAATATTTATATGCTGTACCAATGGAATGGTATGAAAAGTTTAGTGTTCGCAAATATGGATTTCATGGTACATCTCATAAATATATAGCTGCTAAAATGAGAGAAATCTTAGGAGAAGATAAAAAGATTATTAGTTGTCATCTAGGAAATGGTGCATCATTATGCGCTATTAAAGATGGAAAGTGTGTAGATACTTCTATGGGATTCACTCCACTTGCAGGATTTATTATGGGAACTCGTAGTGGTGATATTGATCCATCTATTATTCCATATATAATGGATAAAACTGGAAAAACTGCAGCAGAAGTAGTGAATGATTTAAATAAGAAGAGTGGTATGCTTGCACTTTCTGGTATATCTAGTGATATGAGAGATGTAGAAGAAGCATATTTAAATAAAGATCCAAGATGTGTACGTGCAATGAATATGTATATTAAACATGTTGCTAATTATTTATCTATGTATAATACATTGTTAGAAGGAGCAGAATATATTGTATTTACTGCTGGAGTTGGAGAAAACTCTGATGTAGTACGTAAATTATTAATTGATAAATTTAAATTTATGGGTGTTAAACTAGATGAAGAAAAGAATTCTACTAGAGGTATAACTGGAGAAATTAGTACAGAAGATTCAACTATTAAAGTTGTTGTTCTTCCAACTGATGAAGAATTAATGATTGCTAAAGATACATATAATTTAATTAATAAAGAATAGAAAAGAGAGTTAAATGAATAATAAATATAAATTAATTTATAATGAAATTAAAAAATATAAGAAGATTTATATTGCCAGACATATAGGACCAGATCCTGATGCATTTGGAAGTCAAATGTCATTAAAGGAATCTATTAAACTTACTTTTCCTGAAAAGGAAGTTTATGCTGTAGGAGCAACTGTATCAAGGTTTAAATACTTTGGAAAAGTTGATAAAGTACAAAGTTTTGATTATGAAAATGGTTTATTAATAGTGGTAGATACTCCTGATATTAAAAGAGTTGATATAGATAATTTCTTATCATTTAAACATGTTGTTAAAATAGATCATCATCCTATGGTTGATAAGTTTGGACCTGTGGAATATATAGATGATAATTGTAGTTCAGCTAGTGAAATGATATTAAAATTAATAAATCATACTAAATTAAAAATTAATGAGTCTATAGCAGGCAATATATTTATAGGTATTGTTAGTGATACTAATAGATTCTTATATAATGCTAATCCTAAAACATTTGCTTTAATAACAGATTTAATTAAAAAGCAAAAAATAGATGTAGATCATTTATATAGATTAGTATACAGTAAACCATTAAGTGAAGTAAGATTAATGGGTCATATAGCATCAACATTAAAAGTTGATAAATATGGATTTGCTTGTGTAGAGTTAGATGAAGATGTAATGAATTCTTTTGGTTCTGATTTAGCTGCTGCATCTAATATGATTAATGATTTTAATAATATAAATGAAGTTATAGTGTGGGTGTTTATTACTAAAGATAAGAGTAATTTATATAGAGTAAATATTAGAAGTAGAGGTCCTGTTATTAATGAAGTGGCTGCCAGATATGGTGGTGGAGGTCATAAATATGCAAGTGGTGTTAGAACAGACTCTAAAGAAACTGTAGATAAATTAATAAAAGATTTAAGCGAATGTACAAAAGAATACCACAAAAAGGAGGAAGAATAATATGGAAATTATTAGTGTTCAAGATCCTATCATTGCGGTAAGAATTTCTCAATATCCTGAAGATAAGAAAAATGAATTTCTATGTTTAGGAAGAAGTAATGTTGGTAAAAGTAGTTTTATAAATACAATTATAAATAGAAAAAATTTAGCTAGAACTAGTTCTAAACCCGGTAAGACAACAACATTAAATTTTTACTTAGTAAATAATGATTTTTATATAGTAGATGTTCCCGGATATGGTTATGCAGAAAAAAGCAAGAAACAGATAGAAAAATTTGGCATTATGATTGAAGAATATCTAAGGCAAAGACCATATTTGAAACATGTATTTATGCTAATAGATTATAGACATAAACCAACTGAAGATGATGTATTAATGTATAAGTTCTTAAAATACTATAATATTCCAGTAACAATAGTTGCTACTAAGTATGATAAAGTTAATAGATCATTAAGAGATAAACAAGATGACTTAATAAAATCCACGTTATCTCCTGCATTAGGTGACGAAATAATCAATTTTTCTAGTATTACTAAACTTGGAAAAGAAAGAGTATATGAAATAATAGAAAATTCTAATAAAAAGTAGTTGAAATAAAACTACTTTTCTATTATAATAATTATTAGAGTAGAGGAGTGATGTCATGAATAAGAAAGGTTTTACTCTAACTGAGTTATTAGTTGTTATAGCTATCATTTCAATTATTACTTTAATTGCTGTACCAAGTGTTATTGCAATTAATAGAAATATGAATAGAAGAATATACTCTAACAAAGTAGAAACAATAGAAAGTGCAGCTGAAATATATGCAGCTAACAATCCTGATATTTTTAATGGTAGAACTGAAGTAAGAATTTATATTAGAGAGCTTATTTCCACTAACTATGTTACTGCAGACGTAGAAGCAGGTAGTACAAATTGTTCTGCTGAAAATCTAATTGGATGTATTATAAATCCAACTAATAAACAATCAATGAATGATGATTATGTATTGTTAAAGAAAAAAGGTGTAGGAATTGTAGCTGAATATAATGGAACTGTTTCTCAAGCTTTACAAGGTACATTAGTTGAACAAGTATGTAATAAATTTCAAAACGGTTCTTTTGTAGGTAAATGGGGTACAGGAGCAAATGATTATTGTGGATGTAAATTCAATGGAACTGGTGCTCCAAGTGGAATATATAAAGCTACTATAACTCAAACATCTAATGGACCAGTATTAAATGTTGGTAATACAGCAGTTAGTGCATGCATCATTTCTGGAGATGAAAAAAATAATTATTTAAAATATGATGGAGTTATGTGGAGAGTAATGGGAGTTTACGACATATATAATGATGGAAATAAACTTGTTGCTAAAATCATAACTAATGATACAGTAGATGTTCAATAAAATGTGTTTATAAACACATTTTTTATTTTATTTAATAATATATTTTTGCTATAATTTTTATAGGAGATATATTATGCAAGAAGGAAGTTATTATTTTAAATTTAATGATATAAATCTTTTCTTTAAAAAAGGTGAATTTGTTACAATAGTTGGATCAGATAATGATAATATTGTATCTTTTTTAATGCATGATAATGAAATAGTTTCTTATAAAAGTTTAAAAGGATTTAAAACTGAAACTGTTAAAGAAGAATTGTTACAGCTTATAGATGAAAATGGAATAACTAGATATTTAAATGATATAGATTTAGAAAATAAAAATATTGATTTATTAAATATTAGTGAAAAAATAAAGTTAAAAATATTAATTGGTATACTAAAAAAAGAAACAATTATTATAGATAATTTATTATCTTTATTAAGTAATAGTGACTATAAATTAATAATGAAATTATTAAATAATTATATTCAACAAGAAGGTATTGTATTAAATATAACTCATAATATAGAAGAATCTATATATGGTAATAGATTAGTAGTAATTTATAATAATCAATTATTATGTAATGATTATACTTTAATAGCATTAAGACAAGAAAAACTATTAAAAAGATTAGGTATAGGATTACCTTTTATAGTTGAATTAAATAAATATTTAATGGATTATGGATTAATTAATAAATATTATTTAAATCCTAATGATTTGGTGAGTGAATTATGGAAATAGTGATTAATAATGAAAATATATCATTTGAATTAAATAATATATATGCTTTTATTGGTGATGAAATAAATATATCTAATACAAAAGATATAGGATATGTTAAATGCTTTATGTATGATATGTATAAGTATGAAAAGGTAAAAGATAATTTAGAAAACGAACTCACAAATAAAAAATATAGCAAATCTAAAAGAATAGAAGATTCCTTAAAATTGGTTAATTTAAATGCAGATATATTAAATAAAAATATAGATGAATTAACTTATATAGAATTAAAAAAATTATCTTTTATAATGGCAGTAATAAATAACCCTCGAATAATAATATTAGAAAATTTTACAGAGGGATTGTCAAACGGCGAAAAGGATAGTTTATCAATATTGCTCAGAATGTTAAAAAATAAGTATTCTAAAATAATTATTTTAATAGGAAAAGATACAGATTATTATTATAGAATTAGCGATTATATATTTTTAACTAAAGATAAAAAAATAATAAAATATGGAAATAAAAATATTCTTCAAGATATTGAATTATTAAATAAAAATAATATTAAAGTTCCATATATTGTTGAATTTATAAATGAATATAAAAAACATAATAAAGAATTTAATGATTATAACAATATTTTAGATTTAATAAAAGCAATATATAGAGACATAGGATAAGAGGTATATATGAAATATTTAATTAATTTAAGTTATAATGGCAATGAATTTTATGGTTATCAAATCCAGAATAATAAATTAACAGTAGAAGGAGAACTTGAAAAAAGTTTATCAAAAATATTAAATAGAAAAATAAATACATTGGGCTGTTCTAGAACAGACAAAGGAGTACATGCTTTAAACCAATATTGCGTTTTTGAATATGAAGATAAACTAAATATAAAGAAATTAAAACATAGTTTAAATTCAATTATAAATCAAAATATTTATATAAAAAGCATTAAAAAAGTTAATGATAATTTTAATATTAGAAATGATGTCACTAGTAAAAGATATGTCTATAAAATAAATATGGGAGAATACAATCCCATAGAAAAAGACTATATATATCAATATAATAAAAATATTGATAAAGAACTATTAAATACATTTATTATCAAAGTGTCAGGTGAACATAACTATAGAAGTTTTACATCTGATAAGGAAAATAATAATTATATAAGAAATATTAATGTTAGTTATAAAATATCTAAAAAAACATTATATTTATATTTTGAATCAACAGGTTTTTTAAGATATATGATTAGAAATATAGTGGGTTTATTAATTGATATTAATAATGGTAAAAAAAGTATTGATGATATTGAAAAAATATTTAATTCTTTAGATAGATGCAGTTTGGGTAGTAGTGCTCCTGGAATAGGATTATATTTAGAAAAGATTGCTTTTAAAAAATGATATATTTCCTTGTAAAAAAATATATATTAATTTATAATATATGTATGATAGATATAGTAGGAGTGATAATATGAAGAAGTTACTATTAGTAATCATAGGAATGTTAGTATTTGTAAATGTTGAGGCAGCAAATATAACAGATCA
>OMST01000046.1 GCA_900313815.1 uncultured Eubacteriales bacterium
TCACATATTCCTAATATCATATCTTACCTCGTATTTATTTTATCACATTTCTAATATTCAGGGAACAGCCATTCCATTAAATCAGATATTTCATTATTATTATCATCTTGTTTTAAAGCAATTTCAGTTATACTTCCATGACTTGCATTAGGAAAATATATATGTTCATTTGATTTTCCTAACCAATCATAAAAACCATTTCTTTCTCCACTTTCACTATATCCTCTCATTTTCATAGAAGAAAAATAATCATATCCAGAATTTGGATTATCTTTAGGGTAAGGACCATTTACATTTGAACTAATAGTTACTATTGCTGAGAAATAATTCTCAGAATACTTTTGATACATTCCATAAGACAAATATATAGAGCCTCTACCTCCCATAGAGTGTCCCATTAATACAACGTTATTTATATCAATATTATAAGTTTTGGATGCAAATTCTATACATGCTTTTACAGTATCAAATGATCTTTCATTATTCCATTCACCAATAGCTCTAGGAGCTATTATAATAGCTGGTATAGGTTTCAATTTACTTTTACGATTCCATTCAAGTAATATTGAGGGTAATACTAATTTAGTAAAATCAGTTTTTTGATCTAGTAACCATAAGTCAGATGTAGCACCATGCAACCATATTATTAATGGTATTGATTCTCCATTTAAATCTTTTATATCATCTGGAGCGTATATTGAATAATTCAAACTATTATCATAGAATGCTCTTAAAGGTGTATTGTGCCCGTAATAATAAGTCCATTTAAAATTAGAAAAATTTACATTTTCATATATCTTAGTAATACTTATACCACTATTACCACTATCTTTTATCATTTTACTTTTAGCTTCTTCTAATCTCTCTTCATATGATTCTCTTTTATCATCATCTTTTACATTTGATAAATAATTCATTGCAGCAGAATAATCATTTATATTTAATGTTTCTTCTGCTTGACTTACTAATTTTTCTGCTTTATCTTCATATGCCTCTTGTATTGATTCTTTGGATATGTCTTTTATACATTTTGCATAATCACTATCTGGGAATGATATTGTCACTATTAAACTTACTAGTGTTGGTATTAAGAATATTAATACTGCTGATACTATATTGGGTACCGCTTTTTTCTTTAGTTCAGCGAGTGCATCCTGATTGTTCTTAGTAACGGCACTTATAGCTTTAAATATAAGCGAAAATAGTAGTATTATTGGTACTACTGTTATTATTATTTTGATTATAATTACTACTATATTCATTACTTCTAATACATTGGGACTTTCACATATTCCTAATATCATAATCATTACTCCAAACTGTCTATAATATATTGATATATTTTTTTGTTAGCACTAGCACCATAGTGTAATCCATCTGATGTTTGTATTTTGTTATTAACAATATATTCATATGTATCAATATAATTTAAACCTTCAATGTTCTTTAAACTATCATTAAATTCTTTTATATATATATTTCTATTAGAATTAGAACAAGGAAATAAAGATGCAAAATATACTCTAGTTCCTTTACTTGTCCATTCTGGTATTTTTTGATTTAAATAATTTGTATAATTGTTTATACTTTCTTTAACAGTATGACTAAATACATCATTAACGCCCATTAATATAATTAATGCACTGGTATCATCCAGTTTGTTTTCAATGTTAGGAATTCCCACATTAGTCATCCAAGTAAATCCTTGGGCAGATTTTGCTGACCAAGTATCTTTTTCATATGTTGCGGTTCCATTTTCCATATCTCTGCCATTAAAATGCTTTTTATCATCAACTGCAAGACCCATGCCTACTGTTCTTGAATCGCCTATAAAGAATCTTTTTTCGATTGGCCCATTATTATCTTCAACTTTAGCATCATTAAATAGCCAGCGCATTAAATCAGAAACTCCATCATTATCAAGATCTTCTGTAAGTGCTAGAACAGGAACATTACCATGAGAAGCACCCTTAAATAATGTAAAATTATCCGGTTTACCTATCCATTTAAAAAATTCATTACTTTTGCTAGATTCAGAATATCCCCACACTTTAGTAGATGCGAAATAATCTCTATCAGAACTCTGTTTGGGACTAGCACTCATTATAACAGTTGCATAATATTTACCTTGATTCTTTGTTGAAACTGTTCTGGCTCCATATCCTCCCATTGAATGTCCCATAATTACTATTTTACTTTCATCAATATTATATTTACTTTTAGCATAACTAATTAATGCATCTATAGACTTATAATTTTGTGGCATTCCCCAACCACCTTGTTCAGGATCAGTATAACTTTGAGGTGCAACTATTATAGCGGGTACTGGTTTTAAATTATATTCACTTTTCATAGTACTTACTGTTTTAAAAAAATTAACACGTAACATTGAAGTACCTGGAACTTTACTAACAGTTTCTCCTCCACCATGTAACCAAACTATTAGTGGTAAAGACACGTCATGTAAACTAGAAACATCTTCTGGTCCCCATACATAATACGGAGTAATATTGCTATAATAACTAGCTGCAGGTTCACTTTTAGCATTATAATAAGTCCATTTAAAATCATTAAAGCTCACTTTATCATATAATTTAGCTAAAGTTTGTTTTCTATTATCTTCTATTAATCTTTTAACTTCTTCTAATCTCTTTTCATATGATTCTCTTTTATCATCATCTTTTACATTGGGCATGTAATTCATAGCTGCAGTATAATCGTTTATATTTAGTGTTTCTTCAGCAGTTCTTACTAATTTCTCTGCTTTATCTTCATATGCCTCTTGTATTGATTCTCTTGATATTCCA
>OMST01000073.1 GCA_900313815.1 uncultured Eubacteriales bacterium
AGGGCCATTCCAAATATTAGATACAGTTGGATTAATGACAGCTAAAAATATAGTAGATCAATATCAAAAAGTACCTGATTTATTTGACCCATTACTTAAAAAGATGATGTTACCTTATAACTATGATGGCATGTTAGAAATTATAAATAAATATATAGAAGAAGGTAAAACAGGTAAATCAGTAGGAGAAGGCTTCTATAAATATGATAAATAAGAACCCAATTTGGGTTTTTTATTTATTGTTTTTTATAAAACATATAAAAATATATCAAATATTATTATAAAAAGTCTTTTTTCCTTGTTAATAACTAGCAAGTATAGTATAATTAATTATGTAATCAAAGTAGAAATAGGGCGGAGTGTTTATGTTAGATGATTTTAAAAATTTTAAGAGATATATATTTCTATTAAGAGAATTAATTAAAAGAGATTTTAAAGTTAAATATAAAAGAAGTTTTCTGGGAGTTTTGTGGAGTATATTATATCCTTTATTGATGATGAGTGTAATGGCTATAGTATTTACAAACATGTTTAAATTCAGGATGGAAGGCGTAAACTTTTTAGTATATTTAATGAGTGGTTTAGTTATTTTTAACTTCTTCTCAGAAGCAACAAATAACACGTTAACTGCTATAACAGGGAATGGAACATTATTAAACAAAGTTTATATTCCAAAATATATTTTTCCACTAGCTAAAGTACTATTTGCAGGAATAAACTTTTTATTTACATTAATACCACTATTCATGATAATAGCATTGTCTGGCAATGAAATAGAGCATACTAAGTGTTATTTGAATATTTATTATTTATATTTGCCTTATATATTTTTATGTGCGCTTATGTTTGCTCTTGGAGTAAGCTATATTTTATCTACAGTTACAGTTTTTTTGAGAGATATGATATACATATGGGGAATATGCTTAACCATATTAAACTATTTAACCCCAATATTTTATTCAATTAAAATGTTACCTGAATCATTACAAAATATCTTTAAATATAATCCATTATATATATATATAAATGGCATTAGAGAAGTAGTACTATTTTCGAATGCATTGACACCTAGTTACCTAATAACGATGTTTGTTTCTGGGTTTGCAATGTTAATTATTGGGGCATTTGTCTTTAGAAAAAATCAAGACAAATTCATTTATTACATATAGTTGAGGTGCAATATGATAGAGCTTAAAAATGTATCAATGAAATTTAATTTAGAAATAGAAAAGAATAATTCTTTAAAAACTATTTTTATTAGATTGCTAAGTCTTAAAAAGAAAAATAAGATAAAAAAAGTTAATAATGAATTTTGGGCATTAAAGAATATTAGTTTAAAAATAGATAAAGGTGATGTAATAGGTATTATCGGACCCAATGGTGCTGGTAAATCAACATTATTAAAACTAATTGCAGGTGTATATAAACCTACTAATGGAAAGATTAGAGTAAATGGTAATGTATCACCTATGATTGAACTTGGTGCCGGATTTGATGGAGAATTAACTGCTAGAGAAAATATATATTTAAATGGGGCAATACTGGGATATTCTAAAGAGTTTATAGATGAGAAATTTGATGAAATTGTTGAATTTTCTGAATTAAAAGATTTTATAAATGTTCCAGTTAAGAACTTTTCTTCAGGAATGGTAGCTAAACTAGCTTTTTCAGTATCAACATTAGTAAATCCTGAAATACTAATAGTTGATGAAATATTATCTGTAGGGGATATTCATTTTCAAAAAAAGAGTGAAGATAAAATGATGTCTATGATTAATAATAAAGGAACTACTGTTGTTTATGTTTCTCATTCAATGAATTCCATAAAGAAAATATGTAGTAAAGTCATTTGGATCGATCATGGTGAAATGAAAGCATTTGGCAAAACAAATGAAGTATGTAAAAAATATGTTGCAAGTCAGCAGTAGGAGGTTTATATGATAGTAACTAGGACACCATTTAGAATAAGTTTATGTGGAGGGGGAAGTGACCTACCTGCATTTTATGAAAAAAATGGAGGATGTGTAATTAGTACAACTATTAATAAGTATATGTATATTACTTCACATCCATCATTTGATAAAAAGACAACAACATTAAGATATTCTAAAGTAGAAAGTGTAACTGATGTAAGAAAAATAGAACATAAATATTTTAAGCAATGTTTAATGGATGAAAAATTAAAAGGCATTGAAATTACTTCTATCGCAGATGTACCACAAGGAACTGGTCTTGGATCATCTTCTGCATTTACTGTTGGATTATTAAATAATCTAAAATGTTATAAAAGAGAATATGTATCTAAAGGTGAACTTGCCAAGATGGCTTGTGAATTAGAAATTAATAAACTTGGAAATCCTATAGGAAAACAAGATCAATATGCAGCAGCATATGGAGGGCTTAATTTTTATAAGTTTAATGAAGATGGTACTGTTGATGTTGAACCAGTATTATTAGAACACGATAAATATAAACAATTAGAAAAGAATCTAATTATGCTATATGTTGGTGGAGAACATAGTGCATCAGCTATATTAAAAGAGCAATCTAAAAATATGGTAAGTGCTAAAGATAAAGAAGAAGGACAAAAAAGAATAGTAGAACTAACTTATAAATTAAAATATGAATTAGAACATAGCAATATAGATGCTGTCGGATATACATTACATGAAAATTGGTTAATTAAAAAGACACTAGCTAGTGGAATTAGCAATCCACAATTTGATAAATGGTACAATAAAGCATTAAAAAATGGTGCTTTAGGTGGAAAAATTCTTGGAGCAGGTGGAAGTGGATTCTTCTTATTCTATGTTCCTGAAGAAAACCAAGCAAAATTTAGAAAAGCAATGAAAGATCTTCCTGAATTAGATTTTAAATTTGATCATACAGGAACCATTGTAAAATTTGTAGACTAGAAAGGAAATAATTATGAAAGCATTAGTAACTGGAGGAGCTGGATTTATTGGCTCACACTTAGTAAAAAGGCTATTAGATGAAGGATATGAAGTTATTTGTGTAGATAATTTTACATTAGGAAATAAAGAAAATGTAGATAAATTTAGTTCAAATGATAAATATAAATTTTATGAATTAAATATAAATGATAATGAATCATTCTGTGAAGCATTAAAAGATGAAAAAATTGATATAGTATATCATTTGGCTGCTAATTCAGATATACAAAAGGGTGGTCAAAATCCTGAAGTGGATTATGAAGATACATTTATGACTACAAGAGGAGTTTTAGAATTGATGAGAAGAAATGGAATTAAGAATTTATTCTTTTCATCAACATCTGCTATATATGGAAATGAAAGTGATAAATTACTTTCTGAAAATCTAGGAGGTTTATTACCAATATCTTATTATGGAGGAGCAAAATATGCATCTGAAAATTTCATTGCATCTTATTCATATATGAATGATTTTAATACGATGATATTTAGATTTCCAAATGTTATTGGCCCTAATTTAACTCATGGAGTTATTTATGACTTCACAAAGAGATTAAAAGATAACCCTAGTGAATTAAAGATACTAGGAGATGGAACTCAAACAAAGCCTTATGTATATGTATTAGATTTAGTTGATTGTATTATGCATATGACTAAAGACATTAAAAAAGGCATTCAAATATATAATGTTGGAGTTGAGACAGCAACATCAGTAACGAGAATAGCTGATATTGTATGTGAAGAACTTGGCTATAAAAATGTAAAATATAATTATACAGGTGGTAATGTTGGATGGAAGGGTGATGTTCCTAAATTCCAATATGATTTAACAAAAATACATGAAGCAGGATGGACTGCGAGTCATACTTCAGATGAAGCTGTGAGGGAAACGGTAAGATCATTAAAAAAATAAACAGTAGGGGGAGAATCAATGAAAGCAGTAATTCAGGCGGGAGGTAAAGGAACTAGAATTAGTTCAATTACTGGAGATACAATTCCAAAGCCAATGTTAGAAGTATCTGGATATCCAATTTTATATCATCAAATAATGAATTTAAAAAAATCTGGAATTACAGATATAACAATAATAGTTGGCCATTTAGGAAATATTATCCAAAACTATTTTCAAGATGGAAAAAAGTTTGGGGTTAATATTTCATATGTTGTAGAAGATCCTAATAAACCACTAGGAACAGCTGGAGCATTATACTATTTGAAAGATAAAATTAATGATGATTTTGTTTTTCTACTTGCTGATGTATTTATTGATATAGATTTCAAAAAAATGGCAGAATTCCATTATAAGAATAATGCGGGTATTACTTTGTTAACACATCCAAATGCTCATCCATTTGATAGTGATTTGGTAGTAGCCGATAAAAATAACAAAGTATTAACATTCGATCATAAAACAAATGATAGAACAAAATACAATTATCATAATTTAGTTAATGCAGGAATAATGATATTTTCAAAAGAAACACTGGATTTAATTCATGAAGAAAAAAAATATAGTTATGAAAAAGACATTGTCGTTCCAATGATAGAACAAGGTAGAGTATTTTCATATAAATCAAGTGAGTATGCAAAAGATATGGGTACTCCAGAAAGATATATTCATGTTCAAGAAGATTATGAAAAAGGTTTACCAGAAGCAAGAAATTTAAGTAATAAGCAAAAATGTATTTTCTTAGACAGAGATGGAACAATTAATGAATATGTTGGATTCTTAAGAAAAGAAGAACAAATGAAATTAATACCTGGTGTTTCACAAGCAATTAAAGACATAAATGATTCAGAATATTTATGTATAGTTATTACTAACCAACCAGTAATTGCTAGAGGAGAAGTAACTACTGATGGTTTAGAAGAAATACACAAAAAGATGGAAAAGTTACTTGGAAATGATGGAGCTTTTATAAATGATTTATATTATTGTCCACATCATCCAGACAAAGGATATGAAGGTGAAATACCAGAATTAAAAATAGTATGTGATTGTAGAAAGCCCTCAATCGGACTAATTAAAAAAGCAGTTGAAGACTATAACATAGATTTAGAGCAATCATTTATGATTGGTGATTCAACATTAGATATTAAATTAGCTGAAAATGCTGGTATGAAAAGTATATTAGTTAGAACTGGACAAGCAGGAGAAGATAACAAATATGATGTTGATCCTGATTATGTATGTGATTCATTAAATGATGCAATTAATTTAGTTCTAAGAAAAGAAAAAGGAAGGATATTAAGAAAACATGAGTACTAAAAAAGTTAATTTTAAAAAAGCTATTAAAGAATACTATGATAGAGAAATAAGAATAATTCAAAATCTGGATTTGGATGAAATTAACGATGCTATGAATGCAATATATAATGCATATCAAAAACAAGGAACAATTTATGTGTGTGGTAATGGTGGAAGTGCCGCAACTGCATCACATATGCAAAATGATTTTAACAAAGGTATTTCAGAATACGTAGATAATAAATTTAGATTTTATTGTTTAAATGATAATTATCCTACAGTAATGGCTATAGCTAATGATATTGGGTATGAAGAAATATTTAGATTTCAATTGCTAAATAAAATAAATAAAAATGATTTGTTTATTGGTATAAGTGGTTCTGGTAATTCTAAAAATGTATTATATGCTGCAGAATATGCTAAAGAATGTGGTATTAAAGTAATAGGAATTACTGGATATAAAGGTGGAAAGCTAAAAGATATGGCCGATTATAGAATGCATGTTGCTGAAGAAGATATGCAAATAGATGAAGATATTCATATGACATTTGATCATATGATGATGAAGATCTTCTATAATTTTCTAACAAAAGGAGAAATAACAGGAAATAATATAAACGATAAACATTAACATGTTAAGCAGTTTGTTTTACTAGTATAAGTAATCGTAAAGATAAAAAAGCAATGTATAAAAAGTATTTCATTATAAAATGCGAGGTGAGTTTATGGAAAAAGTGAAGAAAAGAGAATTGTTTGCTGATTTGTTAAGATGTATCGCAATTCTGTCTATTATTGTAATTCATACGACATCAAATTATTATGTTGATTCTTATGGCACAAAAACTTTTTGCTTTTTATTATCAATTAGCTCATTTACCAGTTGTGCTGTTCCTATTTTTTATATGTTATCTGGTTGCTTTCTATTAGACATTAAAAATTCTGATTTTTCAATATTTTATAAAAAAACATTAAAAATATTTTTGCAAACAATTTTCTGGAGTTTTATATATATTTTAGTTTTTAAATTTATAATGCATCAAGATTTAAATATATTTAAATCTTTTATAAAGTCACTAACAAGTGAACAAGTGGGACACTTATGGTATATGTATCCATTAATTGGATTATATATTTTAACTCCATTTATATCAAAAATATATAATGCTCTTAATATTAGAGAAAAAAAGATTCTTCTTGCAATAGTGTTTTTTATACCTTTGTTATTAAGCACTATTCAAATTAAATTTTGGGACCTTATAACCATTCCAAAGTTTGCTATATTTTTTCCTGAATTAGGTCTCTTCATTCTTGGAAGATACATATATGAGCAGAGAGACAAAATAACTAATAAAAAAATTTCTATATTATCATTTCTTGGTATAATAGTTGGAATCACTTTAATAGTTTTATTAGCATTATTATATATAAAGAAAGACGGAATCAGTTCTTACAAGCCCTATTTTGATTATAACAAAATACCAAATGTATTATTAGATATAGCATTATTTATATTTGCTATGTCATTAAATAAAAAATTAATGAAGCTACCATCAAAGATAAAAAAAGCTATTAGCTTTGTTGGTACTAATACTGGTGGTATATATTTTATTCATATGTTTTTTATATATTTGTTTCCTGATATTAACATATTAGGAATTAGATTTACTGCTAATCAAGGAAGACTAATATATATGATTATGGGAGCAATGTTATATTTTTCTCTTTCCTTAGTAACTACTATGATAATAAAAAAAATACCCATTGTTAAAAAATCTGTTTAGGAGGTTTATTTATGAAAAAAGTATCAGTTATTATGCCAGTATATAATGGTTCACAATATATTAAAGAATCAATAGAAAGTATATTAAATCAATCATATAAAAATTTT
The DNA here is from genome assembly GCA_900313815.1 of uncultured Eubacteriales bacterium. Lineage (GTDB taxonomy): Bacteria > Bacillota_I > Bacilli_A > RF39 > UBA660 > CAG-1000. The sequence continues at coordinate 7,091 of OMST01000073.1, forward strand.
GAGTTTATTATTGTAAATGAATTTGGATCAGATGATGGTTCTAAGGAAATAATTGAAAATTATACCAATTTAGATGATAGAATTGTATTCATACAGAATAAAAAAAGAGAAGGAATAGCTGAATCACTAAATATTGCATTAAGACATGCAACTGGAGATTATATAGCTAGGATGGATAGTGATGATATTGCTGGCAAGAGAAGATTGGAAGTACAAGTTGAATTCTTAGAAAAAAATCCAAGTATTGGTTTATGCGGTATACAACCGGAATTTTTTGGTGAAAAAAAGATTATCTGGGACTTAGAAAAAAAGCCTTTGCAAATAAAAAATAATATTTTTTTCTATACTCCATGTGTTCATCCAACTATTATGTTTAGAAGAGAACTACAAGATAAGTATAATATTTTTTATAATTCTGATTATAAAGCTACAGAAGATTATGAATTTTTCTCTAGAGTAGTTAATGTAACTAATATTACTAACATAGATGATAAATCATTATTTAAATATAGAATGTATAATAATAATGCAACAAACAGAAACAGTAATATTGGGATTAAATTGTACAATGAAGTAATGAAAAACAATTTTTTAAAATATTTGGATATAGATTTTACAGATGAAGAAATAAAACTATTAGATAGTCATATTTCAACTGGCAATAGTAGTGGGAAAGAATTGTATGACAAAGTTGTTGCTCTGGATTTATTATTAAAGAAAATACTACTTAAAACATATAATAATAAAACATTTGACACATATACTATGTTTAAAACATTGCGAAACAGATGGCAAGAATTAAGATGGAGTATTCCAGAAAATAACAAAACTAAAGCAGTTGAGTTTTTTATAGATAGATCTATTTTTAATTATGAGGATTTAGAATCATTTATATACAAGGGTAAATATAAACCTGATATTACCATTTTAATGCCCGTATATAATAGTGAAAAATATATTTTGGATTCTGTTTTATCAATTTTAAATCAAACATATAAAGATTATCAACTCCTAATTATGATTGAATACAATAATAATGATTTAACAGAAGATTATTTGAAATTGTTAAATGATTCTAGAATACAGATTGTTAAAAACAGAAAAAAATTGGGGTTGGCAGCAACATTGAATAAAGGCATTAAAATGGCTAAAACTAAGTACATTGCTAGAATGGATGCTGATGATTTATCAATAAAAGATAGATTAGAAAAACAAAAGAAATATTTGGACGAACACAAAGATATTGCCTTGGTTAGTGCATGGCAAAGACATTTCGGCGATTTTGGAACTTATGTTCATAAATCAGCTACCGGAGTAGAAGATTTGAAAGCATCACTATTATTTAAATGTGATATCTGTCATTCAACTATTATGTTTAGACGAAAAACTATGATTGATAACGGCTATTTTTATGATACTCAAATGGCTATGGAAGATTATGATCTTTGGAGTAGAATGATCGAAAAAGAAAATTTGGACTGCATTCCCGAAATATTAGGAGAATATCGTATTCATGGTGAAAATATAACCCAGTCAAAGGCAGATAAAGTTATAGATAGTGAAATAAATATTATTTCTAGGAATTTAGAACGTTTACATATTAATAAAAATTCTTACGATAAAAGACTATTAATTGGCTGGAAAAATATTTATCGCGATAATCCAAAATTAATACCTCAGGCAGAGAGTTTATTTAAAAAAATAATTGAAAACAATAAAAAATACAAAATTTATAATGATTTATCATTAAAAAAAGCACTTGATAAAAGAAAAAAATGGATTTTGGGTATTGATGAATCTATTGAGGAGGAAAAATATACATCAATTAGTAAAAAAGTAAAACTAAAATTAATAATTAAAAAAATGTTAAAGCCTTTTGTATTTCCGGTTTATTCTAGATTAATGAATAGAATAGAAAACAAAATAAATGAAAAAATATCTGACAGCAATGCTGAGATTTCAAATATAAAGGAGTCCATTGAATCTATTAATAATAGCTTAAATATTATTAAGCATGATTTATACGATAAAGTTACTAAGCGTATTGGTGCAACAGCATTAACTGATTATATCCCATATGAAGGTGGAGTCATCAGAATAGCCATATTATTTCAAGTTTCTTCTTTTTGGCCCTCAATTGAAGGCATTTATCATTTACTGAAGTCCGATAATAGATTCGAACTAAAGTTTTATTTAATTGATTTACCCGAAAAGGAGCCATCACAAATGATGGGAGCAAAAAAATTCTTAAAGCAGAACAAAATAGATTATGAAATTTTAACAATTGATAAAATTACAAATTATAAACCACATGTTGCAATAATTCAGACTCCTTATGACGAGTGGCACAGAAGTAAGGAATTCTATTCAGACTCATTTACAGAAATGGGAATAAGATTAATATACATACCATATGGGATTGAGTTTTCTGGTACGTACGAATCAATTGACTTACAATTTAACACTAATTTTGTAAATAATATGTGGAAAATATATACTTTGTCTGAAATTACACAAAAGTATTATTGTATTTATTCTAGGTTAACAACATCCGAAGTTAAAGCGTTGGGTCACCCTAAATTTGATGGTCTATTTAATAATATCTGTACAACTAATAACAACATCAAATCAATTGCTAATGGAAAGAAAATAATATTAGTAAAGATACATTTTGCCAAGAAATTTAATGGTGCTATGGTTACACCCGATTCTAAGGTATATATTGATTTAATAGATAATTTAAATAAATATAAAAAAAGTTTCTTTGTATTTATGTTACACCCACTTATGTATGATAAAAATAAAAATAAGGAAAGTAATATAGTAGTAGATAAATTAGAAAAATGTAAAAATGTATATTTGTTTAGAGAAGAAGATTATAGAGAACCATTATATGCTGCAGATGCTTATATTTGTGATAGAAGTTCTGTTGCTATTGAAATGGCCGCACTTGATAAACCTGTTCTTTATATGTCAAATGAAAAGAATAAAGAATTATATATCCCAGAATTTAAAGATTTATTTGATTCCTATGAAAATGGTACAGATTTAGAAGATATTGATAAATTTATAAAAGAAGTTGAACAGGGTATTGATTTAAATAAAGAAAAAAGAAACAATGCATTCCACAATTGTGTTACGTTATATGATGGAAATGCATCTAAAAGAATAATTGATGATATTTATAATAGCATATTAAATGAAAAAGTGTGAGTTAGATTATTAAAAATGGGAGTATATGAATAAAAATATGAAAATTAGTATTATTGTGCCAATTTATAATGTTGAAAAGTATTTAGATAGATGTTTAAAATCTATCCTTTTGCAATGTTATGATAATTATGAAGTTATAATGATTTCTGATAAATCAGATGATAATAGTGATAATATTGCTAAATCTTATGCTCATAATTATGATAATTTTAAGAGAATCTATTGCGAAAATACTGGGCTTGCAAAAGCTAAAAATATTGGTATCAAATATGCTAAAGGAGATTATATACTATTTTTAGATTCTGATGATTTTTTTGAACCTAATTTATTGAAAAAATTATCAAAAGAATTAGATGATAATGATATTATTAGATTTCAAATACAAGAAATAAATAATGGTAAAATAATAAAATATAAAGAAAAAGGATTTAAAGGATTAGATGGTATTGAGGCATTTAAAAAAATAATCCATTATCATTTTATTGAACCTTCATGGGCATATTGTTATAAAAGATCATTTTGGAATAAAAACAAGTTTAAATTTATGGATAATTGTA
>OMST01000052.1 GCA_900313815.1 uncultured Eubacteriales bacterium
AATTATATATTATTAATTATATATTATTAATTATATTTTTAATAATTGTATTTATTGATTCAATAACAAAATTATAATTATTCCTATTAAATTCATTTATTATTTCAGTAGTATCCATTTTTATTCTACCTGCTATATCAATATTTAAATTATAATTATCATAAACAAATACCATTGAATTCATTGATTCCAAAAAATTATTCATCATTGTTTTAGGAACTATCTCTTTATTCTTATGCTCTATTCTTTTAACAAATGTCATAGTAGCTTCTTTAATTACTTTAGTAGATTCATTCTTACTTACATAGTTCATAATTATAGATTCATAATTCTTAAGCATTTTAACATATTTATAAATTGTTTCGCTATTTATTTCATATATACTATTTATAAAGTTCTCTTCTATATTTTTATTAATTATTTTTTTATTAACAGGTATTTTATACTTTTCAAATATATGAACTAATCTTAAAGTTAATCTATTCTGATAAGCAGCAAACAAAAAATTATTATCCTTGATAATATTGTCAGCTTCAACTTCAATTTTATTCATTATACTATTCATACTAATATTTTATCACTTTACACACGCATAAATAAAAACAACATGTACACTTTACACATTGTTTTACATTCGAGTATAAGAGTGTGAAGGCAATGATGGGTTCCCAGGAATAATTATAGACTATGTAAATCCTTTTCTATTTTTCATATTATCACCTATTATAGGTGTAACACTTTAATATACAAAAGAAAAGAAGTGATTACTCACTTCTTAATGCTATTACAGGATCTTGTTTAGATGCTTTTTTAGATGGAATTAGACCACCTATTATTGTTAATATTATACTTAAAATTATTAATATTAATGAAGCTGTTATAGATATAGTAGCATTTATATTTGTATTACCTGTAGCTTTATGTATTACTAGATTAATAATTGGTATTAATATTAATGTTATTCCAATACCTATAGTTCCAGATAATAATCCAATAATAAATGTTTCTGCATTAAATATTGAGGATATATTTCTCTTAGATGCTCCTATAGCTCTTAGAATACCAATTTCTTTTGTTCTTTCAATTACAGATATATATGTAATTATACCTATCATAATAGAAGATACTACTAATGAAATTGAAACAAATGCTATTAAAACATAACTAACACTATTAACTACTTTTTTAACAGAAGACATTAATATACCAGTGGTATCAGTATAATTTAATACTTTATCTTCAAATCCTTTATCTTCCATTTTTCTATTATAATCATCTATAAATTTTATAACATTTTCTTTTGAATCAAAACTCTTAAAATAGAATGCTATTGCTGATGGTTCATTAATATCTTGATATCCTAAATTTACTAAATTTAATGTTGCATTTCCTCCATTGCTTTTACCCATCATAGCAGTCATTATTCTCTTAAGCTCATCTTCACTTAAATCAAATTTAAATGCACTAGCTATTTTAGAAGGATCTACATTAAATGCATTTGCTAAACTATTCATCAATGTTCCGGATAGCTCTCCTACTTTAGTTAATATTTGTTTTTGCATTACTGCTTCTGTCATCTTTTCTGCCATTGCTTCAGATGCAGTTACTACTATAGCTTGTTTCATGAATTCTGTTATTGTGGGTTCTACAGCTGCATTCATAAGAGGGGCTCCTGGATTATTAGTATCAGTTGTAAATGAAGTATCATTTTGATTATAAACATTTATATATCCTTTTAATAATCCAGATATTAATGATGTATAAGTACTATTAAATATATCTTTTGGAACAACATAATTATTTTCTAAACTTGTTAACATATTAGTAGCTTCTTCACTATTCATATATTCATTAACAATATTATCTACATCATTTAAGAATATAACTGGCATATTCATAATGCCTGTTTTTTTAGGATTACTTATATAATTATTCATTATATTAGTTGATAAAGTTTTTAATGTATCATCAAATGCTTTTTTAGCAGGATCTATATCTGCAGTAATAGATGATGATATTTCATTCATATAATTACTTGTTGTATCTTTTAACTTATTTTCATCTATATTAATATTAAACGCTTTTTCTAATTGATCTTTATCTACTTTTATTAAGTCATCAAAATCTAAATTAGAGTTACTCTTTTTTTCATCAAATCTTGTATTGGAGAATACATCTATTTCTTTATTATCTAATTGTTTTTTAACAATTTCTGTTTCTTTAGATTTATCTATTATATGAGCAGTTAACTTAGAAGTATAAGCAACTCCATTCTGAAGAGCCATAGAAGTAGTACCTTTTTTAGGGCATACTATTCCTACTATTTTTAAGTGTTCAGCATTATTATATAAGTTCATCATATAATTATCATCTTCACTCATATCTTCATATATTTTATATTTAGAATTGTATTTATATACATCAGTATTATTTATAAGTCTTAAGTCTAATTCTAATAATTCATCATATGTTAATTCATATGGTTTATTCTCTATATTAACAGTTTCTCCTGCCATCATTTTTTGAATCATTTCATTTAATTCTTCTGGATTTCTAAGCCCCAAATAATAAACTAACATATCTGCAATAGTATGTGGCTCTGTTAATACAATTATTAATTCATTATATTCTTTAGGCCAAGAACCCGCTAAAACATCATATTGTTCTTCTAAAGATTCAATATCATCTTGCATTTCAAAATATATATTTGAGTATTGTGAATATATACTAGAACTTCCAAACCCTGCCATATCCATCATAGAATTAGGATTTAATTTATATATATCATTATTTAATTTACTATATATTAAAGGACTAACACTATAACTATATTTTATAGAAGACACATCATTCTCTATTAATTTATAATTCTTTTCTAAATATATTTTAAAATTCTTTAAATCATTTTTACTAACATTACCAAACATAGAAGATACAAATTGACGTTCATATACTTTATTACCTTCCATAGTATCATCTTCTCTACTTCCCATCATAGAAAGTAACATTTGGGTCATATCAGCATTTTCTTGATATATAGTTAACGGATATGAAGATAAAGTATCTTCTTGTATTTTATCTATATAATTTTGAAACCCAGTTGATAAAGACATTATTAAAGCTATACCTATTATTCCAATTGAACCTGCTAAAGAAACTAATATTGTTCTACCTTTTTTAGTCATTAAATTATTAAATGATAAAGATAATGCTGTTAGAAAAGACATTGTTGTTCTTTTGGTTTTATCATTATTTAATTCTTTTTCTTTAGATTCTTTATATGGATTTGTATCAGATGTTATCTTTCCATCTTTTAATGTAATAATTCTATTTGAATATTCTTTTGCCAAATCAGGATTATGAGTTACCATAATTACTAATTTATCTTTTGCAATCTTTTTGAGTAAATTCATAATTTGAATACTTGTTTCTGAATCTAATGCACCTGTAGGCTCATCAGCAAGTAATATATCTGGATCATTAACAAGAGCACGTGCTATAGCAACTCTTTGCATTTGTCCACCAGAAAGTTGATTAGGTTTTTTATTTATATGGTTTTCAAGTCCAACGCTTATTAATGCTTTTCTAGCCCTATCTATACATTCCTTTTTAGAAATACCAGATAATTTTAAAGCAAGAACTACATTTTGTAATACACTTTGATGAGATATTAAATTATAACTTTGAAAAACAAAACCTATTCTATGATTACGATAACTATCCCAATCACTATCTTTATATTTCTTAGTTGAAGTAGAATTAATAATTAAATCTCCACTAGTATATTTATCTAAACCACCTATTATATTTAATAAAGTTGTTTTACCGCTTCCAGAAGGCCCCAAAATAGATGCAAATTCACATTTTCTAAAATTTAAACTAACATTATCTAATGCTTTTTGAGTGAAACTTTCTGTTTTATATACTTTAGTTACATGTTTTAATTCCAGCATCTTATTTCCTCCTTCCATAGCACTTTGTATTTTAATACATAATATGCTTTTTTTCAATATTAAAAACAGAATAAATATTATTTATTCTGTAATTTAAATGTATGGGGTATATTATAATTACTTGATGCCTGCTCAGGCCCTTCCATTAATATATAATGTGTTTTTTTATCTTCTGGTTCAAAGAACCATATTAATAAATTCTTACTATCATTTTCATAGTAACCATATACTTTATATGCAACATAATTGGATAATTTTACTAATGATGTGGTTACATTTATTGCACCATCTTTTTCCATATTAGATGCATAATCAATAGAATATTCTTTCGGACTTTTTCTATCATCATATACACCCATTTTGATTACATATGATGTATTAGAATGATATTGTACACTATTATTTTGAATACTATCTTTAGTCCAATCATTTGGTAAACTAATATATCCTAATAATTCTGATCCTATTATTTGAGAGTCACCATCGGTATTAGTAGTATCATTAGCCTCATAATCTCTTTCTTCTATCTCTATATTAGATAATGTCTCTATAACTTTATTATGTAAAATAGAAATATTACTATTTTTAACTGATACTATAAATGTTAAAGCAGCATCTTTATTCTTAGATATTAATATATAATATCTACCAGTTATATTAGAAGATTGATTAATATCTATCATAGAATAATAAATATCATCTTTTAATAGTTTATATTTAGTATCAGTTTTTTCTAATTTTATACTTTCATCATCAATACCAAGTAACATAGAATCATATATATAATCATAGTAAGATTCTTTACATGAGTCTAAACTATAATCGCAAGTAATAGATGATGTCAATTGTTCTCTTGCAACAGGGGATAAAAATGCATTTGTACCATTAAATTGCAATACTCTTTTGCCATCTGTTAATTTACTTTCTCTCCATTCATAATTATATTGATATTTAAATCCATCACCTTCAAAATAATTAGTATCAAATGCTCCCATAGATATAGCAGTTAAAACAAATATAACTATTATAGAGCTAATAATAGCTAATATATTTAGTATTATTCCGATTATTTTAAAAGCACCTTTTTGTTTACTAAGTATACCAATAATCAATCCAAATATTGCTAATGGCAATACAAATATATTTACAACAAAAGCAAATATTATAGATAATATACCAATAATGAAAGAAGTAATTGATTTCCAATCTTCTACCTTTTCAGTATCATCTTTTGAAGGATTAACCTGTACATTTTTTTCTTTAACTACTGCGTCTTTTTCTTCTTCAACATGAGCTTCTTCAGGTATAGAAGAAGTAACTTCATTATTATTTTCTACTTCATCAGTTATTTCAATTATATCAGTTGCACTAGCCACTTTATTTCCACAATTAGGACAAAATTGATCATCACTTTTTAATGGAAACCCACAATTCTTACAAATCATAATAAACCTCTTAATATCCAAATTCTTTAATTATATTTTGTACTTCTTCTTTATACTTTTCCTCTACTTTTAAATATATAAATGTATTTTCCACTCTAGATATATACATATAATATCCACCAGTTGTTAAACCATATTTATTGTAATTTGATCCATTAACACTGGTTTCTATTGAATAATCAACTTTAGATTTTTCAAATAATTCTTTATTAGTTTCAAATATCGTAACAGCACTATCATTATCTTTTAATACATTAAATTCCATCTGCCATCCATTATTTGATTTAGCTATATGAGATTCTAAAAAGAAATCATAAGCTGCATAATGAATCATTCCATCTGATACAGTTAATTCATATTTACCTGCTAATTCTAAAAAGTCACCAGTTGTTTTTACTTTTTTTGAACAACCACTAAATAATAACAACATAGCAGATAATAAAATTAATCCAAAAATCTTTTTCTTCATATGAGCCTCCAAATATACATATAAATTATAACACATGATTATAGTTCATACAATTATTTACTATCTTTAATAATCATCTTTGAACTAATATATGAAGTTAATGGAATAATCATTACTGATGCTATAAAACATAGTAATAATTGAATAACATTTTGTTCAAATGATTTTGATACAGACCAGAAATTAAATGATACACAATAAAACCACATAAAGAAACCTATAAAACTACTAACAACTGCAAAAAACAATGTATTAATAGTTGTACTTAATATATCTTTGCCAACATTCATTCCTGATTTATATAACTCATGTGAACTTATTTTTTTATTATTTCTATATATTTCATACATAGCAGAACTAATAGATATAGACGTATCTATAATAGTTCCTATTGTGCATATTAAATACATTCCTATAATTACATTTGTCATATCGTAATTAATATCATGTGAATAATATCCTATACTCTCAATAGATTCAATAGAGAAACCTCGTATATTCGCAGTTTTACCTATAAACATAGTAATTAATAATACAAATATTAAAACAAACATAATAGATATAAAAGACGATTTAGTCTTAACATTATAACCATTCAATATAAATAATATTGTAGAAGCTGCTAATATACAAGTTATTATAGCTAATATAATAGCATTTAGTCCGAGTCTAATAAAAGTTAAATATAACATTATTAAGAATATACTTAAATAAAATACTACAAATGTTTTTAATCCTCTAGTCCTACCTACAAGTATTAATAATATTAAGAAAATCAAAGAAAGTATCTTTATCATTTAATTACCTCCTTTTTATATTTCTTTAACAAATATACTGATAAGTATAGTGATATTGGTATAGCAATAATAATGCTAATGCAACTACATAAAACAATAGTAAGTTCTATTTCTCCATAAGAAGCTATAGCTCTTAAAAGCGGCATGTTGTTTTTAATAGCTAAAAATGTTATCGGTATAATTGGAGTAAAACATGTAAATAACATTACATTAGACATAGTGCCTACTATATCTTTAGATATTTCTTTTCCAGATTTTAATAAAGCTTTTCTACTTATTTTAAAATTATTATCAATTAACTCATTTAATGAAGATGCAATTGTAATAGATATATCCATAATAGCTCCAAGACCACTTAATAATATATATACATAAAAATAATTTTCATAATCTCTTACATATTCAATATATTCCATTGTCCATATAGATACATCTCTACCACATAAATGAATAACTAAATAAGATAATCCAAATGAAGTAAATAAAGATATAATACTACATACTATAGCCGTATATGTTTTAGGGCTTCTTTTATTAGTTATTAGTAATGATGTTATTATATATATTATTGATACTATAATATATAATAATAACAAATTAAATCTTTCTGCATTGCTTTGAAAAACATATATTGCTAAAGCAGATATTATAACATTAACTAATAGACTGATTAATGTTTTAACTCCCTTTTTACCTGAAATAATTATTATCATATCAATAAACAATACAAGTAATATAGCTATATATTTATCTCTTTTGATACCTATTATAGAACTATTATCATCATTAATATTAACAAATAATTCACTATGTTTATGTATCTTTTCATCATTAACACCTGATGTTGATGATACATTTGTTACTGTGATTTTTTTACCTTTATATTTACCATTCATAATATAGCCACTTATTTTTTGATTATAATATTTTTCATTATAAGATCCATATTGCTCTTCAGTTGTATCAATTCTATTTATCTTTAAAATAGGTGTTTTATATAAGAAATAATCATTAAATATAAATATTATTATTAATAAAGATATTAATATCATTAAAACAATTTTATTATTCAAATACTTTTTCATAAGTTCTCCTATTAAAAAGTAGGTGTTACCACCTACTTGTAAACCTTCCATACAATGGAGGGAAATTGACATAGTTTCTAGGGTTTTCATAAGTGCTACCCTTCATCATACCAAAATGTAAATGTGGCCCAGTAGTACACTTATCATAACTTTCTCCACCACCAGATTTACCTATAACAGTAGAAGCTGTTACAAAATCTTGCTCATTAACATTAATTGAATGTAAATGTTGATATACAGAAGTATACTCTTTTCCATTAACTCTATGTTTTATATATACCATGTTTCCACCACAACTTGAGTTAGGAACATTAGGTCTAGCAACTCTTACTACTTTACTTACTATACCAGCTGCTACTGCATACACATTTGTATTCATTGCGACACCAATATCTATTCCATTATGCATACGATAATAATGTAGTGTTGGGTGATATCTAAGACCATATTCACTAGTTATCGATCCACTAACAAGTGGTCTTATAAATCCAGATGCATAAGGTATATCTATACAATCTATAATTGGTGTTGTTTCACTACAATTATTTTGTTTATATAGTTTTTCATAAGCTTCAACTTCTTTTTGAGAAGCTTCATAATCTGCCTTAGCATCCTTATGATCATCAACTAAATCATCCATTGTAAGATTATATTTTCTTAATGTCTCATTTAATCTATCAATTGTTTTTTCGGACTCATCTATTTTTTCTTCTAATCTTTGTTGTTCTTGCTTATTCTCCTCAATTAAATTAGACATTTCAGTGATTAATTCATCATTATGTTTAGTTAATTGTTCTACTACTGAAGAACGATATATAAAATCAGCATATGTTTTAGCATTAAATATATATTCTAAATATATATTATCCTCATCAGCTATTTGTAAAAAACTTAATAGATTATCTATTTCTGCTTGTTTTTCTTTAATATTCTCTTCTAATTCAGCAACTCTTGCTTTAGATTGTTTAATAGATTCCTCATATTCATCAATTTCTTTTGATATCTTGTCTAATTCTCCTTCAATATTTTTCATATCTTTTTGAAGTTGATTTTGCTTGTTAACAACTGAATCATATGTAGCTTTATATTTAGCTAATGCATCTTTTAAATCTTTAAGCGATGTATTATTAGACACAGCATTAAAAGAACACATAAACATAAGTGATATAAAAATAGTAAAAATAGTTTTAAATACTCTTTTCATATTAACTCCTTATTTATTATTATATTCATCTAATAATAACCTATTATAAGATTACCACAAATTATAAACAATTACAAATTATTAGTCAAATTAAAATTAAAAAACGTCAATAAGACGTATATATTAATGATGATGATGATGTGTTGATTTTATATTATTAACATTACATTTTTCATCTTCACATTCTTCATTAGGTAATTCTATTTCGACAGTAGAATGACATATATTATGTTCTTTTAACTCTTCTTTAACTTCATTCTTTATTTTATCAGAATATTTATTAGCAACAACATGAAGAGTAGCAAAATTATTGTATCCATCTACACTTCTAACATGAATGTGATGAACATCTAATACTCCATTTACTTTTAATATATGTTCTTTTAATTCCTTAATATTAACATTTTTAGGAGTTACTTCTAAAAATAAATCTAGTATTGTTCCAAAGTTCTTAAATGCATTAACAAATATAAATAAAGCAACACTTATAGAAAGAATAGGATCTATTACTGATATATTAGTAAATCTCATTAAGATAGATCCAATTAAAACTACTACCCATCCTAAAACATCTTCTAGCATATGAAGATTAACTGCTTTTTGATTCAATGACTTACCTTCTCTAGTAGCATAACTTGCTATAGAGTTAATTATTACACCAAATATAGCAAAAATAAGCATTCCATCATAATTAATTGGTATAGGATTTATTATTCTCTTAATAGATTCATAAATAACAAATATAGAACCAACTAATAATATAATGGTAGTAATAACACTCCCCATAACAGAATATCTTATATATCCATATGTGTGGTTCATATCAGCTTTTTTCTTACTCTTTTTTTCTAAAAAGAATGATATTCCTATACTCAAAGCATCTCCAAAATCATGAACTGAATCAGATATAATAGCGATACTTCCAGTTACACTTCCTCCGATAAACTCTATAATAGAAAATAATAAATTTAATATAAATGCTATAAAAATATTTTTCTCTGATTTCATATATTCCTCCTACATTATAATAAATTTGATATATGTATAGCCATTATTAGAATAATACAAATTATCATTATTACACTAATTATTTTAACATGTTTTTTCTTTTCAGAATATAGAGTTGCTATAAATTCTCTAATAAATGCATTAATCCAAAAATATGATTTGGTTTTAGAACCAATACCTTCTATTTTAATATTTTGATCTGTTGCTATTATACCCGCTCTAAAAACATGATAATTTGTAGTGGAAAATGCAAATTTTTTATTTTTATCTTTTATTAACTTATAAGAATTTCTAATATTTTCATATGTATTAGTTGATTTATCTTCTATAATAATAGAACTTTCTTTAATGCCTGCCTTTATTAAATATTTTTTAATAGCTTCTGCCTCGGAAATTATTTCATCACTTCCTTTTCCACCAGAAGGAATAAAAGTAATAGATTTATTAGTATTTTCTTTTTGCATTTTTGCAAAAGCTATTGCTCTATCCACCCTTGATTTTAATAATGGTGTTAAAGTGCCATCTTTTTTAATCATACATCCTAGTATTATTATATAATCTTTATCATAGGTTGGAATTTTTCTAGCAGCTTTAATACTTAATATAATTGTTCCGAGTAATATACATTCTAAATAAGTAACACTTGTATAAATAAATGTTTCTATAAAAGTATAAATATATAAACCAATACTCTTTTCATTAAAAATATCTATAATATTTGTTCTATGAATATAATTATAAGTAATATTAGGAATTAATGTTGCTACTATAAGAAAGATACCTAATATAATACCTAACATATTTTTCCATGTAAAACCTTCTTTTTTCATCAGTACTATATTACTTATTATAACTAATATTGATACTATAATTGCTATAGGAAAAATTATTATTGAAAAGAAAGAAACTGATCCAATTATATTATGAATAGAATTTATTAATCCTTGATAATTAACCATCTGTAAACACATATTTATAAACATCATTATCATAAAAATAATAATTCCTAAATATGTAACATTTTTATATTGATATATATTATCTTTCATATTTATACGATACTTTTTAATTAATAATATCAATATAATAAATGTATATATAATTAACAACAATTGGATAAGTATATCACCAGAACACCTACCCAAATAATGATTTTGTGTAATAATACCAAAACTATGTACATAGAATTTTTCCATAAAAGATTCATCATTAACTTGAACATCTATAAATGCATAACCTTTATTCAAACCTTTTAACTTAAACTCTATTTGATTATTATTTATTTTCTTATCTATAATAGTTAAAACTTCTTTTCTTTGATCCAAAACAACTTTGATATCATTTATATTATCAACATTAGAATTAAGATTTATTTTATATATATATGTTTTACCATTAATAAGAATAAAAATAAAAGAGATTATTAACATTACTATAGCTATTATTAATAATTTAATTTTATTATTTTTTAACATATAATCACCTTACATTTTTATTATATATTTTCATATATTATTGTAATTTCAAAATATTATGATTATTTTATATTATCCACCACCAATATATAAAATTATAACACTTTTTAATAAAATTTGAAAAATAAGTCCAAAAACAAGTCTAAAAATAATGCAACAAATTAAAAAAGTCCATATTTCTATGAACTTATTAACTCATGGTCGGGAAGACAGGATTTGAACCTGCAACCCCTTGGTTCCAAACCAAATGCTCTATCCAATTGAGCCATGAGCGCATTAGCGCTAATTATTAAAGATGGTGGCTTTTCACTATAAACTTTTAGATAATAACATTAAAAAAGATGATTTTAATTAACACAAATCATCTTTTATTATATAAATTAATATCCTTCTTTTAATCCAGCACTATCAAAGAATAAACTTCTTCCACCATATCCATATTCTTTTGTGTATCTAAAATAAACGAATATTGTTTTTCCATTTTTAGCTACATATAAATAATTAGCACAAGAGCATCGTTTCCCATCAGCCATTTTTTTAGTTTCTAGAAAATCATCGTTTAATGATGAAAGTATATCTCTATAATCTACAAAATTTTCTTTTGTAAAATCATTAACTTGCATCATCGAAATAAATCCAACTTGTGAAATATCTGTTTCACTTATTTTCTCTAGGAATTTAACTATTTCATCTTTTGAATCAATATAATTTTTTATAAGTAAACAATTAATTCTTAAATCTGCGTTTGTTTTAACTTTTTTTAAATCATCAAAAGTTAATGTTTTAATTTTAAATATTTCATTATTCTTTTCATCTTCATAATGATGTCTACTTAATTGTATTGATTCAATATTAGTATACTTATTAAGCATATCTATATTATCAAGTAAAAAACTCCCATTTGTATTCATAGTTATTCGTCTATCATAATTATGTAATAATTTTAGTAATTCTTCTAAATCTTTAGGATTAATTAAAGTCTCACCACCACTAATAGAGAATCTACTTACTTTATCATATACTTTATCTAAAATTTCTTTTAAATAAATTAAATCCAATTTACCATAATCTTTATTACAAGCATTTGAACAAAAATCACATTTTGCATTACATATATTTGTAATGTTTATATAAAAGGGAAATTCGTTACATGGAGAACAAGCATATGGTTTGATTTCGTATTTCTTATTTCTAAATTCTAACTTCATTATATCTACCACTATTATTTATTCTAACTAATAATGATATGCCTCTTTCATTTTTTGAATTGCAACAAGATGGATGACCGCTTCCATAACCAGTATCAGAACCACAAGATGGATGACCGCTGCCGTATCCACTACCAATTCCACAAGATGGATGACCGCTGCCGTATCCACTACCAATTCCACAAGATGGATGACCACTCCCATAACCAGTATCAGAACCACAAGATGGATGACCAAACATTTGAATTTGATTTTTCATTTCTGATACATATTGATCATTTATTTGATAACCAAAGCTATCTAGTTTTTTATTTGCTAATGCAACATTTTGCTCATTAGCAAAAAATATAGGTACTATACTATTTATTCTTTCTAATTGTGCAATAGGATCTTGAGATCTTTCAAAAATCTTTTGTAAAAAAGCTTCGCTATTATTTTTTCTTTTCATAATAAACTCTCCTCATTTTGTTATATTATAACATAACTGCATAGTTTAATAAATACTTAATACTATTAATTTACATTTGAAATTCATAGTAATTATTATAAAAATAAAAAAGCATGAATATCATGCTTAATTAACAATGGTCGGGAAGACAGGATTTGAACCTGCAACCCCTTGGTCCCAAACCAAATGCTCTACCAAGTTGAGCCACTTCCCGAAAAATAATGGTGCGCCCAAGAGGAGTCGAACCCCTAACCTTTTGATCCGTAGTCAAATGCTCTATCCAATTGAGCTATGAGCGCATTAGCGCTAATAATTTAAGATGGTGGCTTCAGTTGGAATCGAACCAACGACACCAAGATTTTCAGTCTTGTGCTCTGCCAACTGAGCTATGAAGCCACATGGCGGT
>OMST01000044.1 GCA_900313815.1 uncultured Eubacteriales bacterium
CAAATGCAGCTGGAAAAACAGGAACATATTCAACACCATATCCATATGTATACAATAGTAGTATGTCAAGTGTAGCACCAGAGTATGGAATATGGAGTAATCCATTTAGAGCAGCACAAGATAATGGATATACAATTGCATATTATGTAGAAGGATATGTAAACAGATTAAAGAGTTTAGGAGCCCCAAATAATATATCAGGAAGACTATTAACAAATGAAGAAGCAAATAGTTTATCAAGCACAATAAAAGGTAATTGGTCTTATTGGCTTGGCTCTGCTAGCAGTCAGTACGTCGTTAGGGACGTGTATGGTGGCAGTCTGGACGGCAGCTTCTTCTGGACTGACAATAGCAGCGGCATTCGCCCGGTTATAGTAGTACCAACAAATTCAATGCCTAATTAAAATAAATGTTGTAAAATATTAAAAATTATTATATAATATTTTGGCAAGGAGAAATATATGGAAACATTATTAATAGTAATATCAGTATTAATTATTATGATAGTTTTACTACAAAGTAATAAAGCTAGTGATGCTAGTCAAATAATTACTGGTGGTAATAATATATTATTAGGTAAAACTAAAGAAAGAGGATTAGAGGTTATTATAACTAGATTAACTTATCTATTAGGTTTTGCATTTATAATAATTTCATTTATCTTATCATTATAAAAAAGTTAAAAAAGTTCATATTTATGTATGAACTTTTTAATTTATATGCTAAAATTAAAGAGAGGTATTACTATGAGAGAAAAAGTACTTGAATTATTTGAAAAAGCAGAAAAAAGTTTAAATATAATGGAAGTAGTTAATATGGTTAAACCTGTTAATACTGCTAAAGATTATGAAGAAGTTTATGCTATTATAGATAAACTATGCCAAGAAGGATTAATAAGAGTAACTAATAATAATGGTTATGTTAAGAATGAATTACTTGTTGGTGTAATAGATGAACATATTAAAGGTAATGCTCATGTACTTATTAAAGGTTCTGATGATGTATTTATAAATAGATCAAATATGAATGGCGCTCGTGATAAAGATACTGTTCTAGTTGATTATGTTAATAAAGATCAAAATGAAGGAAAAGTGGTTAGAATAATAAAACGTTCTTTAGGACGTGGTTTAGCTGAAGTAGTAAATGAAAATGGTGTATTTAAAATTAAACCATTAGATGAATTACCTTATCGTGTAGAAGTTGATGATTTAGAAAATTGTGGTATTAATTTAGTAGATGGTTTAATTGTTCATTTAGAGTATGTTAGAGATATTAACAAAAATCAAGTGCTAGCTAGAATAGGGTATGTTATTGGACATAAGAATGCTGCTGGTATGTATACTCCAATAGGTATGATAGCTAGTGAATTTGGAAGAAGATTAGATTTTCCAAGAGAAGTATTAGAAGAAGCTAAACAATTTAAAACATATCTTACTCATGAAGAAGTAGAAGAGGGACTAAAATCGGGCAGAGTAGACTTAAGAGGAGAAACTATTGCTACTATTGATGGTAAGGATACTAAAGATATAGACGATGCTGTTAATACAATAATACTTCCTAATGGTAACTTTTTAATAACAGTAGCTATTGCTGATGTAAGTCACTATGTTAAAATGGGTAGTGAAATATGGAAATATGCTGAGTTTAAAGGTAATTCAGATTATTTAGGAAATAAAGTTGGACCAATGCTTCCAATTGAACTTTCAAATGGTATTTGCTCATTAAACCCTAATGAAGATAGATTTGCAGTATCTGTTCAATTTGAATTAACTCCTGCTGGAGAAAGAATTAATGATAGAGTATTTACATCAATAATTAAATCTAAACAAAAGATGAATTATGATGCTGTACAAGATATTATTGATAATAAACATACTGAAGATACTAAAGACTATACAACTTTAAAATATACAGTTAAAGATAATGAAACTGTTGATGATATAGCATATAAATATGGATTAACTACGGAAGAGTTATGGAAAGTAAATACAGATACAGATTTTAAACCTGGTACTGAAGTAAATATTCCTACTAGAAAAGTTGTACTTAATAATTATTTAGCATCTAGAATAATGAAATCTACCCTTAAGAAACGTGGTAAAGTAGACTTTGATGGTAGAGAACCAAAATATATTTTTGATGAAAATGATAATCCAATAGATGTTAAGAGAAGAATACAAAGACCAGCTGAAGAACTTATTGAAAATATGATGATTTATGCTAATGAAGCATTTGCATCATTTATGGTCGATAAGATGAAAGACATATTTACAAAAACTATACCATTTGTATATAGAACACATGGAGATCCAAATCCTAAGAAGGTAGAGGATTTTGTAAATATGTTAAAAGCATATGGTATTACATTACCATATGAAATAGATCCTGAAAATGTTACTAATCATGATTTAGCAAATATTTTAGAAGCATTAAAAGATAAAAATAATTATAGTGCATTTAGTGATAAATTATTAAGATGCATGCAAAAGGCTAAATATACTCCAGTTAATTATGGACATTATGGAATAGCTAGTGATTTATATTGTCATTATACTTCTCCAATAAGAAGAATGGCAGATTTATTAGTACATACTATGTTTAAAGTATTTGTTGTTGAAAAGAAGCATGATGTAGAAACATTAAAATACTGGGGTAATTATTTAGATGATATATGTGAAAAAATATCTCTATGTGAACAAGATGCTGATAAGTGTGAACATGCAGTATGGGATTACTTAAATGCGCGTATATTAGAAAGTAAATTAGGTTCAGTGTATGAAGCTAATGTATACGATATGATGAAAAGCGGTTTCTTTGCACAAACTGATAATTGTATTGAAGGAAGAGTTGATTTCTTCTTAGATGAAATAGATTCTAAAGAATTTATGCAATTAGAAACTGATGAAGAAAGATATGCATTTGCAGAAGAACATAAAAAAGCTATTGGTGACAAATTTGAATTTAACGAAGGATTATTCGGATATTCTAGAAATGGTAGAATGTATTTAAGATATGGAGATAGAATTTTAATGGTTTGTACAGGAGCATATCCTGATAGAAGAGAATCAGACTTTACAATGGTAAGGAAATTATAATATGGAAATATTAAATAGAAAAGCTCATCATGATTATTTTATAAAAGAAACATTTGAAGTCGGTATTGAACTTAAAGGTACTGAAATTAAAAGTATTAGAAAAGGTAATACTAATATAAATGATTCTTATGCAAGAGTTAAAAATGGAGAAGTATTTCTTACTAATATATATATAGGTAAATATGAAGAAGGTAATATATTTAATCATGATGAAAGAAGAGAAAGAAAATTATTACTTCATAAGAAAGAAATAATTAAAATTGAAAATGAAGTAAATCTTAAAAGATTAACATTAATACCATTAAAGATATATTTTAATCATGGAAAGGTTAAAATAGAACTTGCTCTTTGTCAAGGTAAAAAATTATATGATAAAAGAGAAAGTATTAAAGAAAGAGATTTAAAACGAAAAGAATATTTAGAATATTAAAGAGTATAATATCTTAGGTGAATAATATGAATAAATTACCTAAGATTTTTATTAACAATATAAATAAAAAGATAAGTCATAATGATGAAGTGTATTATTCTTATAAAGATAATTATGAAGAAGAAAATATTAATATTAATAATATAAGAAATAAAATAGATGAGTTGTTTAAATCAAATGATTTTATATATAAAAAGAAGATACATATTAAGACTGACAATTATGATAAGGATTTTATTATTATATCTAGAAGTATAGACTATTTATTAACTATAGATGGTAAAAGAATAAAAATAAATGAAATAAAAGAAATTAAATAAAAACACTTGAAAACATGTAATATTTATGTTAATATTTACTTGTAAATCACATGAAAGTGTTTTTTTTTGGAGGAATTATGAAAAAAATAAAAAACTTCTTTAAAGGGGTTAAAAAAGAAGCTAAAGCTGTTCGTTGGCCAGACGGAAAGACATTAGTAAAGTATTCTTGCATTACAGTGGTTATGTTAATATTTTTTGGATTATTTTTTCTAGGATGGGATGCATTATTCTCATTTATTAGAACTTTAATAGGAGCGTAATTATGGAAGAAGAAAAGAAATTATGGTACGTTGTTAATGCATATTCTGGTCATGAACAAAAAGTAAAAGATTATTTAGAATCAAGACGTGAAAGCATGGGAATGGAAAATAATATATTTAAAGTTATTATTCCAGAAAGAACAGAAGTAGAAATTAAAGATGGCGTTAAGAAAGAAAAAGTTCGTAAAATGTTCCCAGGATACGTTTTAATTCAAATGATTATGAGTGATGAAGCTTGGTATGTAGTTCGTAATACTCCAGGAGTAACAGGATTTATTGGATCTTCTGGTAAAGGTGCTA